>JBLMYC010000142.1:0-5481 GCA_050258075.1 Acidobacteriota bacterium
AGTGGGGCTTGATCCTGGGCTCGGTGGCGGTGGCGGTGATCGGCATCCTGATCGCGCGCCGGCTGTGGGGCGAGGGCCAGGGCCTCGCCGGTGACGAGGCGTTCGCGCGCCGCTTCCCGGCCGTCCAGCGGCTGCTCGAAAACAAGTACTGGGTGGACGAGATCTACGACCGATTCATCGTCCGGCCGCTCGCCTGGCTCGCCCGCATGTTCTGGAAGGTGGTCGACACCATCCTGATCGACGGCGCGGTGCACACGGCGGCGTTCTTCACCGAGATCACCGGCGACGTCGGCCGGCTGACCACGACCGGCAACGTGCGCAACTACGCCCTGTACTTCTTCGGCGGCGTGCTGCTGCTGTTCGTCTGGTTGCTCTACTAGGCTGCCGGTGCCGCCATGAACGCCTTCCTCGATCTGCTGCTCGCCGACTCGCTGACCCGGCTGGTCTTCTTCCCCGCCTTGGCCTGCCTGCCGCTGCTGTTCCTGGCGCGCGCCGGCGACAAGGTGGTGAAGATCTACGGCCTCGTCGTCTCGCTGGTCGAGCTCGTGCTCATCCTGGTGTACGTCGGCGGCCACAGCGCGGCCGCCTGGGTGACCGGGCCGGTGCGCGACCTCGCCGCGAACGGTAAGCCGCTCGACTGGATCCCGAGCTACGGCATCCGTTACGACCTCGGCATGGACGGCATTTCGATGCCGCTGGTCGTGCTCACCGGCATCCTGCTGCCGCTGGTGCTGCTCGGCTCCTGGAAGGGGATCGAAAAGCACTGGCACGGCTTCACGCTCTCGCTCCTGCTGCTGACGACCGGCATCCTCGGCGCCCTGCTGGCGCTCGACCTCTTCCTGTTCTACATCTTCTGGGAGGTCATGCTGATCCCGATGTATCTGCTGATCGGCATCTGGGGCGGTCAGCGGCGCATCTACGCCGCGGTGAAATTCTTCCTCTTCACCATGGCGGGCAGCCTGCTGATGCTGGTCGGCATCCTGTGGCTCGCCTGGACGTACCACGGCCTGGCGGGATCGTGGAGCTTCGCGTACGAGGACTTGCTGCGCCTGCAGATCCCGATGCGCGAGCAGGCGCTGCTGTTCGGCGCGTTCGCTCTCGCCTTCGCGATCAAGGTGCCGATGTTCCCGCTCCACACCTGGCTGCCCGACGCCCACGTCGAGGCGCCCACCGGCGGCTCCGTGATCCTGGCCGGAATCCTGCTGAAGATGGGGACGTACGGCTTCCTGCGCTTCGCGCTGCCGATGTTCCCGCAAGCGAGCGCCAAGTACGCTCCGCTCCTCGCCGGGCTGGCGCTGGTCGGCATCCTGTACGGTGCGCTGGTCGCCTGGGTGCAGACCGACATGAAGAAGCTGGTGGCCTACTCCTCGGTCGCCCACCTCGGCTTCGTGATGCTCGGCCTGCTGGCATTCGACCTCACCGCCTGGCAGGGTGCGCTGCTGCAGATGATCAACCACGGCCTGTCGACCGGCGCCCTGTTCCTGCTGGTCGGGATGATCTACGAGCGTCGCCACACCAAGGAGCTGGCCCAGTTCGGCGGTCTCGCCAAGGTCATGCCCTGGTACGCCTTCTTCCTGGTCTTCGCCACTCTCGCCTCGGTCGGCCTGCCCGGCCTGAACGGATTTGCCGGCGAGTTCCTGATTCTGGTCGGCAGCTACGCCAGCCGCGGCGCCGCCACGCGCGGCTTCGCGATCGCCGCCGCCTTCGGCGTGGTGCTTGCGGCCCTGTATCTGCTGAAGATGCTCCAGGAGACGCTGTGGGGGCCGCTGCGCCACGAGGAGAACCGCGGGCTCGCCGATCTCAGCATCCGCGAGAAGCTCATCCTCGCCCCGCTCTGCGTGCTGATGCTGTGGATCGGCGTCGCGCCGGAGACCTTCCTGGCGCCGAGCCGTCCGGCGCTCGCGTCGACCCTCGCGGCCTACTCCCAGCGTCTGGCCGAGCCTGCCGCGGCGTCACCGGGGCTGCGCCCGCCCGCCGTCGGACGGGCGGCGGCCTTTGGGGGCTTGGCGACTGACGCCGGCCAGGTTGCCGAGGAGCCCAAGCCTTGACCCCTTCGTACGCCATCTCGGCCAACGATCTCGCCAGCGTCTATCCGGAGCTCTGGCTGTGCGGCGCAGGTGCGCTGATTCTCCTGCTCGATGCGTTCATGCCAGCGCTGCGCCGCCTGTGGACGACACCCCTGGCCCTGGTCGGGCTGATCGGCGCCGCCTGGCTCGACTGGGGTCTCGCCAACGGCCCGAGCTTCGGCGGCCTGATCGAGTCGACCGCCGTGTCCCGCGCTCTGGCGACGGTGGTGCTCCTGGCGGCGATCCTGGCGACCCTGGGCTCGGAGTCCTACCTGCGCCGCGAGAAGATCCTGCGCGGTGAGTACCACGCCCTCCTGCTCTGGTGCTGCTGCGGCTTGATGTTGATGCTGCGCGCGACCGAGCTACTGACCATCTTCCTGGGGCTCGAGCTACTCTCGATCTGTCTCTATGCGCTGGCCGGCTACAACCGCCGCATCGCGGTCGGCGCGGAAGCGGCGATCAAGTACTTCCTGATGGGGGCCTTCGTCAGCTCGTTCGTCCTCCTGGGCATCGCGCTTCTCTACGGCGAGACCGGCTCGACTCGGCTCGAGGCGATCGGCGCGGCGCTCGCCGCCGGGCGGGGCTCGGGGGTGCTGGAGACACTCGGTCTCCTGCTCCTGCTCTGCGGCTTCGCGTTCAAGATGAGCGTCATCCCCTTCCACGCCTGGGCGCCTGACACCTACCAGGGCGCTCCGTCGCCGTTCGTCGCCTTCCTGTCGGTGGCGCCGAAGGCGGCCAGCGCGGCGGTGCTGGCGCGCGTGCTGATGCTGGCCAGCGGCAGCGCGGCCGCCGAATTCCTGTCCCACCGCTGGCCGGCGCTCGTCGCCGGCCTGGCGGTGGCATCGATGATCGGCGGCAACCTGCTGGCGCTGGTCCAGCGCGACATCAAGCGCATGCTGGCGTACTCCGGCGTCGCCCACATGGGCTATCTGCTCATCGCCTTCGCGTCGCTCGACGCGAGCGCGTGGCGGCCCATCCTGGTCTACCTGGTGGCCTACGCGCTGATGAACGCCGGCGCCTTCGTGCTGATCAGCCTGCTGTACACTCGGCCCGGCGAGCAGCATCTGATCTCCGACCTCTCCGGCTGGGGCTACCGCTATCCGTTCCTCGCGGCCTGTCTGGCGATCTGCATGCTGTCACTCGGCGGGCTGCCTCCCACCCTGGGCTTCCTCGGCAAGTACATGGTCTTCGTGCATGCCGTGTCACATCAGCAGATCTGGCTGGCGGTGGTTGGCGTGCTGGCCAGCCTGATCGGCGTCTTCTACTACCTGCGGGTGGTCTACGTGCTGTACATGAAGGACGAGGTCCGCGCGCCGGAAGGACTGCTGATCGACAACTGGGGCCGCTTGGCGGCACTCGTCGCCGCCGGTGGCTCGCTGCTGCTCGGCCTCTGGCCGTCGGCTCTGCTCAGCTGGCTGTCCTGACCGCGCAGTTGCGGTCCGTAGCGCGTTCGCCATGCCGAACACTCCGGAGGTCTCCTCCCTCACCCTCAACCGGCTGTCGATCTACCTGCGTTCGCTGCGCCAACTCGAAGAGGAGCGCGTCGCGACGATCTCCTCTCAGGAGCTGGCGCACCGCTTTCATCTCTCCGCGACCCAGATCCGAAAGGACCTCGCCCAGTTCGGCGAGTTCGGCATCCGTGGCGTGGGATACGACGTGTCGCAGCTCGCGCAGCGCCTCAGTCGCCTGCTCGGCCTCGAGCGCCGCCATGCGATCGTCATCTGCGGCATCGGCAATCTGGGGCGCGCCCTCGCCGAGTACTGGGGCTTCAACCACGGACCTTTCGTGGTCGTGGCGGGTGTGGACCAGGACCCGAAGAAGATCGGCAAGCGGGTCGGAACGTTCGTCATCGCCGCACCGCACGAGATCCATCGCCTGGTGCGCGAGACGGGCGCGGAGATCGGCGTGCTGACCGTCCCGGCGAGCGCGGCGCGCGAGAGCTATCTCGCTCTCGTCGACGCCGGAATCCGGGCGGTGCTGAACTTCACTCTGCAGCGCCTCGAGCCGCGGCCCGGAGTACGGGTGAAGAACGTCGACCTGCGCATCAATCTCGAAGAGCTCGCCTTTCACCTCGGCGGCTGATCGACAACTTCCACGGCCGGGCGGTAGAAGCTGATCGCCGTCTCGCCCCAGCGCCTCTCGTCGGTGCGGACGAGGGTTCCTACCCGCTCCGGCAGGCGGCCGCGCGCCGAGTGCTCGATCGCCAGGACCCCATCCGCCCGCATCAGTGCGGCGCTCGAAGCGAGCAGCCGCTCGTAGTCGGCGAAGGCATATGGCGGGTCGGCGAAGACCAGGTCGAAGGCGCCGACGCGCTCCGCCAGGCTGGACAACCCGCCGGGCAGCGAGACGCGCTGCCAGTGCGCGTTGTCCACCTCCAGGCGCTGGCAGTTCTCCTCGATGCAGCGCACCGCCCGGGGATCGCTGTCGATCATCCAGACCTCCGCGGCGCCACGGCTCAGCGCCTCGAGGCCGACGGCGCCGCCGGCGGCGAAGAGGTCGAGGAAGCGCGCACCGCGGACGACGTGCTGCCAGATCGAGAACAGCGCCTCGCGCACCCGCGCCTCGGTCGGACGGGCACGGGGCGGGCCGACCAGGACCCGGCCGCGCAGCTCCCCGCCGCTCAGACGGATCTGTGTCCGGCCGCTCACGGCTCGGTGTCGGGCTCGACCGGCACCAGATCGCCGGTGCGGCCGCGCCGGGCGACGAGGGCGACGAACTCGCGGCTCAGAGCGTCTTTGGGAATGAACAGGGTGAGAGGCGCCGAGACTCCCTGCAGCTCGAGGCCCCGCTTGTCCGCGGTCGGGCCGATGATTTCGTACAGCACCCCGTCGACTCTTTTCAGGATGTCGCCCGGTCGCGGCACGTAGTCCGGCGAGAGATGCTCCAGGCGCGAGCTCGGGTCGACCCGCGAAGCGAGGTCCTCGGCGACATCCCGCAGGTGCGCCAGCGGCAGCGGCAGGCTGTCGTAGTGGCCGAAGCCGAACGCTTGCCGGCCCGACGGGTTGCCGACGTCGAGCTCGATCACGCAGCGCTCGACCCAGGGGCCGCTCACCCCGCGCTGGCGCACGCCGACCTCCGAGAGGTCTTCGGCCCGCAGCCGCGCGACGATCGCCGCGAGGTCGTCCGGGCCGAGCTCGCCGAGCGTCATGCTCGGTGCGGACTTGAGGCCGTCGCGCACCCGGATGGTGCCGTTGCCGAACAGAGTGATCTCGCGCCGAGCGATCTCGTTGTCACACTCGTAGCGCAGCAGTACGTGGGAACGATTCGAATCCGCGGTGCCGGCGGCCGGCACCGCGATCAACGCCGCGAGGAGCAGGATCGACCGTCTCATGGCGCCCGGCGAGCCTCCTCCTCCTCCTCCTGGCGCGGCGGCGGCCCGGCTTCGGCCTGCAGCGTGGCCAGCGCGTACTCGAGC
>JBLMYC010000143.1:0-9489 GCA_050258075.1 Acidobacteriota bacterium
GGTGACGTCGACGATTTCCACCAGGAAGCGGTTGCCCAGGCACACCGTGTCCTCGAGCGGGCGTCCAATGTAGAAGCCGCACGAGCCCTGTACTAGCACCGGCGTGTCGATTGCGACCGGACTGTTCGCCTGGCAGTGAATGGTGTTCTGGAACGCGCCGAACTCGGACGAGCTGTAGCTGGTCGTGACCAAATAGTACGTTCCGGCGGCGAGCGACAGCGTGCTGGGGCTGGACGGTCCGCCATTGGGGATGTAAGAGGTCCCGATGCCAAGCACACCGTCGTCGTCACCACTGACCGCGTTCGTCAGCGGGCTCGCCGGGTTGAAGCCACCCGAGTACAGGACGATGAAGCCGTCGTAGCTCTGGGCGCTGACGATGTAGCAGCTCGAGGCCGCGAGCAGCTTGAACGATTGCACGGCGTAGTGGACGCCAGAGTGGGTTCCCGCGACGGGAGGATTGCCTTGGTCCGGCCGGGTCCAGGTCGGTCCGCCGGTGGTGTTTCCGACGAAGGTCTGGACGGATTCCGCGGAGATGGGGGCGGCCAGCACGAGAACGGCCACGGCGAACAGCAGGGTGCGTCTCATGGGGTACTCCTTTCTGCGGTCGGCGCACGGGGGCACAGCCGCGCCCGCGGCGTCGACGGCTGGAAACGGAATGTTGCGCGGCACAGTACCCCACCTCCCTCGCCGTCGCAAGACGCTAGAATTCGTCCATGCCTGCCAGCCTCACTCCTGACCTCGCGCTGTCCTCCCAACCGGGTCCTGACTTCGCGCTCTCGGAAGAGCAGGATCTCCTGCGCGAGCAGATCCGCCGCTTCGCCGAGGAGCGCATCGCCCCTGGGGTGCGCGAGCGCGACCGCAATCACGAGTTTCCGCGCGACATCCTGCGCGAGATGGGGGAGCTGGGGTTGCTCGGCATGCTGATCCCCGAGACCTACGGCGGCGCGGGGATGGACCCGCTCTCCTACGTCGTAGCGATCGAGGAGATCGCCCGCATCTGCCCGTCGCTCGCCGTCACGATGAGCGTCACCAACTCGGTCTGCTGCTGGCCGATCTGGAGGTACGGGACGGAGGAGCAGCGGCGCACGGTCCTGCGCGAGCTCGCCTCGGGCGAGTGCATCGGCGGCTTCGGGCTCACCGAGCCGGGCTCGGGGAGCGACGCGGGCTCGATGCGCACGACCGCGCGGCGCGACGGCGACTCCTGGGTGCTTTCGGGCGAGAAGGCCTGGATCACCAACGCCGGTGAGGCGCGCTATTTCGTGGTGCTGGCGAAGACCGACGTTGCGGCGGGCAAGCGGGGAATCAGCGCCTTCGTGGTTCCCGCCAATGCGCCCGGCTTCGAGGTGGGGAAGCCGGAGGAGAAGCTCGGCCTGCGCTCCTCGCTGACCGCGCCGCTCCACTTCGACGACTGCCGGATCCCGACGGCCAGCCTGCTCGGCGCCGAAGGGCAGGGTTTCAAGATCGCGCTGGCGACGCTCGATCACTCGCGGCTGGGGATCGCCGCCCAGGCGGTCGGCATCCACCAGCGGGCGCTCGAGCTGGCCTCGAGCTACGCCCAGGAGCGGGTGCAGTTCGGGGTGCCGATCGGCGAGCACCAGGCGATCCAGTTCATGCTCGCCCGCGTCGCAACCGAGCTTGCGGCGGCGCGCGTCCTGACCCACGCCGCGGCCCTGGCGGAGCAACGCTCCGACGCCGGGCGGCTGGCGGCGCAGGCCAAGCTCTACGCCGCCGAGGCCGCCAACCGCGCCTGCTACGACGCGCTCCAGGTGCACGGCGGCAACGGCTTCTGCGAGGACTACGAGATCGCCCGCCTGTACCGCGACGTGCGGGTGACGACGATCTACGAGGGGACCAGCGAGATGCAGCGGCTGGTCATCGCCCGCCACCTGCTGGCCTGAGGCTCCCCGCGGCGCCGGCGCGCCCGGCCGGGCGGCGCTTGACCGTATAATCGCGGCCGGGGAGGGTCACACCGATGGCCGTCAAGGACAAGCCGCAGCCCGCCGAGAACCCCGGCTCCACCCGGGGCTCGATGCTGCGCGACGAGGTGGAGCGCGCGGTCGAGTCCGGGCGCCAGCGCTGGGAGGCCGCGGCGCATCGCGCAGAAGCGAAGCAGCCGCACTGGAAGCGCGACTTCACGACCGTCTCCGGCATGGAAGTGCCACTGCTGGTCACGCCGGACCAGGTCGCCGACATCGATCCAGTCGGCGAGGTCGGCGTCCCCGGCGAGTTTCCGTACACCCGCGGCATCCATCCCACCGGCTATCGCGGCAAGGTGTGGACGATGCGGCAGTTCGCCGGCTTCGGCACTGCCGCCGACACCAACCAGCGCTTCAAGTACCTGCTCGAGCACGGTCAGACCGGCCTGTCGGTCGCCTTCGACCTGCCGACCCTGTACGGCTACGACTCCGACCACGCGATGGCCAAGGGCGAGGTCGGCAAGTGCGGCGTCGCGATCGACTCGCTGGCGGACATGGAGACTCTGTTCGACGGCATCCCGCTCGGCCAGGTCTCGACCTCGATGACCATCAACTCGACCGCGCCGATCCTGTTCGCGATGTACCTGGCGGTGGCCGAGAAGCAGGGCGTCGACGTCCGCAAAGACGTCTCCGGGACGCTGCAGAACGACATCCTCAAGGAGTACATCGCGCAGAAGGAGTACATCTTCCCGCCCCGGCCGTCGATGCGGCTGATCACCGATCAGTTCGCGTTCGCGGCGCGCGAGGTACCGCGCTGGAACACGATCTCGATCTCCGGCTACCACATCCGCGAGGCCGGCTCGACGGCGCTCCAGGAGCTTGCCTTCACCCTTCGCGACGGCATGGAATACGTCGAGTACGGGGTGCGCGCCGGGCTCGACATCGACGTCTTCGCGCCCCGGCTGTCCTTCTTCTTCAACAGCCACAACGACTTCTTCGAGGAGATCGCGAAGTTCCGTGCGGCGCGCAAGATCTGGGCGACGGTGATGCGCGAGCGCTACGGCGCCAAGAACGAGCGCTCGTGGATGCTGCGCTTCCACACCCAGACGGCGGGCTGCTCGCTGACCGCGCAGCAGCCGGTGAACAACGTGGTGCGGACGACCGTGCAGGCGCTGGCCGCGGTGCTGGGCGGCACCCAGTCTTTGCACACCAACGCGCTCGACGAGACCCTCGCCCTGCCGACCGAGGAGACCGCGCGCATCGCGCTGCGCACCCAGCAGATCCTGGCCCACGAGTCGGGGGTCATCAACACCATCGATCCGCTGGGCGGCAGCTACTTCGTCGAGGAGATGACCCGCCGCATGGTGGATGGCGCGTTCGACTACTTCCGTCGCATCGACGAGCTCGGCGGCATGGTGGAGGCGATCGAGGCCGGCTTCCCGCAACGCGAGATCATGGAAGCGGCCTACGCCTACCAGCGCGCGGTGGAGAAGCGGGAGAAGCTGATCGTCGGGGTGAACGCCTTCCAGCTCGAGAACGAGCCGCCGGTCGACACCCTTTACATTCCCGAGAGCCTGGGCGCCGAGCAGGTCGCGACGCTCGATCGCGTGAAGGGGAAGCGCGACGCCGGAGCCGCCCTGCGAACGCTCGACGGACTGCGGCGCGGCGCCGCCGGCACCGCGAACACCATGCCGCTGATCCTCGATTGCGTGAAGGCGTACTGCACCGTGGGCGAGATCAGCGACGCGCTGCGCGAGGTCTTCGGCACCTACGAAGAGCCCGCCGTCTTCTGAGCGGAGTGGCCGGGAATGAACTCGCTGCTGAGCGCCAGCCGCTCGTTGCTCGCCTACACGCTGTGGGCCGACGCCGTGCAGCTTCGCGCCCTCGAGCAGGTGGCGGCCGCTGATCTCGAGCGCGAGACCGGGGCGAGCTTCGGCTCCCTGCTCGCCACCATGGCGCACATCCTGGTCGCCGAGCGGAAGTGGCTGGCGCGATTCCTCGGCATGCCGCTCGATCCCGAGCCTGAGCTCGGGCAGTACGCCGATCTGCCGTCGCTCCTGGCGGGCTTCCAGGAGTTCTCGCCCGAACTCGAGTACTTCATGGCGTCGCTCACCGAGGAGCAGCTCGCGGCGGAGATCGCCGTGCCCGGTGAGGAGGGCGGTGCAGCCGCCCTGCCGCTCTGGCAGGCTCTGGCGCACTTGGTGAACCATGGGACCTACCACCGCGGGCAGGTGACCACCCTCCTGCGCCAGCTCGGCTACACGCCTCCGGCAACCGACCTCGACACCTTCTTCCTGGCCCGCAGGCGTCCGTGAGGCGGCGGAAGAAACCCGGAACTTTGCTATGCTGAATAGGTTATGGGCGAGCGCAAGCTTCGCATCCTGATCGCCAAGCCCGGGCTGGACGGCCACGACCGCGGCGCCAAGGTGGTGGCGCGAGCCCTGCGCGACGCCGGCTTCGAGGTGATCTACACCGGCCTGCGGCAAACCCCCGAGCAGATCGCGGCGGCGGCGGTGCAGGAGGACGTCGACGCGGTCGGCCTGTCGATTCTGTCCGGGGCGCACAACAGCCTGTTGCCGGAGGTGACCCGGCTGCTCAGGGACCAGGGCGCCGGCGACGTGCTGGTCTTCGCCGGCGGCATCATCCCGGAACGCGACATCCCGGGTCTCAAGGGCATCGGTGTCGAGGAGGTCTTCCTCCCCGGCACGTCCACGCAGGACATCGTCGACTATCTGCGCCGGCGGCTGCCGGCGGCGGTGACCGCCTAGAGAGGGACTGGGATGAGCCAGAAGATCCTGCTCGCCGACGACAGCGTGACCATCCAGAAAGTGGTCGAGCTCACGTTCATGGACGAGGGTGTCGATGTGGTGTCGGTCGGCAGCGGGACCGATGCCCTGGCGAAGCTCGCCGAGGTCGCTCCCGACGTCCTGATCGCCGACGTGCACATGCCCGGCGCGACCGGCTACGAGGTCTGCCGTCAGGCGAAGAGGCGCCGTCCCGGGATGCCGGTGCTGCTGCTGGTGGGGACCTTCGAGCCGTTCGACAAGGACGAGTTCGCCGCCTGTGGCGCCGACGGCTTCCTGAAGAAGCCGTTCGACTCGCAGGAGCTGGTGCGCCAGGTGCGTGAGCTCCTCGAGGCGAAGCCGGCCGAGGCCGAGCCTGCGGCCACGCCCGAGCCCGCGGTCCAGCGGGAGGCGCTGGCGGCTCCGGTGCCGTTTCCGGCGGCGATCCCTGGCCCCCGCCCAGAGCAGCCCTCCGACCTCGAAGCGACGACACCAGGAGCCCCTGCGCCGCCAGCGGCCGCTGCGTCGACGGAGCTGCCGGTCGAAATGCGCCTCGCGGACGCCGACGTCGATCGCATCGCCCGGCGGGTGGTGGAGATCCTCAGCGAGAAGGTGGTCCGCGAGGTCTCCTGGGAAGTGGTGCCCGATCTCGCCGAGCTGATCATCAAGGATCGCCTGCGCGAGCTCGAGGGCCAGGTCGAGTAGGGCGCCGAGCCGGCGCATCTTTTCCCAAGCCGTGAGCGTGCAGTCCGCCGGGGCGCCATGGGCGACGCCCGGCAGATGGATTTCCGCCGATCCGCGGCTCGGCGATAAGCTGCGCCAGGAGAACAGGTCAGGGTGACGATGGACAAGCGGTTCGATCCGAAGAGCTACGAGCCGGTCTGGCAACGGCGCTGGGCGGAGCGCGGCTACTTCGTGTGCGACGCCGGCTCGCCGAAGCCGGCGTACTGCATCATGATCCCGCCGCCCAACGTCACCGGCAAGCTGCACATGGGCCACGCCCTGCAGTCGACCCTGCAGGACCTGCTGACCCGCTGGCGCCGCATGCAGGGGTGCAACGCGCTGTGGCTGCCCGGGACCGATCACGCCGGCATCGCCACGCAGCTCATGGTCGAGCGCCTGCTGCGCGAGGAGGGAACCAGCCGCCAGGAGCTCGGCCGCGCCCGCTTCCTGGAGCGGATGTGGGAGTGGAAGGAGAAGTACCACGGCAACATCCGGCGCCAGCTCGATCTGATGGGAGCGAGCTGCGACTGGACTCGCGAGCGCTTCACGCTCGACGACGGCCTGTCGCGCGCGGTCCGCGAGGCCTTCGTCCGCCTGTACCGCGAAGGCCTGATCACGCGCGGCGAATACATCGTGAACTGGTCGCCGGCGCTGCAGACCGCGATCTCCGACCTCGAGGTCGAGATGAAGCCGGTCCAGGGCAAGCTCTACCACGTCGCCTATCCGCTGGCCGACGGCTCCGGGCAGGTGGTCGTCGCCACGACCCGCCCGGAGACGATGCTCGGCGACACCGCCATCGCGCTGCATCCCGAGGACGAGCGCTACCGCCACCTGCACGGCAAGGAGGCGATCCTGCCCCTCCTCGGGCGGCGCCTGCCCTTCGTCGCCGACGCCAAAGTCGAGCGCGAGTTCGGCACTGGTCTGGTGAAGATCACGCCCTTCCATGACCCCGCCGACTTCGAGCTGGCGCGCCGGCACGGGCTGCCGGGCATCCAGGTCATCGACCGCGAGGGCCGGATGACCGAGGCCGCCGGTCCGGAGTTCGCCGGCCTCGATCGCTTCGCGGCCCGTCAGAAGGTGGTCGAGCGGCTGCAGGCCGAAGGACTGCTGGTCAAGGTGGAGCCGTACGCCCACAACGTCGGCCACAGCCAGAGGAGCGGCGAGCCGATCGAGCCGCTGGTCTCGACGCAGTGGTTCTGCGACGTTTCGAGCATGGCGGAGAAGGCGCTCGCGGCGCTCGGCTCGGGCGATCTGCGCCTGGTGCCGGAGAGCTGGGGCAAGACCTGGGAGCACTGGCTGGCGAACATCAAGCCGTGGTGCATCTCGCGCCAGCTCTGGTGGGGCCATCAGATTCCGGCCTGGTACGACGAGGCTGGACGCTGCTTCGTCGCGCACTCGCGGGAGGAGGCGGTCGCGCTCGCCGGCAGCGACCGGCTCGAGCAGGATCCCGACGTGCTCGACACCTGGTTCTCCTCGGCGCTGTGGCCGTTCTCGACCCTGGGCTGGCCGGACGACACCGCCGACCTGCGCACCTTCTACCCGACCAGCGTGCTGGTCACCGGCTTCGACATCCTGTTCTTCTGGGTGGCGCGCATGGTGATGAGCGGCCTGCACTTCACCGGCAAGGTGCCGTTCGCGGTCGTCCATCTCACCGGGCTGGTGCGCGACGCCGAAGGCCAGAAGATGTCGAAGACCAAGGGCAACGTCGTCGATCCCGAGTCGCTGATCGAGGAGCACGGCGCCGACGCCCTGCGCTTCACCCTGGCGGCGCTCGACGCGCCCGGCCGGGACATTCCGCTCGATCCCGAGCGGATGGCCGGTTACCGGGCGTTCGGCAACAAGATCTGGAACGCCACCCGCTTCCTGCTGGTCGGCGGTCAGGATGGCGAGCCGCGGCTCGCCGGGGCCCGCATTCAGGTGACGCTCGATCCTGTCGCGCTGGCGGCGCCCGAGCGCTGGATCCTCTCCCGCCTGTCGCGGACCGCGGCGGAGGTGAACGAGAAGTTCGAAGCCTTCCGCTTCGACGAAGCCTGTCACCGCCTGTATCACTTCTTCTGGGGCGAGCTGTGCGATTGGGCGATCGAGCTCGCCAAGCCGGCGCTCGCCGGCGCGGCACCGCGCCCGCGGGTCGCCGAGGTGCTGCTGACCGTGCTCGACCGCAGCCTGCGCCTCCTGCACCCGGTCATGCCCTTCCTCACCGAGGATCTCTGGCAGCGCCTGCCCGGCCACGAGGCGATTCACCCCGAGACCATCTGTCTGGCGCCCTATCCCGGCCGCGAGCCGGCCTGGGAGGACGCCGCGGTCGAGGCGCAGATCGGCACCCTCCAGGACCTCATCGTGCGCGTTCGCGCTCTGCGCACGGATCTGAAGATCGCGGCCAAGGTCGAGGCGGATCTCTTCCTGGAGGTCGAGGACGCCGCGCTGCGCGCCTTCCTCGCCGAGCAGAGCGAGCTCATCCGTTTCCTCTGCCGCTTGCGCGAGGTTCGTTTCGCGCCGCCGCCGTCCGGCGCCACCCGTGACGCGGTGGGCGGCATCGCGATCGGCTTGGTTGCCCCGCGGGCTGAGATCGGCGCAGCGGAGCGCCGCCGTCTGGAGAGCGAGCTCGACAAGGTGGCCGCCGAGATCGAGCGCGCCAGCGCGCGTCTGGGCGACGAGGGATTCCTGGCCCGCGCCCCCGCCCACGTGGTCGAGGGCAGCCGCCGCCGGCTAGCCGAGCTGCGCGAGCGCCAGAGCGAGCTTCGCGCCGGGCTCGCGGGCTAGGGTGTGGCCATGGACGTCCGCGACTACACCTCGGTTCTCTGCGCCGGTGCCGGCGGCGGGCTGGAGAATGTCGTCGTCGTTCAGCGCACCGATTCGACCAACCTCCTGGCCCGGCGCATCGCGAGCGAGTTCGCGGCCGACGAGAGCGAGCTGCCGCGCTCGCTGCTGGTGGCGCTGGAGCAGACCTCCGGCCGCGGCCGTCTGGGGAGGACCTGGGACAGTCCGGCTGGGCTGGGGATCTATGCGACCGTCCTCGTGCAGGTCCCGGTGGCACGCCTGTCCCTGCTGCCGCTCGCCGTGCCCGCAGCTCTGGCGAGCGTGCTGCAGAAGCGACTGCGACGCCGGGTGCGCATCAAGTGGCCGAATGACCTGCAGATCGAAGGCCGCAAGCTCGGCGGGGTGTTGATCGAGGGCAGTGTGCGCGGTGGTGGGCCGGCGCTGGCTCTGGTCGGCTTCGGCGTCAACTACGGCCACCGGGCCGAGCAGCTTCCCACCGCTTTTTCGACCTCGATCGCGCTGGAGAGCGACGAGGCGCCGCCCATGCCCGAGATCGCCAGCCAGCTGGCGGCTGCGGTCGTCGAGGCCTGCGTGGCGGCCGACGAGGCGGAGGTCCTGGCGCGCTACACCGCGTTCTCGGTGCACCACCCCGGGGACACCCTGGTGTTCAAGCTCGGCGACGAGCTGGTGGAGGGGATCTTCGCCGGCTTCGAGAGCGGCGGCCGGCTGCGTCTGCGCGGCACCGGCGGCGAGCGGCTGATCTCGGCCGCGGAGGTGGTGGAGAAGTGAGTCGCAAGGAGAACACCAAGCCCCGGCTGCTCGTGCTGGTCGATGCCGGTAACACCAACACGGTGTTCGGCGTCTATCGCGGCGACGAGGCGCTCGAATCGTTCCGCTTCTCGACCGACAACGAACGCACCGCGGACGAGTACGGAGCGCTGCTCCTGCCGCTGTTCCAGCAGCACACCCTCGATCCGCGTCAGGCCGAGGCCGTGGTCGTCTCCTCGGTCGTTCCGCCGCTCCATCCGACCCTCGAGCGGCTGGCGCAGCGCTTCTTCGGCTGCGATCCGCTGTTCGTCGAGCCCGGCGTGCGGACCGGCATGCCGATCCGCTACGACAATCCGGCCGAGGTCGGCGCCGACCGCATCGTCAACGCGGTGGCGGCGCGCGAGCTCTACGGCGCCCCGGTCGTGGTGGTCGACTTCGGCACCGCGACCACGTTCGACATCGTCAACGCGGCCGGCGAGTACGCGGGCGGGATCATCGCGCCCGGAATCCTGATCTCCGCCGAGGCGCTCTTCGAGCACGCC
>JBLMYC010000144.1:0-17713 GCA_050258075.1 Acidobacteriota bacterium
CAAGCCGGTGAAGAACCTCGAGGCGCTGAAGGGCAAGGAGCTCGAGTTCAAGGTGATCAGCCTCGACCGGCGGCGCAACAACATCGTGCTGTCGCGCAAGGCGGTGCTCGAGAAGGAATACGAGAAGAAGAAGGCCGACACGCTCGGCAAGCTGCGCGAGGGCGTGGTGCTGCCCGGCGTGGTGAAGAACATCACCGACTACGGGGTGTTCATCGACCTCGGCGGCATCGACGGCCTGCTGCACATCACCGACATTTCCTGGGGCCGCGTCAACCATCCGAGCGAGCACTTCTCGGTCGGCGACGAGGTCGAGGTCGCGGTGCTGAAGTTCGATCCCGAGACCGAGCGCGTGTCGCTGGGCTACAAGCAGCGCAGCGAGGACCCCTGGGTGCTGGTCGACAAGAAGTATCCGGTCGGCTCGCGGGTGCACGGCAAGGTGGTCAGCCTGGTCGACTACGGCGCCTTCGTCGAGCTCGAGCCCGGCGTCGAGGGCCTGATCCACGTCAGCGAGATGTCGTGGACCAAGAAGGTCGTCAACCCCTCCAAGATCCTCAACGTCGGTGACGAGGTCGAAGCGATCGTCTCCGAGCTCGACATGCAGCAGCGCCGCATCAGCCTGTCGCTGCGCCAGACCGAGCGCAATCCGTGGGAGGAGCTGCGCGACTCCCACCCGGTGGGCACGATCGTCGAGGGCAAGGTCCGCAACCTGACCGAGTTCGGCGCCTTCGTCGAGATCACCGAGGAGATTGATGGCCTGATCCACGTCTCCGACATGTCGTGGACGAAGCGCGTCAAGCACCCTTCCGAGGTGCTGAAGAAGGGCGAGACGGTGCGGGCGCGGATCACCAACATCGACCCCGACAATCAGCGCGTGTCGCTGTCGATCAAGGAGTTCCTGCCCAACGAATGGGATGACTTCGTCGCTTCGCACAAGGTCGGCGACGTGGTGACCGGTAAGGTCGTGAACGTGACCGACTTCGGGCTGTTCATCGACATTTACGCCGGGCTCGAGGGGCTGGCCCACGTCAGCGAGATCGAGAGCCCGGGCGGCAAGCTCGCCGATCACTACCAGGTCGGTGAGTGGGTGCGGGCGCGCATCCTGCGCATCGAGGACGACGAGAAGAAGGTCGGCCTCTCGCTGCGCGGCATCGCCCAGCCGACCGCCGAGGAAGTCGCCGAGCTCGAGGCGGCGGCCAGTCCGGTCGTGGAGGAAGAGAAGTCCGAGTAGTCTCTTGCGGCTGCGATGGCGGAGCGGCCGCGCTGCGGCCGCTCCGCGCGAGGAGGGATCGCGGTGATCGATGACAAGGACGGGATGACCAAGGCCGAGCTGGTCGAGGAGGTCGCACGCACGACCCAGCTCACCAAGAAGCACGCCGAGATCATCGTCAACACGGTTTTCGAGAGCATCGTGGACTCGCTGAAGACCGGCGAGAAGATCGAGCTGCGCGGCTTCGGCAGCTTCCGCATCCGCAAGCGCGGCTCGCGGGTGGGGCGCAATCCGAAGACCGGCGACCGGGTCGACGTGCCGCCCAAGCGCATTCCGTACTTCAAGCCGGGCAAGGAGCTGAAGGAGCTGCTGAACAGCTAGCCCGATCGGGACGGAATGGAGACCCTCTTCACGCCTTGGAGGTACGCGTACATCACGCAGGGAGCGGTCGTCGATAGCTCGGAGAGCTGCTTCTTCTGCGCCGCGGCCCGCGAGCCGGAGCGCGAGGACGGCTTGGTGGTGCGCGTCGCCAGGCACCACCTGGTGATGCTCAACCTTCACCCTTACACGAACGGCCACCTGATGGTGGCGCCGCTCGAGCACCGGGCGTCTCCCGAGCAGGTGAGCGAGGCGGCGCGGGCTGAGCTCTGGCCGCTGGTGCTCGAGGCGCAGCGCGTCTTGCAGCGCGCGTTCTCGCCGCAGGGCTTCAACCTGGGGATGAATCTCGGCCGCGCCGGCGGCGCCGGCGTGCCGGGCCACTATCACTTTCACGTCGTGCCGCGCTGGGACGGGGACACCAACTTCATGAGCGTGGTGGGCAGCGTCCGGGTCGTCCCCGACGACTTGCGGGCGACGCGCAGCCGCTTGCGGGCGCTGTTTCTGGAGGAAAGGGCTTGAGCGAAATGGATGAGCAGCGTCCGCCGGTGGCGAATCCGCAGCTCGCGGCGGCGCTGGCCTGGCTGATCCCCGGAGCCGGACACTTCTACCTGAAGCGGCGCGCCAGCGCGGTGGTCTTCTTCCTGGTCGTCTTCGCGGCCGCGGCGATCGGTTGCGCGCTGCACGGCAATCTCTGGCGGGTGGTGCGCACCGAGCCGCTGTCGATCCCGGCGACGCTGGCCTCGATGGGCCTGGGGCTCGGTTATTTCGTGCTGCGCTTCGTCGCCGACTACCAGGGCGACCTGCTGGCGCGGACCTACGAGTACGGCTCGGCGTTCCTGCTCACCGCCGGTCTGATGAACCTGCTGCTGGTGATCGACGCGTGGGACATCGCGGTCGGACGCAAGGAGTGAGCGCGTGAGCCACTTCGTCCTGATGGTCGTGTACGCGCTGCTGATCAGCGTGTTCTTCGCCTTTCTCTGGCGGCAGACGGCACGCGAGCGCCTGAAGCTCTTCCTGCAGCTCATGCTCGGGCTGGTCGGCGGCGGTCTGCTGATCGCCTGGCTGATGTTCCCGTTCCCCTCCGGGCCGCCCGCGCCCTTCCCCTGAGCCATGAGCGGGCGCGATCTCCTGATGGTCGCCGGCGAAGCCTCGGGGGATCTGCACGGCGCGCGCCTGCTCGGGGAGTTGCAGCGGCTGGCGCCGGAGGTGCGAGCCTTCGGGCTGGGCGGTGACGAGCTCGCCGCAACCGGCCTCGAGTGCCTGGCCAGAGCGCGGGAGATCTCGGCGGTCGGATTGCGGGCGGTGCTCGAGGTGCTGCCGCGGGCGCGCCAGATCTTCCGCCAGATCCTCGCCGAGGTCGACCGCCGGCGTCCCTCGACCGCGGTCCTCGTCGACTTCCCGGAGTTCAACCTGCGCTTGGCGCCGGAGCTGCGCCGCCGCGGCGTGCGGGTCGTGTACTACATCAGCCCGCAGATCTGGGCCTGGCGGCGCGGACGCGTGCGCCAGATCGAGCGCTCCGTGGACCGCATGCTGGTGCTGTTCCCGTTCGAGGTCGACTTCTACCGCCAGCACGCGGTCGACGTCGTTCACGTCGGCCACCCGCTGGTCGACGAGGTGCCGCTCCTGCCGCAGGCGTGGTCGCGGCCGGATGCGGCGCAGGGGCCGTTCAGGATCGCGCTCCTGCCGGGGTCGCGCGAGAGCGAGGTGCGAGCGCTGCTGCCGGTGCTGCTGAGCAGCGTGCGGATGCTCGGCGAGCGCCTGCCGATCGAGGCGCGCCTGATCCAGGCCGGTACGCTCGCCAACGAGCGCTTCAGCGGCGCGGTCGAGGCGGCGGGTGTGCCGCTCACCGTGGTCCGCCGCGACCGCTTCGCGGCGATCGCCGACAGCCATCTGGCGCTGTGCGCCTCGGGCACCGCCACCCTCGAGGTCGGTCTGCTGGGCACGCCGCTGATGGTCCTCTATCGCCTGGGAGCGATGACCTACGCGATGGGACGCCTGCTGGTGCGGCTGCCGCACGTCAGCCTGGTCAACCTGGTGCTCGGGCGCGGCGCCGTGCCGGAGCTGCTGCAGCGTGACGCGGCGCCGGCGGAGGTGGCGCGGCGCGCCGCGGCGCTGCTCGGCGATCCGGCAGCGATCGCCGCCATGCGTCGCGACCTCGCCGAGCTGCGCCCGCGGCTCGGCGCGCCGGGAGCGAGCGCGCGCGCGGCGGCCGAGGTCGCGGCGCTGCTGCGCCAGGGGGAGGCGGCGTGAACCAGATCGGCTTCCTGTGGCGCTACTTCCGGCGCTACGGCATCTGGTGCGTCGGAGCCTTCGTGGCGGTGGCCCTGTTCGCGGCCTGCACCACCGCCCTGACCGGCCTTTTCGAGCCGCTGTTCACCGACGTGCTGAGGGTCGGCAGCACCGCCGGCGGCACCGGCAAGGCGGTCGCGGCGCTCGCGGCGGGAGCCAAGTCGGCCGGGATCCATCTGAACCCCAAGGTGCTGATCGACGAGGGCTATCACTGGCTGGTGACCCGCTTCGGAATCGACCGCACCAACGTCGCCGTCTTCCTGCCGCTGGTCTTCCTGGCGGTATTCGCGCTGCGCGGTCTGTTCGACTTCCTCGGCACGTACGCGTTTCAGCGCATCGGTCTCGGGGCGACGACCGACATCCGCAACGATCTGTTCGATCGCATCGTCGCGCAGTCCAGCCGCTTCCACTCCCAGCACTCCTCGGGCGAGCTCGTGAGCCGGGTGATCAACGACGTCACCCAGATGCAGAACGCCGTGTCGACCGGCCTGCTCGACCTGGTGCAGCAGGGGATGACGCTGATCGCGCTGGTCGTGATGCTGTTCGCATCGAACTACCGCCTCGCCCTGCTGTTCCTGATCGCGGCGCCGGTCCTGGCGCTGCCGATCATTCGCTTCGGCCAGGGCATGCGGCGCTCGGGGCACCGCAGCCAGGAGCGCCTGGCCGACCTCTCGGCCCTGGTTGCCGAGGCGGCGCGCGGCCACCGGGTGGTGAAGTCGTTCGGGATGGAGCAGTTCGAAGGCGAGCGCTTCCGGGTCGCAACCGGGCGGCATCTGCGGGTGAATCTCTGGGCGCAGTTCCTGTCCGCGCTGTCGGGGCCGGTGGTCGAGGTGCTGGGAGTGGCGGGAGCCTCGGCGCTGATGATCTATGCCGGCGAGAGCATCCGCGACGGCAAGATCTCGGCCGCCAGCGTGTTCTCGTTCCTGGCCATCGTCGGGATGATGTACAACCCGATGCGACGCCTGAACAAAGTCAACCTGGTGCTGCAGCAGTCGCTGGCCTCCAGCCAGCGGGTGATGGGCCTCATGGGCCTGGTGCCGGAGATCGCGGAGCGCCCCGACGCGCGGCCGCTCGCCGCCTTCCACGAGCGGGTGCGCTACGAGGACGTCACCTTCGCTTACGAGCGCGAGCCGGTGGTGCGCGGCCTCGACCTCGAGCTGCGGCGCGGCGAGCTGCTCGCCCTGGTCGGGCCGTCGGGGGCCGGCAAGTCGACGGTGGTGAACCTCCTGCCGCGCTTCTTCGATCCCAGCGCCGGGCGGATCACGATCGACGGCGTCGACATCCGCGAGGTGCGGCTGCGCGATCTGCGCGCCCTGATCGGCCTGGTGACCCAGGAGACCATGCTGTTCGACGACACGGTGCGCAACAACATCGCGTACGGGCGCGCCGATCTGCCGATCGAGCGGGTGCGGGAGGCGGCGGCCGCGGCGTACGCCGACAACTTCATCCAGGAGATG
Source organism: Acidobacteriota bacterium (assembly GCA_050258075.1). GTDB lineage: Bacteria > Acidobacteriota > Thermoanaerobaculia > Multivoradales > JAGPDF01 > JBLMYC01. Next base: position 5,332 of record JBLMYC010000144.1, read on the forward strand.
CCGGATGGCTACGACACCATGCTCGGCGAGGCCGGCCTGCGCCTGTCGGGCGGCCAGCGCCAGCGCCTGGCGATCGCTCGCGCCATCCTCAAGGACGCGCCGATCCTGATCCTCGACGAGGCCACCTCGCAGCTCGACGCCGAGTCGGAGTCCCTGGTGCAGAAGGCGCTGCACAACCTGATGCAGGGCCGCACGACGCTGGTGATCGCGCATCGCCTGGCGACCGTGGTGCGCGCCGATCGCATTCTGGTGATGGACGAGGGGCGCATCGTTGAGCAGGGCACCCACCAGCAGCTGCTGGCCGCCGACGGCCTGTATCGGCGCCTGTACGACCTGCAGTTCCGGGACGTCGAGGCAGCGCCGGAGGAACCTTGAGGACCGAGGCCACGCCGGTCCTGGCCGAGCCGGCTCCCGCCTCCCGTTCCGGGCCGTCGCTCGGCCGCCTGATGCGCAAGCCGCGCGAGAAGCGCGGCGTCCACTGGTGGCTGGCCGGGCTCCTGGGCTATGGGATCGTGCGGGCGATCGGCGGCAGTGTCCGGCTGCGCTTCCATGGCGATGAGACAGTCCGGGCCTGGGAGTCCGCCGGCCGGCGGTTCGTGCTGGCGTTCTGGCATCGTCACCTGCTGATGGTTCCTTTCGTGTACCGTGGGGCGCGCATCGCCACCATGGCCAGCCAGAGCGATGCGGGAGAGCTGGCGACGCGCGTTCTCGCACGGTTCGGGTTTGGCGCCACCCGCGGCTCGAACTCGCGCGGCGGGGTCGCCGGTCTGCACGACCTCGTGCGGCGCGGCAAGGCGGGCAGCGACCTCGCCCTGGCACCGGACGGGCCGCGTGGCCCGGCCGGCGAGGTGAAGGCCGGGGTGGTCGTGGCGGCCTCGCTGCTCGGCTTTCCGATCGTGCCGGTCGCTCTTGCCGCCCGCCACGCCTGGCGGGCGCCGGGCTGGGACCGGGCCATCGTGCCGTTTCCGGGCGCTGCCGTGCACGTGGTGTTCGGCGAGGCGCTGACGCTGCCGCCGGGGACCGATCTCGCCGCCGCGGCGGCGGCACTGAAGGACAGACTGAACGCGACCGAGGCCGCCGCCCGGAGCTTCGCGAGGGGAGGCAGGAATGCGTAGCATGACCGGCTACGGTGCCGCCGAAGGTGGCAGTCCGCGCTGGAGCGTCAAGGCGAGCGTGCGCGGCGTCAACCACCGCTTTCTCGACGTCGCGCTGCGCCTGCCGGAAGCGCGGCGCGCCCTCGAGGCGGAGCTGCGCGAGCGCATCGCCCGCGACGCGGAGCGCGGGCGGGTCGAGCACCAGGTCGACGTGACGCTGCTGCTCCGCGAGGCGCCGAAGGTCGAGCTCGACCGCGTTCTGGCGGAGGAGATCCTGAGCGCCTTTCGCGATCTCGAGCGACACGGTCAGGTGACGGCCGGACCGACCGCCGGCGACCTGCTGCGCCTGCCCGGCGTGCTGCAGGTCTCGGCGCCCGCCGAGAGCTGGCAGGAGGACGACGGCGCCCTGCTGCTGCAGGTCGTCGATCGCGCCATGGCTCAGTTCGCGGAGGCTCGCGAGCGCGAGGGATCCAGGCTGCGCGAGATCGTGCTCGACCGCCTGGCGACCCTGGAGAAGATCCGCTCCGAGCTCGAGGACTGCCGGGCGCAGGCGGTGACGGAGATCCTCGACAATCTGCGCCGGCGCCTCCATGAGCTCGTCGCCGGACAGTCTCTCGACGAGGCGCGTCTGGCGCAGGAGGCGGCGCTGCTCGCCGACCGCAGCGACGTGCGCGAGGAGCTGGATCGCCTGGCGGCGCACTTCGCCCACTTCCGCGAGGTGGCCGCGGAGTCGGGCGCGATCGGCAAGCGGCTCGACTTCCTGGTCCAGGAGATCTTCCGCGAGCTCAACACCCTGGGCTCCAAGTTCCGCGACCCGCGGATGCTGCGCCGTCTGCTCGACGCGAAGTCGACCTGCGAGCAGCTCCGCGAGCAGGTGCAGAACGTCGAGTGAGCGCCGTGGCCGGGGACGAGGAGACTCCCAGCGCCGGCGCCCCATGGAAGGTGCGCCTGGCGGCGTTTCTAGCCGCCGGGTTGATCCGCGGCCTGCGCACGACGGTCCGTCTGCGCTTCCATGGCGACGAGGAGGTCCGCGCGCTGGAGCGCGGAGATCGGCGCTTCCTCCTGGCCTTTTGGCACCGCCACCTGCTGTTCATGCCCTTCGCGTACCGCGGTCGGCGGATCTCGGTCCTGGTGAGCCGCAGTCGGGATGGCGAGCTGATCTCGCGGGCGGTTGGCTGGCTGGGCATCGCAACCGCCCGCGGCTCGAGCTCCCGCGGCGGCGCGATGGGACTGCGGGCGCTGCTCCAGCAGGCGCGGCAGGGCTACGACATCGCCTTCACACCGGATGGCCCGCGCGGTCCGCGCGGCGTGGTCCAGCCGGGTGTCGTTCTGGCGGCGCGCTCCACGGGTTGGCCGGTAGTGCCAGCCGCCTGGGCGGCCAGTCGGTCCTGGCAACTGCGCAGCTGGGACGCCATGCTCATTCCGAAGCCCGGGGCGACCGTCCACGTCGTGTACGGTCCGGCCTGGATGGTGACCCGGGAGAACGAGGCCGAAGCCGCGGACGAGCTCGGACGGCGCCTGGACGAGGCCTTCGCCGAGGCCGAGCGCTGGGCGCGCGGCGGCGGCTTGCCTGGGGCGGTGGGATAACATCCAGGCATGGCGCGGGGCGACCTGTTCATCCTCTCGGCCCCGTCCGGGGCCGGGAAGACCACCCTGATCCAGAGCATCCTGCAGCGCCTGGAGACCTCGGGCGGGCTGGCGTTCTCGGTCAGCCACACGACCCGGCGGCCGCGCTCCGGCGAAGTCGACGGTCAGGACTACCACTTCGTCGAGAACGATCGCTTCCAGCGCATGATCGTCGAGGACCACTTCCTGGAGTGGGCCGAGGTCCACGGCCAGTACTACGGCACCTCCAAAGAGGAGGTCTTTCCGCGCCTGGAGCGGGGTATCGACGTGCTGATGGACATCGACGTCCAGGGCGCCGAGCGCGTGCTCAGCCGCTACCCCGAGGCGCACAGCATCTTCATCATGCCGCCCGGGTTCCAGGCGCTGCGGGACCGGCTCCACCGGCGGGGCCTGGACGATCCCCAGGAGATCGCCCGGAGGCTGGCTGTATCCCTCTGGGAAATCAAGCGTTACGGTCAGTATCGATATGTTATCATCAACGACGATGCGGCCCAGGCCAGCGAGGCTCTGGCCGCCATCATCCTGGATAAACGCCAGCGCAAGGAGCGCATGGAGGCGCGGGTCACGGAGATCCTCGAGGATTTCCGACGCGCCGCCGAGGGCGGACTGCCCGATGCGCGATCCTGAGGCGCTCACGGAGAGGAAGGGCATGGAATTTCCCGAGAAGATCGACAGCAAGTTCCGGTTCGTCCTGCTGGCCGCCCGTCGCGCCGAGCAGATGGTGCGCGGCGCCCGCCCGAAGATCGAGCACCCGTATCGCAATCCCACCCGCACCGCCATGCAGGAGATCTCCGAGGACCGGATCCAGTGGGGTTACGGGCCGGCGCCGGAGCCCGAGGCGCCGCCGCAGGAGTCCTAGCCCGTGCGCATCCTGCTCGGGGTGACCGGCGGCATCGCGGCCTGCAAGGCCCCGGAGCTGGTGCGCCGCCTGCGCGAGCGCGGTCATGAGGTGCGCTGCGCGCTGACCCGGGCGGGAGCGGCGTTCGTCTCGCCGTTGACCCTCGAGGTGCTGAGCGGCCGCGAGGTCTTCCAGGAGGACTACCTGGCTCCCGGCCACGACGGCGAGGAGGCGCACATCACCGCCGCGCAGTGGGCGGACGCGCTGTGCGTCGCCCCGGCGACTGCCCACGTCCTCGCCCGGCTCGCCCTCGGCCTGGCCGACGACTTTCTCACCACCACGGCGCTCGCCTGCCGGGGCCCGATCGTGCTGGCGCCGGCCATGCACCATGCCATGTGGACCCATCCCGCCGTGCAGGCCAATGTCGCGGCGTTGAGCAGGCGCGGCGCGCGGTTCGTCGGGCCGGGGCATGGGCGTCTGGCCTCCGGCGAGACGGGTTGGGGGCGGATGGCGGAGCCGGAGGAGATCGTCGCTGCGCTCGAGGCGCTGAAGCCCGACTCCTCGCTGTCCGGCAAGCGGGTCGTGGTCAGCGCCGGCCCCACCCACGAGCCGATCGACGCGGTGCGCTTCCTCGCCAACCGCTCGAGCGGCAAGATGGGCTTCGCGCTCGCCACCGAGGCCGCTCGGCGTGGTGCCCGGGTCACCCTGGTCGCCGGTCCGGTCGAGCTCGCGACCCCGGCGGGCGTCGAGCGCATCGACGTCGAGACGGCGCACGAGATGGAGGAGGCGGTGCACGGCGCCGCACCCTCCGCGGACCTGGTGATCCTGGCGGCTGCGGTCGCCGACTTCCGGCCGCGCCGTGCGGCAGAGGGCAAGATCAAGAAGGAAGCGTTTGGCCCGGCGCTCGAGCTCGAGCTCAACCCCGACATCCTGGCCGGCGTCGCCGAGCTGGCGCCGCACGCCGTGCGCGTCGGCTTCGCGGCCGAGACGGCCCACGTCGAGCGCACCGCGGCGGAGAAGCTGCGCCAGAAGCGCGTGCAGTTCCTGGTCGCCAACGACGTCTCGCGCTCCGACATCGCCTTCGGCAGCGACAGCAACGAGGTCACCGTCTATCGCGAGCACGGCGATCCGCTGTTCCTCAGCCGCCGTCCGAAAGCGGCCCTGGCCGCCGACCTCATCGACCTGTTCGCCGAGGCGCTCTCCCGCCGTGAGCGGCAGCCTGCCGACACCTCTCGCTGATCTGCTGGGCTATCTGCGCGATCTCGGGTACGGGGACCTCTATCTCGGTCCGGCCGCTCCGGCGCAAGCGCCGACTGCACCTGGCGCTGCGGCACAGGCTCCGGCCGCCAGCCCGGCGGTCGCCGGGCCGGCCATCGAAAGCCTCGTGACGTTGCCGCCGAAGACCGAGCCCGGCGAACGCGCCCGGCGCCTGGCTGCGGTGGCGGAGGAGGCCGCGGCCTGCACCGCCTGCCGGCTGGCGCAGGGGCGCAACCGCGTGGTCTTCGGGTCCGGCGATCCCGACGCCGAGCTGATGTTCATCGGTGAGGGTCCGGGCGCGGAGGAGGACCGCCAGGGGCTGCCCTTCGTCGGGCGCGCCGGAGAGCTGCTGACCAAGATCATCCAGGCGATCGACCTGGGCCGCGAGCAGGTCTACATCGCCAACATCGTGAAGTGCCGGCCGCCGGGAAACCGCGACCCCGAGGCCGACGAAGCGGCGGCCTGCCGCGGGTTCCTCGATCGCCAGATCGAGATGGTGCAGCCGCGGGTGATCGTGGCGCTGGGGCGCATCGCGGCGCAGTCCCTGCTCGGCACCGACACCCCGATCAGCAAGCTGCGCGGCCAGTGGTACACGGTGCAGGGCATTCCAACCATGGTGACGTTCCACCCGGCGGCGTTGCTGCGCAACCCGGCGCTGAAGCGGCCGACCTGGGACGACATGCAGAAGGTACGCGATCGTCTGCGCGCCGCGGGTGCCGCGGCGCCATGAAGAGCGCCGAGCGCCTGCGCCTGCTGGAGGAGGAGAACCGGCGGCTGCGGGCGCGCCTGGCGACGTTCGAGGGGCGGCCGCCGGCAGCTCCGACGGGTTTCGAGCTCGACCTGCTGGGCGTGGCACGGGTGCGTGCCGTGGGCGCCGGCGGCGAGGCCGGCGAGGTGCATCTGCGGTTGCGCCGCGGCCTGCGTCTGCTTGCCTTTCTCGCCACCTCTCCCGGCCACCAGGCTCCGCGCTCCGAGCTGCTGGAGGCGCTGTGGCCGGAGGCCGATCCGCTGACCATCCGGCGCAATTTCCATCCCACCTTGAGCGCCTTGCGCCGCGATCTCGGCGTCGCCGCGGCGTCGCCGCGCCCGATCGAAGCGCGTTCGGGCGTGTACCGGCTGTCCCCGGCCTTCGCGTGGCGGGTGGACGCGGAGGAGCTGGTCGCGGCTCTTGCCGCCGGGGCCCAGGCCGTCGAGCGCGGTCGCGACGAGGATGCGGTCGTGGCTTGGGAGCGCGGCTGGCGCCTGTACCGCGGACCGCTGCTCGAAGGGGTCGAGGACCACGCCTGGCTCGACCTGCGCCGCGAGGCGCTGCGGGCCCGCTACCTGGACCTGCTGCGCGGGCTGGGCGAGGCCCACGGGCGGCTCGGGCGGACGGACAGCGCGCTCGACGCCTGGCGCACCCTGCTCCTGCAGGAGCCGCTCCAGGAGGACGCGCATCTCGCGGTCATGCGCCTGTACGCCCGGCAGGGGCGGCGCGACCTGGTGCGTCGCCAGTTCGACCGCATGGAGAGGCTGCTGCAGGACGAGCTGGGGATCGAGCCGCGCCTGGAGACGGCGCTCGAGTTCCACCGCTTGCTGCGTGGCGACTGAACTTCCCCCGAAGGCCGATACAATAGCGCCGATGGCGATCGAGCCCACCCTCCTGGAGGTGCCCCGCGCGGCAGCGCAGACCGCGCCGCTCGCGGTGAGCGTCATCGTGCCGGTGCTCAACGAGGCCGACACGGTCGGCGAGCTGGCGCGGCGCGTTGCGGCGGTGCTCGACACCCGCGGCGTCTCCTTCGAGATCGTGTTCGTCGACGACGGCTCCAATGACGGGACCCCGGCGCGGGTCCGCGAGGCGCACGAGGCGGATCCGCGCGTGCGCCTGGTGCGCCTGCGGCGCAACTTCGGCAAGGCGGCGGCGTTGTGCGCCGGCTTCGATTTCTCCTCGGGCGCCGTGATCGTCACCATGGATGGCGACCTGCAGGACGATCCGCAGGAGATTCCCCGCTTTCTCGAGGCCCTGGACAGCGGCGGATTCGATCTGGTGTCGGGCTGGAAGCGGCGGCGGCGCGACCCGATGTCGAAGCGCTACCCGTCGCGGCTGTACAACTGGGTGACCAAGCGCCTGGCGCGGGTGGACCTGCACGACTTCAACTGCGGCTTCAAAGCCTACCGGCGCGAGGTCCTCGAGCAGATCGCGATCTACGGCGAGCTGCATCGCTACATCCCGGTGCTCGCCAGCCGGCGCGGCTTTCGCATCGGCGAGATCGAGGTGGAGCACCACCCGCGGCGCTTTGGCGAGAGCAAGTACGGCTGGGACCGCTTCTACAAGGGCCTGCTCGACCTGATCACCGTGCTGTTCATCACCAAGTACACGCGCCGCCCGCTGCACCTGTTCGGGGCTTTCGGGTTGCTGTTCCTGACCGGCGGATTTGCGATCGATCTCTACCTGGCGATCCTCTGGTTCCAGGGCGAGGCGCTCTCCAACCGCCCGCTGCTCCTGCTCGGCGTGCTGCTGATGCTGCTCGGCATCCAGGTCCTCACGACCGGGCTGATCGGCGAGATGATCACCTTCAAGAACTTCAACCGCACGGACAGCTACTCGGTGAAGGAGCGAATCGGCTGAGGCGGCGCCGCCCGCCCGCTCAGGGCAGGCGGAGCTTGGCCTTGAAGACCTTCTGGCCGCGCCGCACCTGGAACGCCAGGCTGCGCCGCGGGGGTTGCGCATCGAGGAAGCTGCAGAGCAGACCGGCCGAAGCGACGCCCTCTCCTTCGACCTGCAGGATCACGTCGCCGGGGAGGAGCTCGGCCCGCGCCGCGGGGCTCGCCGGCCTGGTTCCGCGCACGTGCATGCCGTCCGCTTTGCCGGCCGCCGCGTCGATCAGCAGGCCGAGGCGCTGCTCGATCTCGTCGAGCTCGGCCAGCCGCTGGCTCGCCAGCTTGAGGTTGTCCTGAGCCGCGCGGTAGCCCTGGCGCATGGCGAGCGCCCGCTGGAAGGAGTCGCGCGCCTTGGCGTATTCGCCGAGCTGGTAGAAGGCGCTGCCCAGGTTGTTGGAGATCTCGGGACGGGCCGGATCGAGCGCCAGCGCCTTCTGGAAGCTGGTGAGAGCCGAAGCAGCGTCGCCGCTCGCGAGCTGGGCCTGGCCGAAATTCATCCAGCCGTCGGGATCCTCCGGCTGCCAGACGAGCTGGCGCTGCGCGTCGGCGGTGGCTTCGGCGAGCTTGCCCTGCTGCAGGTGGACCATCGACAGGTAGGCGGCGGCGCGGTGCGCGATCCCCTGGGCGTCGCGGGAATCCAGGGCCTCGGCGCGGGCCAGGGAGATCAGCGCTCCCTCGAGATTGCCCATGCCCTTCTGCGCCACCCCCAGGTTGAGCCACAGCAGGGCGCTCCCGGGCGTGGTCTTGGTGGCGGTCGAGAGCAGCGCGACCGCGCTCGTCCAGTCGGCGGCGTCGATGTAGGCCAGCGCCAGGTTGCTGGTCGTCGCCTCGTCAGCGGGGTCGAGCTGGTGGGCGCGACCGAGCGCCTCCAGGGCCGCGGCGCGCTTGCCCAGCTTGTAGCGCGCCAGTCCCAGATTGCTCCAGGCACTGGCCTGCTTCGCATCGACGGTCACCGCCTCGGCGAGCGCGGTCTCGGCGTCCTCGTAGAAGCCGCGGCGGTAGAACAGGATGCCGAGGTTGTTGAGGGCCGAGAAGCGCAGCTCGGTGGGCACCGCATCCGGATTGGCGCGCTGCAGCGCCAGGACGCGCTGGAAGCCGGCGATCGCCGGCTCGTTGCGTCCCTCGTGATAGTCCACCTGGGCGAGGCCGAAGATCGCCTCAGGGAGGCTCGCGTCGAGCGCCAGGGCGGCCTCGAAATCGGCTCGTGCGCCCGTCCAATCGCCGGCGGTCGTCTTCTCCTGGCCGCTCGCAACCTTGTCGTGCGCCTGGGCGGCACGGGCTTCGAGCGCTCGCCGCCTGCCCTCGTAGTAGACGTCCTGGAGCGAGGGGGCGAAGCTTCCCGCCGGCAGGACGTAATCGGGCTGCAGAGCGAGGGCGCGGGTCATCGCGTCGAGGGCATGATCGGCGTGGCCCAACTCGTGCTCGATCGACGCCGCGACGACCAGCAGGCGGACCTTCTCCGCGATCTGCGACTGCTGGTCGGCCGCCGCAGAGTAGAGCTGGGCAGCGCCCTCGAGGTCGCCTTGCGCGTACTTCAGCTCGGCCTGGCTCTCGGCCGAAGGCGCCGGCGCGGCGGGGGAGGCCGCGGGCGAAACCGACGGTGACGGCGAGGGCGAGGGCGAAGGCGTGGGCGATGCGGCAGGAGCCGGCTCCGGCGGGAGGTCGCTCACCTCGACGCCGGACGGGCTGGGGCTTGCCGCCGGCGTGGCGCTCGCTGCCGCGGGATCCTGGGCCCGGGCGACGGTCGAGACGGCCAGGCCGAGGAGCACGAGCGCGGTGAGCAGAGTGGGGCGCATGCCGTCGCTTCCGATCAGTGGCCGGCCAGTGGCTGCTCGATCACCTGCGGTCCCTCGCTCTTGGCGAGCTGAAAGGTGACGAACGACGCGAAGTCCGACTTGACGGTGACCTCGATCGCTTGGGTGCGCGGGTTCGACGGGTCGGCCGGCTGCATCTCGGTGAGCGCGATGCGGTGCCGCCCGGGCTTGATCGGGCGGTTGCGAATCGGCACCGGTCCGAGGCTCTCGCCGTCGAGCGTGACCAGGCCGATCGGCGAGCCCGGCACGACCTGCACGGTCAGGCGGCCGGCGCGCGGGATCGGCACGTCGATCCGCTGCGTCTTGCCGGGTTTGACGCTGACCGGAACTTCCATGCGATCGGAGTAGTCGGACTCGACGAGCTCGAAGATCAGCAGGTGTTCGCCGGGGTTCACCTGGACGTTCTGGGTGCGGTCGAGACGCCGCGCCGGACCGCCGTCGACGGTGACGGTCATGTCCGGGTTCCAGGCCGCGGTGACGCTCAGCGTGCCCTTCTCCGGGGGCGTGGGGCTCGGTGTCGGGCTTGGAGTTGCGGCCGGCGAGGGGACCGCCGGCGGGGCAGGTGCCGCGGTCGCTGGAGTGGATGAGGGGGTCGGCCGCGGGCTCGAGGTCGGATGCGTCGCCGACGATGGCGGCGTGACGGGACCAGAGGGCGAGGAGGCCGCGAGCGGCGCGGTCGAAATCGCGGTCGGCCGTGAGCCCTGCCAGTACAGCCAGCCGATGCCGACCAGCACCAGCAGGGCGATGATCGCCGCCACCCATGCGCCGCGCGGGATCTCGCGCTCGCGATAGACCTGGGTGCTGATCGAGCGCGGCGTGCGCCGGTGACTGTCGAGGTGATAGGCGAGATCGAGCTCGGCGGTCGTCGAACGAGCGGATGGATCTGCCGCCGGGATGGCGGTCGTGCGGGCGGCGGCGAGCTCTCCGGTCGGCAGCGCGGCGCTAGGCTGGCGCGGGATCTCCCCCGTGGTCGAGCGGGCGCGCAGCGTGCGCAGCGCCTGGTCGAGGTCGTGCAGGAGGTCGTTGCAGTTCGGATAGCGGTCGCCGACCTCCTTCGCCATGCAGCGCTCGACGATCGCGGTCAGCTCTCCCGGACAATCGCTCCAGAAGGCGCTGACCGGCTTCGGCTTGGTGTTGAGGATCTGGTAGAGGACGGTCGAGATCACCTCGCCGGAGAACGGCCGCTCGTAGGAGAGCAGCTCGTAGGCCAGGATCCCGAACGAGAAGATATCGGTGCGCGGATCGATCGGCTCGCCGCGGATCTGCTCGGGCGCCAGGTACGCGGCGGTACCGAGCGTCATGCCGGTCTGGGTGAGACCGCTCTGGCGCTGTGCCAGCTTGGCGATCCCGAAGTCCATGATCTTCGCCGTGCCGTCCTCGAGGATGCGGATGTTGGCCGGCTTGATGTCGCGATGGATGACGCCCTTGGAGTGCGCGTACTCGAGGCCGCGCGCCACCTGCACGAGATACAGCAGCCGCTCGCGCTGGCTGATCCCATCGCGGCGCTTGATCTTGCGGTCGAGATCCTCGCCGGTCAGGTACTCCTGCACCAGGTACGGCACGCCGTCCTGGAGGCCGAAGTCGTAGACCGTGACGATGTTGCGGTGCTGGAGATTGCCGGCGATCTCCGCTTCCTGGAAGAACCGGGTGCGGATCTCCTCCTCGTCGGAGGTGCAGGTCTTGATGGCGACGAAGCGCTTGATGAAGGGGTCGTAGCCCTTGTACACGACCCCGAAGCCGCCCACGCCGATCTTCTCGAGGACCTGATACTTGCCGATCTTCTCCATAGCGCGGTGGGCCGCGCCGGATCATAGCACGCGGTTTTCGGCGCGCGCGCCGCGCATTCCCTGGCCCTGCAGTAGGATGCGCGCATGTCGATGAGCTCTTGGGCGCGCCGCCTGCGCTGCTCGCGAAGCGGTGAAACGGCGCCGCTCGATCGCCCGGCTTTCCTCTCGCCGGCGGGCGCGCCGTGGCTGGTCGAGTACGAGCTGGACCCTGCCCGCGGCGCTGCGCTGCGCGCCGCGCTGCCCGGCCGACCGTGGACGCTGTGGCGCTATCGCGAGCTCCTGCCGCTCGCCGATTTCGATCGCCGGGTCGATCTCGGCGAGGGTGGAACGCCGCTCTTGCGGCTGGCGCGCATCGCGCCGCCGGGAGTCGAGGTCTGGGTCAAGGAGGAGGGCGGCAATCCGACCGGCTCGTTCAAGGCGCGCGGCCTGTCGCTGGCGGTCAACCGGGCGCGCGAGCTCGGCGCTCCGGGAGTCGAGCTGCCGAGCGCCGGCAACGCCGCGCTCGCCCTCGCTGCCTACGCCGCGGCGGCGGGCCTGCCGGCGCGGGTGGCGGTGCCGGAGGACACGCCGCGGCGGGTGATCGAGCGCTGCCGCGAGCACGGCGCCGAGGTGCTGACCGCGCCGGGCACGCTGGTCGACGCCGCCAGGCGCCTGCGCGAGGAGGATCGCGGGTTCTTCGACCTCTCGACCTTGAAGGAGCCCTACCGCGCCGAGGGCAAGAAGACGATGGGGCTCGAGATCGCCGAGCAGTTCGGCTGGGAGCTTCCGGACTGGATCCTCTATCCGACCGGCGGCGGCACCGGCATCGTCGGCATGCACAAGGCGTTCGACGAGCTCGAGCGTCTGGGCTTGATCGGCCCGCGCCGGCCGCGCTTCGTGGTCGTGCAGATGACCGGCTGTGCGCCCATCGTCCGCGCTTTCGCGCGCGGCGAGGAGAGCGCCGAGCCGTGGGCCGATCCCCGCACCGACGTCTGGGGCCTGCGGGTGCCGCGCGCCATCGCCGACTTCCTGATCCTGCGCGCCCTGCGCGAGACGGATGGTGCGGCGCTCGCGATCGAGGAGACGCGTCTGCCCGCGATCGTCGAGCGCGCCGCGCGGCTCGAGGGCCTGCGCCTCGGCCCCGAGGGCGCCGCGGCGCTGGCGGGGCTCGAAGATCTCGCCGCGGCGGGGAAGCTGCGCGAGGGCGAGCGGGTGGTCGTCTTCCAGACCGGCAATCCGGACAACTACCGCTGACGATGGCGGCTTCCTCCGAATCCCTGCGCGGCGTCCTGCGCGAGCTCGTGGCGGAAGGGGTGATGTCGGGCGTCGTCGGCTGGGTAGGGAACG
>JBLMYC010000145.1:0-18187 GCA_050258075.1 Acidobacteriota bacterium
ACGGCGGCGCACTCGCGGGTCGACTTGCCGGTGGTGACGACGTCCTCCACGACCGCCACGCGCTCGCCGCCGCGCAGCGCGAATCCGCGGCGCAGGGCCATCGCGCCTTCCTGGCGCTCGGTGAAACGGAACGGCACTCCCAGCGCGGCCGCCACCTCGTGACCGATGACCACGCCGCCGAGTGCCGGTGAGAGCACCGATTCCGGCCGGTGCTCGGCCAGCCGACGCGCCAGCTCGCCGCCCAGGCGCCGCGCCCGCGCCGGCTCCTGGAGGAGCAACGCGCATTGCACGTAGGCCGGCGAATGAAGGCCGGAGGAGAGCCGGAAGTGCCCCTCGCGCAGCGCGCCGCTCTCTTCCAGCAGGGCACGCAGGGAGCGCTCGTCAATCATCGGAGCCGGCCTCGGCGCGGCGGATGCCGTACTGCTCGAGTTTCTTGTAGAGATTGCTGCGCGGGGTGTCGATCGACTGGGCGGTGCGGGTCACGTTCCAGTCGTTGGCCTCGAGCTTGTGAGTCAGGAACAGCTTCTCCGACAGCTCCTGGAACTCGCGCAGCGTGGCGACCGACAGCAGCGCCTCGGAGACGACCGCCTTGCCGGAGCCCGCGATCTCGACCAGGTCCTGGCGCGAGATCGCATCGCCGCGGGTCAGGATCAGGGCCCGCTCGACGAGGTTCTTCAGCTCGCGAACGTTGCCCTTCCAGGGCAGGCCCTGCAGGAAGGCGATCGCCTCGGGGGCGAAGCTGCGCGCCCGGTAGTTGTTGGCTTGCGCGTAGCGCCGCACGAAATACTCGACCAGCGCCGGAACGTCGTCGAGGCGCTCGCGCAACGGCGGGGTGCGGACCGGAATCACGTTGAGCCGGAAGTAGAGGTCCTCGCGGAAGCGGCCGGCCGCGATCTCGTCCTCGAGATTGCGGTTGGTGGCGGCGATGACCCGCACGTCGACCTGGACGCTCTTCTCCGTGCCCACCGGCTCGACCTCGCCGCTCTGCAGGACGCGCAGCACCTTGGCCTGGGTGCGGGCCGACATGTCGCCGATCTCGTCGAGGAAGATCGTCCCGCCGTCCGCCGCCACGAACTTGCCGACCGCCTTGCGCACCGCGCCGGTGAAGCTGCCCTTCTCGTGGCCGAACAGCTCGGACTCGATCAGCTCCTCGGGAATCGCCGCGCAGTTGACCTGCACGAAGGGGCGCTCGCGGCGCGGGCTGGCATCGTGCAGGGCGTGCGCCACCAGCTCCTTGCCGGTGCCGCTCTCGCCGGTGATCAGTACGGTGGCGGGAGTCGGGCCGGCGCGTTCCACCGTCTCGCGCAGCCGGCGCATCGGCAGCGAGGTCCCCACCAGGTCATCGGGCTCGTGGCGCAGCAGCCGGTTCTCGCTCCGCAGTCGCGAGCTCTCGATGGCGTTGCGCAAGCCGAGCAGCACGCGCTCACGCTGCAGCGGCTTCTCGAAGAAGTCGTAGGCGCCGCGCCGCGCCGCCTCGAGCGCGGTCGACACGTCGCCGTGCCCGCTGATCATCAGCACCGGCATGTCGTAACCGCGCTCGCGGAAGGCGGCGAGCAGAGCCAGGCCGTCCATCTCGGGCATCTTGATGTCGAGCAGCACCGCGTCGGGGCGGGAGTCGGCCACCCGCGCCAGCGCCGCCGCGCCGCTCGCCGCCTCCTCGACGCGGTAGCCCTCGTACTCGAGGATCATGCGCAGGCTCTCGCGAATCGCCGCCTCGTCGTCGACCACCAGGACGGAGGCGCGGATGGATTCCTTCGGCGGCACCTGGCGATCCTATCGGAAGGGGGAAAAGGAAAGGGGCCGGCCCGCGAAGACCGGCCCCGACGTCGTGTCACGCGGACACGGCGTCTATCACGGCACGCGCACGATCGCGAAATACCCGACCGCACGCGGAGAACGCGGGTCGAAGCGCCGCAGATACAGGCGCAGGAAGGAGCCCGACTTCATGCCGGCGAGCGCCTTCTCGAACTGCGCAACACCGCTGACGCTTTCGCCGTTCACCTCGGTGATGACGTCTCCCGGCCGCACGCCCTTGTCATACAGCGGGCTCGCCGCACCGACGTCGGAGACGAACACCCCCTGCACGTCGCCGGGGATGCCATGCGCGTTGCGCAGCACCGGCGTCAGGTTCTGGTAGTCGAGGCCCAACCAGCGCACGCCGCTCGGGCTGTTCTCCTCGGGGGCTTCCTTCTCGGCCTCGGGGCTCGGGCGCTCGCCCAGCTTCACCGGGCGCTCCATCGTCTTGCCATTGCGCACCAGGGTCAGGGTCACCGTCGCACCCGGTCCGCGTCGCGACACGTAGTCGATCAGGTCACGAGTGGTCTTCACCTTGTGGCCGTCGACCTGCAGGATCACGTCGCCGTGCTCGACGCCCGCCTTGCCGGCCGGCGTATCGGGGTCGACCGAGGCGACCAGCGCACCGTCCTTCGACGTGAGGCCGAAGGCCGCGGCCTGATCGGGATCGAGGTTGCCGACGTTGATGCCGAGATAGCCGCGGCTCACCCGCCCCTTCTCGCGCAGCTGCGGCAGGATGTCCTTCAGGGTGTTCACCGGCACCGCGAAGCCGATCGAGTTCGCCCCCCAGTTCATCGCGGTGTTGATGCCCACGACTTCGCCGTTGACGTTGAGCAGCGGGCCTCCGGAGTTGCCGCGGTTGATCGCCGCGTCGGTCTGGATGAAGTTCTCGAACGAGCGGTCGTTGATGCCGATCGAACGGCCCTTGGCCGAGACCACGCCGACCGTCACCGTGCCCTCGAGCAGCAGCGGATTGCCGATCGCCATCACCCACTCGCCAACCCGCAGCCGGTCGCTGTCGCCGAGCTGCAGATAGCGCAGGTTGTTCCCGTCGTCGATCTTCAGCAGCGCCAGATCGGTGGTCGCGTCGGTGCCCTTGATCACCGCCGGCAGTCGGCGATCGCCGATGTGGACTTCCACCCGGGTGGCGCCCTCGACCACGTGGTTATTGGTCACGATGTAGCCATCGGGGCTGATCACGAAACCGCTGCCGCCGGCATCGGAGCGGAACTCCTCGGGCTGTTGCTCGCCGCCGTCGTCTGGACGTTGCTGCGGCCGGCGGCGCGGGCCGAAGAAGAACTCGAACGGATCTTCCCCGTCGCCGCGATCACGCTGTCCCTTCTCGATGGTCACCGCGTCGATGGAGACCACCGCCGGGAGCGCCGATTCGGCGAGATCGGCAAAGCTCGGCAGGGGAACGGACACCGCCGCCGGCTTGGCGGCCGGCGTCTCGGGGGCCGAGAGACTCGCCGGAGTGAGCTTCAAGCCGCCGGCCAGGACCATCCCGAACACGACGGCGCCTACGATCAACATCAAGGTTACGACCTGACGGCTGCGGGGTTGCGGCATGGGTTTGTCGATCTCCTTTGTCTGACCTCTCCGCTGGAGCTAGCAAACCTTCTGCCAGCGCTGCAGAGGCCGCGCTGGCGCAGCGGGAAACGGTTGCGGGCCCGGGAAGACGCCATTTTGGCGCCGCCCCTCTCCCTGCCTTTGGCCGGTCGCCGTAGATCGGCCCGGGCCCGGCCGCCGGCGCCGCCGGGCCCCTGCCCTTGCGTTTTCCTGCATAGGGTCATACACTTGCGGAGCCAGCTTGCCTGTCGAACCTAGGAAGTGGGCAGTACGCCCACTTTTTTTGTTGAAGGGGGCAAGCGCGGCGAGGACCTCGATGAGCAGCCCGGCGATTTCCCCCGAACTGGAGGCCGAGTTGGTCGCCGTAGCGGAGCAAGCGGGCTGTGAGCTGGCTCACGCCGAGTTCAAGGGCGGTGTGTTGCGAATGTTCATCGACCGGGAGGGCGGCGTGACTCTCGCCGACTGCGAGGCGGTGTCGCGTCAGGTATCTCCTCTGCTCGACGTGGCGGGCTTCGGCGCCGGCCGCTACACGCTCGAGGTCAGCTCGCCGGGGCTCGATCGCGGCCTGTGGAAGCCGCGCGACTTCGAGCGCTTCGTCGGCCGCCGCGCACGGGTGACGTTCCGCTCTCCCGAGACCGGTCGCAAGCGCACCGTGGTCGGCAGGCTGCTCGCCTTCGACCCGGCAGTGCCGGCGGTCGAGATCGAGGAGGCTGAGCGTGGCGAGCGGCTGCGCTTGAGGCTGGCCGAGATCGAGGCGGCGCGACTGGAAGTGGAGATCTAGGCAACCCGGCGGTCCAGGCCGCCCGCGACATACGGATCGGGAAGGAAGCAGGAACGATGCCCCAGACACAGAGCCCCGACATCAACATCGGCGAGGTGATCAAGCAGGTCGCGCGCGAGAAGGACATCGACGTCGACCGCTGGATCGCAGCCCTCGAGGATGCCATGGCCTCGGCGGCCAAGAAGCAGCACAAGGTCAAGGAGCCGGTGAGGTCGGTGTTCAACCGCGAATCCGGCAAGTTCGACGCCTTCATCGTCAAGAAGGTCGTCGAGACGGTCGAGGACCCGCTCGCCGAGTGGACCATCGAGGAGGCCCAGGACTGCAAGCCCGGCGCCCAGGTCGGCGACGAGATCCACCTCCCCCTCTCCACCGAGGGTCTCGGCCGCATTGCGGCGCAGAACGCCAAGCAGGTGCTCTATCAGCGCATCCGCGAGGCCGAGCGCGAGAAGGTCTACAACGAATACATCGATCGCGTCGGCGAGATCGTGAACGGCACCGTGAAGCGCTTCGAGCGCGGCGACATCATCGTCGACCTCGGGCGGACCGAGGCGATCGTGCCGCGCAGCGAGCAGGCCCGCCACGAGCGCTACAGCCAGGGCGAGCGCATCCGCGGCGTGATCGCCGATGTGCACAAGCAGCCCAAGGGACCACAGATCGTGCTGTCGCGCACCGATCCGCGCCTGCTGGTGAAGCTGTTCGAGATGGAGGTCCCCGAGATCTATGACGGCACGGTGGTCATCAAGACCGCGGTGCGTGCCCCCGGCGAACGCGCCAAGGTCGCGGTCTACAGCCGCGAGCGCGACGTCGACCCGGTCGGCGCCTGCGTCGGCATGAAGGGCTCGCGCGTGCAGGCCATCATCCGCGAGCTGCGCGGCGAGAAGATCGACATCATCGAGTGGTCGGACGACCTGGTGACCTTCGCCCAGAGCGCTCTCGCGCCGGCCAAGATCACCCGCGTCTCGGTCACCCACCACGGCGAGGTGCCGCACCTCGACGTGATCGTCGAGGACGAGCAGCTGTCCCTGGCGATCGGCAAACGCGGCCAGAACGTGCGCCTGGCCTCAGAGCTGATCGGCGCCAAGATCGACATCAAGAGCGAGAGCGATGTCAAGGACGAGGTCGCCGGCGCGCTCGCCCGCATGCTGCAGGACGCGGTGGGCCCCGGCCCGACCGAGTACGTGTTCGATCTCACCCAGGCCCCGGGCATCGGCGCCAAGACCGCGCAGAAGCTCGCCGAGGCCGGCTACGGGACGTTGCCGGAGCTGCTGGCGGCCACGCCGGAGCAGCTGCAGCTGGTCGAGGGCGTGGGTCCGAAGACCGCCACCGCGATCCTCGACTGGGCGCGCGAGCAGGAGGGCAAGCGCAGCCATCTCGAGGCCGGCGGCGAGGCGCCGTCGGTGGTCGCGGCACCGGCGCCGACCTCGTCGATGGGCGATCAGGATTTCCTGGCGGCGCTCAGCCGGGCGTTCCAGGAGAGCGAGCGCCAGAAGGCCGAGGCCGCAGCGGTACAGGCCGAAGCCGAGGCGGATGCGGCCGCCGATGCGAGCGGCGCGAGCGACGCGCCGCCCAGCGACGAGCAGGGCGAGACGCGCGAGTCGTAGAGCGCGCCAACGGTTTCAGGGAGCACGGGAGGAAGGTCGTCGATGGGGAAGATTCCAATCCAGGAGCTGGCGCGCATCATGGGCGTCGCGAACCAGGACCTGGTATTCAAGCTGCGCTCGATCGGCGTGCGCATCGAAGGCGAAGAGGCGCACATCGACGCCGAGGTCATCCAGTCGATCCTCCACGGCAAGAAGCTGCCGCAGCCGAAGGAGGTCATCCTGCGTGACGAGGAGGCGCCGCCCGAGAAGCACCCTGCCGCCGCCGGCCCCGCCCGCCGCCCCGCTGCCCCGCTGCGCCCGACCCGGCCGCGCAGCGTGATCCAGCGGGTCGAGCCGCCGATCAAGACGCTCCCCGGCGCCGAGCGCCCGGCGGCCGCCGCGCCCGCGGCGGGGGAAGCTCCTCCCGCCGAGGTCCCGGCGCCTGCCGCACCGCCGGCGATTCCTCAGCCCCCCGCCCCGCCGGCCCCACCGGCCGCCGCGCCACCGCTCCCGAGCTTCGTCGCCCGTCCGGCAACGGCTCCCCCGCCGATGCGGCGACCCGGCGCGCCGGGCGTTCCGCCGAGCGCCGGCAGGCCCAGCCTCGGAGCTCGCCCCGGCGCTCCTTCGCGGCCCGCGCCCGGCGGGCGACCCGCGCCCGGAGGGATGCGCCCGGGAGGCGGTCCGTCGCGTCCCGGCATGGGCCCGTCCCGCCCCGGGCTGGGCGGCGCGCGCCCCGGCGAGCGTGGCCTGGCCGACGCCGCCAAGGACCGGAAGAACAAGCGCGGCGTGAAGAAGCCCGGCTCGGCCGGGATCGTCGAGGCCGAGGATCTGCGCGCCTTGCGCGGCTCGGTGCACGAGGTCGAGGACGCGGCGCTCGAGGTGGGCACGGTTGCCGGCAGTGCGCGCCGCAGGCGGCGCGCCGAGCGCGAGGCCGAAGTGACCGAGGACACCTCCGGCAAGGTGCTCACTTTCCGCAAGGAAAAGCCGCAGGGCCCGATCACGATCTCCGAAGGCATGACGTTGCGCGAGTTCTCCGAAAAGCTCGGGGTCAAGGCGCGTGACCTCATCACCATGCTTTTTGACCGCGGGATCATCGCCAACATCAACCACATCCTGGAGCCCGAGCTGGCCCAGAAGCTGGCCGAGGAGCTCGGCGTCGAGGCCATCGTCACCACCTTCGAGGAGGAGGTCCAGCTGCGTCAGGAGACCGAGGCGGCGAACTTGGCCGAGGGCCGTGTCCCGCGCGCCCCGGTGGTCACGATCATGGGGCACGTCGACCACGGCAAGACCTCGCTGCTCGACGCCATCCGCTCCTCCAAGGTCACCGAGAGCGAGTTCGGCGGTATCACCCAGCACATCGGCGCCTACCACGTCGACGTCGGGTCGCGGAAGATCGTTTTCCTCGACACCCCCGGCCACGAGGCCTTCACGATGATGCGGGCCCGCGGCGCGCGGGTGACCGACATCGTGGTGCTGGTGGTCGCGGCCGATGACGGCGTGATGCCGCAGACGATCGAGGCGATCGACCACGCCAAGGCGGCGCGGGTGCCGATCGTCGTGGCGATCAACAAGATCGACAAGCCGAATGCCAACCTCGATCGGGTGAAGAAGGAGCTCTCCGAGCGCGGCCTGCTGGTCGAGGAATGGGGCGGCCAGACGGTAGCGGTGCCGATCTCGGCGCTGAAGCGTCAGGGCATCAACGAGCTGCTCGAGATGATCCTGCTCAACGCCGACATTCTCGACCTGAAGGCCAACCCGGACATTCCGGCCCAGGGCGTCGTGCTCGAGGCGCGCAAGGAGGTCGGCCGCGGACCGGTGGCCACCGTCCTGGTGCAGAACGGCAGCGTGAAGGTCGGCGACGTTTTCGTGTCCGGCGCGACCTGGGGTCGGGTCCGAGTGATGACCGACGATCGCGGCCAGCGCCAGACATCGGCCGGTCCGGCGACCCCGGTCGAGGTCGCGGGATTCAGCGAAGTGCCGGCGGCGGGCGATCCGTTCCAGGTTGTCGAGGAGGAAGGTCGGGCGCGCGACATCGTCGAGTTCCGGCGCCAGGAGCAGCGCAAGCGCGAGCTCGCGCCGACCGCTGGAACACTGTCGCTCGAGCAGCTCTTCCAGCAGATCCAGCAGGGCGAGGTGAAAGAGCTGCCGATCGTCCTCAAGGCCGACGTGCAGGGCTCGGTCGAGGTGCTGACGGACACGCTGCACAAGCTGTCGACCGACAAGGTGCGGGTGAACGTCATCCACTCCGGCGTTGGCGCCATCTCGACCAACGACGTGCTGCTGGCGGCGGCGTCCAAGGCGATCGTGTTCGGCTTCAACGTACGCCCCGAGCGCAACGCCGCGGAGCTCGCCGAGAAGGAGAAGATCGACATCCGCCTGCACACCGTCATCTACGAGATGGCCGATGAGCTGCGCGCGGCAATGGTCGGCCTGCTCGAGCCGACCTTCAAGGAAGTGGCCCGCGGCCGTGCCGAGGTGCGCGAGATCTTCCGCGTCCCCAAGATCGGTACGATCGCCGGCTGCCACGTGGTCGACGGCGTCATCCCGCGCAGTGCCGGCGTGCGCGTGGTGCGCGACGGGCGTGTCGTGCACGAGGGCAAGATCGCCTCGCTCAGGCGCTTCAAGGACGACGTCTCCGAGGTGCGGGCCGGATTCGACTGCGGCATCGGGCTCGAACGCTTCCAGGACCTCAAGCCCGGGGACTCGATCGAGGCCTACGTCCGCGAAGAGGTAGCCCCCGTCCTGTGAGGCCCGAGCGGCGCGCCCCCTGGGGCCGCCGCCCGGAGGGAACATGGTCGTCGGAGTCTCCGTCCTCGAGCTTCACCTGCCCGCCGCGCGCAGCCTCAAGGACAAGCGCCGGGTGGTCAAGGCGCTGATCGAGCGCATGTACCAGCGTCACCGCGTATCGGTGGCCGAGACCGGGCTGCACGACCTGCACCAGCGCGCGGAAGTGGGCATCGCCGTGGTGGGCAAGAGCGACAGCGAGGTGGAGTTCCTGCTCGAAGATCTGCGGCGCCTGCTCGACGAGCTGCCCGAGGCGGTGGTCACTCGCTGGGAACCGCAGTTGCTGGAGGGCTGAGCGATGAGTCGACGCACCGAGCGCGTCCAGGATCTGCTGCGGGCGGAGCTGTCGCAGCTGCTGCTGCGCGAGGTCCACGACCCCCGCGCCGCGGGGGCGACGATCGCCGAGGTCGATGTCAGTCCGGACCTGCGACGCGCCGTGGTGCGCGTCTCGGTGCTCGGCGAGGAGGAGCACCGGGTCGAGGCGGTCTGGGCGCTGCGCCACGCCAAGGGGTTCCTGCGCTCGCAGCTCGCGCAGCGCCTTCGGCTGCGGGTCGTCCCCGAGCTGGTGTTCGAGCTCGACCGCGGCGCCGAGCACAGTCAGAAGATCACCGAGCTGCTGGAGAAGTTGAATGACGAACAAGGCCCCTGAGCCGCTGCTCCAGCGCCTGCGCGGCGGAAATCGCTTCCTGATCACCAGCCATACCAGCCCGGACGGCGACGCCATCGGCTCGGAGCTCGGACTGGCGCGCATCCTGCGCGCCCTCGGCAAGAGCGCCACGATCTGGAACCGCGACCCGGTGCCGGGCCTCTACGCGCCGCTGCCCGGCGCCGAGCGCATCCACGTCGGCAGCGAGCCGCCGGCCGGATTTCCGGAGCAGTTCGACACCTGGGTGGTGCTCGAGTGCCCGACCCCCGACCGCACCGGCCTCGAGGCGGCCCTCGCCGCCGTGCCGATCGTCAACATCGACCACCACCTCGGCAACTCGCACTACGGAGCGGCGAACTGGATCGACACTTCCGCGCCCGCGGTCGGCGAGATGGTGCATCGGGTGGCCCACGGCCTGCACCACGATCTCGACGCCGAGACCGCAACCAGCCTGTACCTCACCCTGGTCACCGACACCGGCGGCTTCCGCTTCTCCAATGCCACGCCGGTCGCCTTCGAGGCGGCGGCAGCGTTGGTCCGCGAAGGGGCTCGCCCGGAGCAGGTGGCGGAATGGCTCTACGAGAGGCAGCCGGTGGCGGCGCTGCGCCTGCTCGGCGCGATGCTCGCGACGCTCGAGCTGCACGACGCCGGGCGCGTCGCCTCGGTCGTCTTGACGCCGGCGATGTTCGCCGCGGCGGGCGCCGAGCCCGGTGACTCCGAGGGCCTGATCGACTATCCGCGCGCGATCGCCGGGGTGCAGACGGTGACCCTGGTCAAGGGCCTCGGCGACGGCCGCTGCAAGGTGTCACTGCGCAGCCGCGGCACAGTCGATGTCGAGCAGATCGCGCGGCGCCACGGCGGCGGCGGCCACAAGAACGCCGCCGGGTGCGTCGTCACCGGGTCCGAGGACGACGTACGCCGCCAGATGGCGGCCGCCCTGGCGGAGGCGCTCCCGGCATGAGCCGTGACGGACTGCTGCTGGTCGACAAGGACGCCGGGGGCACCTCCCACGACGTGGTGCAGAAGGTGCGGCGCCTGATGCAGCAGCGGCGTATCGGTCACTGCGGCACCCTCGACCCGGACGCCACCGGCCTGCTGCTGCTGACACTGGGCAGAGCGACTCGTCTCACCCGCTTCCTGATCCGCGCTCCCAAGATCTACGAGGGCGAAGTGCGCTTCGGCGTGGCGACCGACACCTACGACGCCAGCGGCCGGGTGCTCGCCGAGCGCCCGACGGCGGGCCTCGACATGCACGCGATCGAATCCGCCATGGCCTCCCTGGTCGGCACCTATCAGCAGACCCCGCCCCCTTACTGCGCCAAGAAGGTGCAGGGGGTGCGCTACTACGAGATCGCGCGGCGCGGCGAGGAGGTCCCCGAGACCAGCAAGGAGGTGACGGTCTACGAGCTGGCGCCGAGCGGTGGGCTGGTCGACGATCGCCTGCGTTTCCGGCTCAGCTGCTCCTCCGGCACCTACGCCCGCAGCCTGGCTCACGAGATCGGTCAGAAGGTGGGCTGCGGGGCGCACCTTTCCGGCCTGCGGCGGCTGCGTATCGGTCCTTTCCGGGTCGAGGACGCCCTGACCGTCGACGCCCTTGCCGCGCGGGTCGAGTCCGGCGCCGCCCTGGAGCCGGCCTGGATCCCCTTCGACCGCATTCCCCTGCCCTTCTCCGAGATCGTCACCGATGCGCAGCAGGAGACCCGGATCGCCAACGGCCAGAGCGTACTGGTGCGCGAGCTCTCCGGCGAGGAGGGCGACTGGGTGAAGCTGCTCAACCGGCGGAGGGAGTTCATCGCCGTGGGAACCGTCGCCGAGCGCATCGGAGTCGGGGTCGGCGTGGTGCAGCCGCGGGTGGTGTTCAAGTAGCCGTGCTAAAATAGTTTGGTTAAAGATAGAGCGCGCGATTCGATCGCCGAAAGAGGAGCGACAACTTGTCCCAGACCAGCGAAGCGAAAACCCAGGTCATCCACGATTTTCGACTGCACGAGAAGGACACGGGCTCGCCCGAGGTCCAGGTGGCCCTGCTCACCCAGCGGATCAACAGCCTGACTGAGCACTTCAAGAGCCACGCCAAGGATCACCACAGCCGCCGCGGCCTGCTCAAGCTCGTCGGCCAGCGCCGTCGGTTGCTGGACTACCTGAAGCGCAGCAACCTCGAGCGCTACCGCACCACGATCGAGCGTCTCGGCATCCGGAAGTAGCCTGTCGGCATCGGGCTGGCTGCGCCCTCCCGTCCAGCGGGAGGTTCGCGCGGCGTCCAACCGCGAGCCCGCAGGAAAGCGGGCACACACATCGAGGAACGCTATGAAGCTACGTAGAGAGATCGCCATCGGCGGCGGCACCCTGGTCATCGAGTCCGGCCAGGTCGCCAAGCAGGCCGACGGCTCATGCACGGTGCGCTTCGGCGACACCCTCGTGCTCGCCACCGCCTGCATGTCGAAGGACACGCCGCCGGTGCAGCGCGACTTCTTGCCGCTGACCGTCGACTACCGCGAATACACCTACGCCGCCGGGCGGATTCCAGGCGGCTTCTTCAAGCGCGAGGGCCGCCCGACCGAGAAGGAGATCCTGACCTCCCGGCTGATCGACCGCCCGCTGCGGCCGCTGTTTCCCGACGGCTACATCGCCGACACCCAGATCATCTCCTTCGTGCTCTCCGCCGACGGCGAGAACGATCCCGACATCCTGGCGATCAACGGCGCCTCGACCGCGCTGGTGCTGTCTGGCATTCCGTTCTACCACCCGGTGGGCGCGGTGCGGGTGGCCCTGCTCGACGGCGAGCTGATCTTCAACCCCACCAACACGCAGCGCGACGCCGCCGTGCTCGACCTGGTCGTGGTCGGCACCGAGGAAGCGGTCGTGATGGTCGAGGCGGGAGCCAACCAGATCTCCGAGGACGTGCTGCTCGACTGCATCTTCAAGGGGCACCAGGAGGTGCAGAAGATCATTCACGCCCAGATGGACATGTTCCGCGAGAGCGGCCGCAGCAAGCCCGACTGGGTCGCGCCGCAGCACTACCCGCGTGACCTGTACGAGAAGGTCAAAGGCGACGTCTACGAGCGCCTCAAGGCCGCTCTCCACACCAAGGAGAAGATGGCGCGCAAGGAGGCGGTCGGCGCCGTGGTCAAGGGCTATCTGGCGCAGGTGCCGGAAGAACCGACCGAGCTCAAGGGCCAGGTCAAGCGCATCATCTCCACGCTCGAGGAGGAGATCCTGCGCGAGGTGGTGCTCGAGGCGCGCAGCCGCTTCGACGGCCGCCGGCTCGACACCATCCGCCCGATCGAGATCCAGGTCGGCCTGCTTCCCCGCACCCATGGCTCCGCGCTGTTCACCCGCGGCGAGACGCAGGCGCTCGCCTCCGTCACCCTCGGCACTCGGCGCGACGCGCAGATCATCGAGGAGTACGAGGGCGAGACGCTGCAGAAGTTCATGCTGCACTACAACTTCCCGCCCTTCTCGGTTGGCGAGGTCAAGTTCCTGCGCGGCGCGAGCCGGCGCGAGATCGGTCACGGCAACCTGGCGCGGCGCGCGCTGCAGCCGCTGTTGCCGAGCGAGGAGGACTTCCCCTACACCGTACGCGTGGTGTCGGACATCATGGAGTCGAACGGCTCCTCGTCGATGGCGACGGTGTGCGGCGGATCGATGGCGCTGTTCGACGCCGGCGTGCCGATGAAGGCGCCGGTGGCCGGAGTCGCCATGGGATTGATCAAGGACGGCGCAAACTTCGCGGTTCTGAGCGACATCGCCGGGCAGGAGGACCATTACGGCGACATGGACTTCAAGGTCGCCGGCACCCGCAACGGCGTCACCGCACTGCAGATGGACATCAAGATCAAGGGCGTCGACCGCGCCGTCATGCACGCCGCGCTCGAGCAGGCCCGGGCCGGCCGGCTGCACATCCTCGATCTCATGGAAGCGACCCTGGCGCAGCCGCGCAGCGAGATGTCGGCCTACGCCCCCCGCCTGCACACCCTGATGATCCCCAAGGACAAGATCCGCGACCTCATCGGACCCGGCGGCAAGACGATCCGCTCGATCGTCGCCGAGACCGGCTGCGAGGTGGAGGTCGAGGACGACGGTCGCGTGATCATCGCCTCGCCAGACGGGGCCGCGGCCAAGCGCGCCATCCGGATGGTCGAGCGCCTGACCGAGGTGCCGGAGATCGGCAAGGTCTACACCGGTCAGGTCCGGCGGGTCGAGGCGTACGGCGCTTTCGTCGAGATCCTCCCGGGCACCGACGGTCTGGTCCACATCAGCGAGCTCGCCCCGTACCGGGTGCGCGAAGTGAGCGACATCCTCAAGGAGGGCGACGAGCTGACCGTCAAGGTCATCGACATCGACGACACCGGCCGCGTCCGCCTGTCGCGCAAGGCGGTGATCATGGAGGCCCCGGACTACGACCCGGCACAGTACGCCGGCATGGGCGAGCCGCGCCCCGAGCCCGGCCAGGAGCGCCCGCGTCGTGACGAGCGTCCGGAACGGCGCGGCGACCGCCACGGAGATCGCGGCGGCCGCGGCGGCGGACGGCATCGCGGCGGCGACCGGCGCTAGGCAGTCTTCTCCTCTTGGCGGGCCAGCGGCGCTCCTCGAGAGCCGCTGGCCCGTCGTGTTTCCGGCTCTTGCATTGACGAGCCCGCCTCCAGAAGCTAGCATTCCTCGCACGTGATGGCGGACAAGCTCTACACCACGAACCAGCTCGCCAAGCTCTTCGGGGTCGTACCGACCACCGTGATCGACTGGATCGAGCGCGGCAAGCTGGAGGCGTTCAAGACCCTGGGCGGCCATCGGCGGATCACCCACTCCGCCGTGCTTCGTTTCATGCGCGAGAATCGCCTGCCCTTCCCGCCGGCCTTCGCCGAAGAGCAGCCGCGCCTGCTCGTTCTCTCGGACGATGCCGAGCGGCTGAAGACGATGAGCGACCTGCTGGCCGCCCAGATTCCCGAGGCTCAGATCTTCCGCGAGGTCCACCCGGTCGAAGCGCTGGTTCGCATCGGCGCCGAGCGCCCGCAGGTCGTGGTACTCGACCTGCGCTTGCAGAGCATGGACCCGTTCGACCTCTGCCAGCACCTGCACGCCGCCAGCGCCGAAAACGGGCCACGCCTGCTGGCCGTCGCTGGCGACGACTCCCCCGACGTCCAGGGTCGCGCCCTGCAGAGCGGCGCCGATGCGACCCTGCCGGGATCGCGCATCGCCGAGGAGCTCGCGACCCGCTGCCGCGCCCTGCTCTCCCCGGCGCGAGCCAACGGCTGATCCCGCCATGCGCCCGTCGGTCCTGATCGTCGACGACGAACCGGCGATCCGGATGATGCTCGCCACCCAGGTCTCCTTTCTCGGCTACGACGGCGAGACGGCGCAGGACGGCAACGAGGCGCTCGGCCGGCTCGAGCGCCCGCCGCGTCCCGAGATCGTGCTCTCCGACGTCGAGATGCCGGGGCTGTCCGGGCTCGACCTGTTGCGCCGCCTGAAGCGTCTCGATCGCACCCTGCAGGTGGTGATGATCTCCGGCCGCAACGACGTCGACATGGTGCGCGAGTGCCTGCGCGAGGGCGCCTACGACTACCTGGCCAAGCCGTTCGAGATCGAGGACCTCGCCAACACCCTGCGCCGCGCCCTCGAGCGACGCAAGCTGCTGGTCGAGAACGAGATCTACCAGAGCAGCCTGGAGCGCATGGTGCGCGAGCAGACCGAGGAGATCCGCGAGACCCGCGACATCGCTCTGCTGACCCTCGCCAAGCTCGCCGAATCGCGGGATCCCGAGACCGGTCTGCACCTCGATCGCATCGCCGAGTACAGCCGTCACCTGGCGGAGGGGCTGCGCGACGGGCCGTACGCCGCCGAGGTCACCGACGAATTCGTCGACCACCTCCACAAGTCGAGCCCGTTGCACGACATCGGCAAGGTGGGCATTCCCGACGCCATCCTGCTCAAGCCGGCGCCGCTCACTCCCAACGAGCTGCTGTTCATGCGCCGCCACACGACGATCGGGGGCGACACGCTGCGCTCGGTGATCGAGAAGTTCTCCGGGCGCTCGTTCCTGCACATGGCGATGGAGATCTGCTACTCGCACCATGAGCGCTGGGACGGCAGCGGCTATCCGGCCGGCACCGGCGGCACGTCGATCCCGCTCCCCGCCCGGATCGTGGCCCTGGCCGACGCCTACGACGCGATCACCAGCGCCCGCCCGTACAAGCCGCCGTTGCCGCACGAAGAGGCGATGCGCCGCATCACCCTCGACCGCTCCCGCCATTTCGATCCCGTCCTGGTGGATAGCCTGCTGCAGAGCCACGAGGCGTTCATCGAGATCGCGCGCCGCCTGCGGCAGACGGCGCGGATGAGAGAGCGATGATCGCGCGCGACCGCTTGGTCGCCTACCTCGACGAGCTGCTCGACGCCCGCCGCGGACGCGACTTCGGCCCCAACGGACTGCAGGTCGAGGGCCGCGCCGAGGTGGCGCGCATCGCGACCGGCGTCTCCGGCTGCCAGGAGCTGTTCGAACGCGCTGCCGCGGCCGGCGCCGACACCGTGCTCGTCCACCACGGCATCTTCTGGGAGGGCGATCCGCGGCCGGTCACCGGTTTCCGCCGGACGCGCCTCGCGACGTTGCTGCGCCAGGACATGAACCTCCTCGCCTACCACCTGCCGCTCGACCGCCACCCGCAGCTCGGCAACAACGCCGTCGCCGCCCGTGCCTTCGGGCTCCAGGAGGTGGCGCCGTTCGCCGACTACGAGGGGCTGCCGATCGGCGTCCGGGGCCGCTTTGCCCGCCCGATCCCCGCCGCCGAGCTGGTCGACCGCTGCCGGGCGATCTTCGGTCAGGATCCGCTCGCCTTCCTGTCCGGCCCCGAGCCGGTGCGTACCCTCGGCATCGTCAGCGGCGGCGCGCAGCGCGAGATGCACCAGGCGATCGCCGCCGGCCTCGACGCCTATCTCACCGGCGAGGTCTCGGAGTGGGTGATGAACGTGGCGCGCGAGGCCCGCATCCATTACCTCGCCGCTGGCCACTACGCCACTGAGCGCCTCGGCATCCGCGCCCTCGGCGAGCACCTCAAGGCCGAGCTCGGCCTCGAGGTCGAGTTCATCGACGTGCCCAACCCGGTCTGAACGGCCGGCTTTCGCAAGCCCAGGCTGCCAGATTCGCTGCGGCCGCCCCGTCTCTTGGGGACGATGCTGGCCCGCGCGGTCACCGCCACCCCCTGGGGGATCGAAGCCCGTCCGGTGCAGGTCGAGGTCGACGTCCGCAACGGATTGCCGCAGGTGCAGATCGTCGGGCTGCCCGACGCGGCGGTGCGCGAGAGCCGCGAGCGGGTGCGCGCCGCGATCAAGAACTGTGGCTTCGACCTGCCGCCGCGCTCGGTGACGATCAACCTCGCACCCGCCGACCTGCGCAAGGAGGGCAACCATCTCGACCTGGCGATCGCCCTCGCCTGGCTGGCGGCGCACGGCGAGCTGCAGCAGGACGTGCTCGACGGCCGGCTGCTGTGCGGCGAGCTGGGTCTCGACGGCGTGCTCAGGTCGGTGCGCGGCGGGCTCGCCATCGCCGACCTCGGGCGGCGCCTGGAGGTCCGCGAGCTGCTCCTGCCGAGCGCCAACTCCGGCGAGGCCGCGGCGCTCGATGGCGTGCGGGTGATCCCGCTCCACAGCCTGGCGGAAGCGGTGCAGCACGTGATCGGAGCCCGGCCGCTGCCGCCGGCGTCGGCGGGCGAGGCCGACGACGAGATCGATCACCTCGACCTGCGCGACGTCGCCGGGCAGGAGGCGGCGAAGCGGGCGCTGGAGATCGCTGCCGCGGGAAGTCACAATGTGGTCTTCATCGGCCCGCCAGGCTCCGGCAAGACGATGCTCGCCCGCCGGCTGCCGGGCCTGCTGCCGCCGCTCACCCTCGGCGAGGCGATCGAGGTGACGAAGATCCACTCGATCATCGCCGACCAGCCACCCAGCAGCCTGCTGCGCCGGCGATCGTTCCGCGCCCCGCATCCGACGATCAGCACCGTGGGCCTGGTAGGCGGTGGCCCGCAGCCGCGGCCCGGCGAGGTCAGCCTGGCGCACGCCGGGGTGCTGTTCCTCGACGAGTTCCCGGAGTTCCGCCGCGACGCCCTCGAGGCCCTGCGCCAGCCGCTCGAGGAAGGCTTCGTGACGGTCGTGCGGGCCCGCTCGCGATTGCGCTTCCCGGCCCGCTTCGCGCTGCTCGCGGCGATGAACCCCTGCCCGTGCGGCCACCTCGGCGACCCGCGCCACGAGTGCCGCTGCCCGGCGCCGCTCGTCGAGCGCTATCGAGCAAGGGTGTCGGGGCCGCTCCTCGATCGCATCGACCTCCACATCGAGGTGCCGGCAGTCCGCCTGCAGGACCTCCGCGAGCGCGGCGCCGAGGAAACCGCCACGGTGGCAGCCCGCGTCGCCCGCGCGCGCCAGGTCCAGGCCGAGCGCTTTGGCCCCGACCATCCGAGCCCCTGCAACGCCGCGCTCGAGCCCGACGAGATGCGCCGCCACTGCCCGCTCGCGGCGTCGGGCCAGGCCCTCCTCGACCAAGCCTTCCAGCGCCTCGGCCTCTCGGTGCGCGCCCTCTCCCGCATCCTCAAGGTCGCCCGCACCATCGCCGACCTCGCCGGCGCCGCGCGCATCGAGACCGCCCACCTCGCCGAGGCGATCCAGTACCGGGCCCTCGATCGCCGGGTGACGGCGTAACTCTGTGCGTTACGTGCTCCTGGCCCGATGAGGCCGTTGAGCGTATGCTGTATGCGCATTGCCGCAGAAGGCCCAAGAAGGAACCGGAACATGCCGAAGCTGCTCAGAGCCAGCTTCATCGTCGTACTCCTGGCAGGACGTGCCGAGGCGCAACTCGCCCCGATGCAGATCCTGCCCGCTTTTCCGTCGACTGCCGACCAGCTCGCGATCGCAGTAGAGGGTTTGACTACCAACTGCATCGGACCACCCGCTTTTGCGGCGCCGGCGATCGCGCAGCAGACAATCCGCCTCGATGCAACCAGTCCCAACGGCGCGGACACCTGCAACCCGCTGCATTGGGGGCAGACGTTC
>JBLMYC010000146.1:0-6253 GCA_050258075.1 Acidobacteriota bacterium
GGCCGCCGGCGACCGGCCCTACGCGGCGACCGAGCAGGGGCTGTTCGAGCGCCGCGACGGCACCTGGCGGCGCCTGCCGCAGCTCGGGACGCGTCGTGTCGAGCAGGTGATCGAAGACGGCGGGCGGGTCGTGGTGCGCACCGGCGCCGGACTGCTCGAGTGGGACCGGCGGCCGGGCGGGAAGTTCGCGCCGCTCGCGTACCGGCACGGCGCACCGCGCTCGGCGGCGCTGGGCGACGGGGCGCTGTGGGTGAGCGACGGCAAGCGGCTCTATCGCCTCACCGCGAAGTCCAATCACGAGGTCGCGGCGCCGTTCGCGGACGGCAGGGTCGTGGCGCTCGGCGAGGGAGTGCTCTTTGCCGGCGGCGGCGGCGCGTTCGTTCGCGCCGGGCTCGACGCGCCCTGGCAGGAGGTGGCAGACGGAGCCTGGCGGGCCCTGCCAACCGGCAGCCAGGAGCACCCGGTACTGCTGGTCGGTGACCATTTCGCCGTGCTGCTCGGTCGCGAGCCCGGCGCGGTGCTGCGTCTCGCGGTGCCGGTGCCGGCGCGTAACGTCGCGGCGGCGCTCATCGACGGCGGACGCCTATACCTCGGTACCTCCGGCTACGGGTTGCTCATCGCCACGCTTCCAGTCTAGTCTCGCGGCTCTGATTCCGTGCCCCGGGGCCTGCCCCCCCAACACAACGCGACGCGTTCTTTCGGAGGAAGCCGATGAAGCGAATTCTCGTTTGGCTGCCGATCCTGGCCCTGGCCGTCGACGCCGTCCTCTTTGCCGCGCCGCTCGGCCGCGAGGTGGCGGTCCCCCGCCATCTCCAGGACGGCCAGGAGTTCCAGGTCGACCGCTACACCCTGATCGCCTACGGCAAGCTGCTGTTCGACGCCGTGTGGACGGATCAGGAAGGTGGCGGACGACCGCTGACCAAGGGCACCGGCAAGCCGCTCGCCGATCCGTCGGAGCCGCTCGTCTTCCCGCGCAACTTCAACCGCATCTCTGCCCCCGACTCGAACTCCTGCTCGGGTTGTCACAACAAGCCGCGCAGCGGCGGCGGCGGCGACATCGTCGCCAACGTCTTCGTGCTCGGCCAGCGTTTCGACCACATCACCTTCGATCCCGACGACTCGACTCCGACCAAGGGCTCGCACGACGAGCGCGGCGACTTCGCCCGGCTCGACCAGATCGCCAACAGCCGCGCCACGATCGGCATGTTCGGCTCGGGCTACATCGAGATGCTGGCGCGGCAGATGACCGCGGACCTGCAGGCGATCCGCAACGCGCTGCAGCGGGGCCAGGCACGTGAGTTGGTGACCAAGGGGGTGCACTTCGGGATCCTGGCCCGCCGCGCCGACGGCTCCTGGGACACGTCGGGGGTCAGCGGGCTGCCGGCGCCGAGCCTGAAGACGACCGGTGCCGGCGATCCGCCGAACCTGATCCTGCGTCCGTTTCATCAGGCGGGAGCGGTGGTCTCGCTGCGTGAGTTCTCCAACAACGCCTTCAATCACCACCACGGCATCCAGTCGACCGAGCGCTTCGGTATCGGCACCGACCCCGATGGCGACGGCGTCGTGAACGAGATGACGCGCGCCGACGTGACGGCGGTGAGCGTCTTCCAGGCCACGCTGCCGGTGCCGGGCCGCGTCATCCCGCGCGATCGTCGCATCGAGCGCGCCGTGCTCGCGGGCGAGCAGCGGTTCGCGGCGGTGGGTTGTGCCGACTGCCACGTGCCGCGGCTGCCGCTCACCGACGTGCGCTATGTCGAGCCCAACCCGTACAACCCGGCGGGGAACCTGCAGCCCGGCCAGGCCCCGGACTACGCGGTCAATCTGAACAGCCGGACACTGCCCGGCCCCCGCCTGCGGGCAGAGAATGGCGTCACCTGGGTGCCGGCCTACACCGACTTGAAGCTGCACGACATCACCAGCGGGCCCGACGATCCGAATCGCGAGTCGCTCGACATGCTCCAGGTGGCGGGCTCCGACCCGTTCTTCGCCGGCAACGGCTCGTTCCTGACCAAGAAGCTCTGGGGCTGCGCCAACGAGCCGCCGTTCTTCCATCACGGCAAGTACACGACGATGCGGGCCGCGATCCTGGCCCACGCCGGCGAGGCGCAGGTATCGAGCGACGCCTTCCGCGCCCTGCCCGCGGACGATCAGGACGCGATCATCGAGTTCCTGAAGACGCTGCAGGTGCTGCCCGAGGGAACCCGGGCGTTGGTCGTCGACGAGCGCGGCGAGCCCCGCGAGTGGCCGCCGACGCGGTGAGCCGACGGCGTCAGGGCTCGGCGGAATCGCCGCCGGTCCCGGTCAGTCCGGCCTTCTTGGCGTAGTAGCGGAAGGAGCGGAAGCTCATTTTCAGGAGCTCGGCGGCGGCGGTCTGCACGCCGCCGGTGCGCTCGAGGGCCTCGGCCATGAGCTGGGCGCGGAGCTGCTCGAGGTAGGCCTCGAGGTCGAGGCCGTCGGCCGGCAGGCGCACCGCCCCCGGCATCTCGCGCGCGCCGCGCATGTGGGCTGGCAGGTCCTCGGCGGCGATCGTCTCGCCGGGGGTCAGTGCCAGCGTGCGCTCGACCAGGTTCTCGAGCTCGCGCACGTTGCCCGGCCAGTCCCAGCCCTCGAGGACGCGCATCGCCTCGACCGAGAGGCGCTTGACCGGGATCTTCATCTCGCCGCTGTACTTGTGCAGGAAGTGATCGACCAGCAGCGGAATGTCCTCGCGCCGCTGGCGCAGCGCCGGGAGGTGGATCGGGATGACGTTGATCCGGTAGTAGAGGTCCTCGCGGAACTCGCCGTTCTTGATCTTCTCCTCGAGGTTCTGGTTGGTGGCGGCGATGATGCGCACGTCGACCTGCTCCTCGAGATTGCCGCCCACCTTGCGCACCACCTTGTCCTGCAGGGCGCGCAGCAGCTTCACCTGCATGGCCGGCGTCATCTCGCCGATCTCGTCGAGAAAGATCGTGCCGCCGGTCGCTTCCTGGAACAGGCCCTTCTTCTCCCGCACCGCGCCGGTGAAGGCGCCGCACTCGTGGCCGAAGAGTTCGCTCTCGAGCAGCGACTCGGGCAGGGCGCCGCAGTTGATCGACAGGAAACGCTTCGCCGAGCGCGGCGAGGAGAAGTGGATGGCGCGCGCGATCAGCTCCTTGCCGGTGCCGCTCTCGCCGTGGATCAGCACGGTCGAAGTGGTGCGCGCGACGCGCTCGATCAGGGTGAACACCGCCTGCATGCGCGGGCTGCGCCCGACGATGTTGCCGAAGCGGTACTTCTGCTCGAGCTCGCGCCGCAGGTAGACGTTCTCGTCGACCAGCGCCGCCTTCTCGATGGCGCGCTGCACCACGACCTTCAGCTCCTCGACGTCGAAAGGCTTGGAGATGTAGTCGTGGGCCCCCGCCTTCATCGCCTCGATCGCGGTCTTGGTCGAGGTGTAGGCGGTCATCATGATGACCGGCGTGCGCGAGTCGCCGGCACGCACCTCGCGCAGCAGCTCGATGCCGTTGCCGTCGGGCATGGTGACGTCGCACAGCACCAGGTCGTAGCCGCGCTCGGCGAGCAGCTTGCGCGCCGCCTCGACCGAGGCCGCGGTCTCGGTCGTGTAGCCCTCGCCCGAGAAGAGCAGCGACAGGAACTCGAGGATCGAGGCCTCGTCGTCGACGATCAGCAGCCGGCGCTGCATCAGGCGGTGACCTTCTCGGGCTGGCCGAGCGGCAGGCGCGTCGGCAGCTCGACCCCGATGCGGCTGCCGCCCTGTGGCCGACTCTCGACCAGGATGCGCCCGCCGTGCTCCTCGACGATGCGGTAGACGATCGCCATGCCGATACCGGCTCCTCCCTGGAACGAGGACTTGAAGGGCTGGAACAGGCGCGCCCGCTCCTCGTCGGACATGCCGCGGCCGGTGTCGACGACCTCCAGCCGGTAGGTCGGCCCGGCGAGCGTGCCGCGCAGCCGCAAGGTGCCGCCGCCGGGCATGGCGCGCAGCGCGTTGCGCGCCAGGTTCCAGAAGATCTGGCTCACCTGGTCGGGGTCGGCGACGATGCGCGCCGACTCGGGCTCGAGCTCGAGCTCGACCCGGTGCTGCGGCGAGACTTCCTCGCTGTTGCGTAGCAGCTCGACGTTCTCCGCGAGCAGGCGCGCGACGTCGAAGGCGACGCTCGAGCGCTCCTTGGGGCGGGCGAACTTCAGGAAGCCCTGGATCGTGCGGTCCAGCCGCTGGCTCTCCTTGAGCAGGATCTCGACCAGCTTGAGCTGCGAGGGCTCGCCGGTGAAGGAGCCGGCGAGCATCTGCGCGGAGCCCGAGATCGCCGCGAGCGGGTTGCCGATCTCGTGCGCGATGCCGGCGGCGAGCTCGCCGACCCCGGCCATGCGGTCCTTCAGCCGCACCTCGTCCTGCAGGGCGCGAAAGTCGGTGAGGTCCTGGAACGCCAGGATGAAACCCAGCCCGTGGCCGTCGCCATCCTTGAGCTGGGAAAGCGAGTAGCCGAGGTAGGTCGTGGCGTCGCCGCGCCGGCGCTCGATCTCGTCGCGCACCCGCTGCTGCTGGGCGCAGGCCGCGGCGAGCAGCCGCCATTCGTCGATCGTGAACAGGCCCGAGGTCTCGATCGAGCGCCCGACCAGGTCGTCGGCGGCGACGCCGAGGATCTCCTCGGCGCCGCGGTTCACGCTGGTGATGCGATGGTCGAGGTCGACCGTGACGAGGCCGCTCGAGATCGACTGCACGATGTCGCGGTGCACGACCTGCAGCGCGGCGACCTCCTCGCGCTTGGCGGCGAGGGCGCGCTCCGCCTCGCTCGAACGCTCGGCGAGCAGCGAGACGAGCAGGGCGACGGCGTAGAACCCGAACAGGTGCACCGCAAGGTTGTAGGTCAGCCGCCAGATCGACGCCGGCTCGGCAGGCGGCGAGCCGCTGTGCGGCGGCAGCCAGTGGAAGAAGAGGCCGAGCAGCAGCGCGGCGTACAGCACGTAGGCGGCGGTCGCCACCGCGGTGCCGGCGCGGCGCCGCAGCAGGCTGGCGGCGATCGCGATCGTGATCAGGTAGAAGAGCGAGAACGGGCTGGAGATGCCGCCGAAGGAGTAGACCAGACCGGTGATCAGAAGCAGGTCGCCGCCGAACTGGATGTAGGCCTGCACCTCCGGCCGTTCGCGCAGCTTCTGGAACAGGACGATGTAGAGGAGAGTCGCGAGCGAGGTGAGCCCGGCCAGCAGGTACAGGAAGTTCGCCGACTGCGCGCCGGACAGCGCTTCGACCGGCGCCGCCGGGCCGACCAGGTCGCTCGTCTCCTTGATCTCGGCGGCGCGCGAGGAGAGCTGCAGCAGCGCGTAGGGGACGACGACGCTCGCCACCACCAGGACACGGATGGCGATCAGCCAGCGCAGCTGTCGGCGAAGCGATTGCCGGGGTTCCAACCTCGACGTCCATGCCGGTCGGGAGGCGGCGCGGCGCGCCTTCCAGCGCGCCGCGGCTTCCCGGTTGCCGGCCCTAGCCGATCTTGCTCAGGAAGGAGTAGAGCGGCAGGTACATCGCGGTGACGATCGTGCCGATGATCGCGCCGAGCACGGTGATCATCAGCGGCTCGATCAGCTTCATCAGCCCGGCGACCGCGGTGTCCACCTCTTCCTCGTAGAAGTCGGCGATCTTCGACAGCATCTGGTCGAGAGCGCCGGTCTGCTCGCCGACGTTGATCATCTGGGTGACCATGGCCGGGAACACCTTGGTCTCGGCCAGCGGCTCGGACACCGTGCGGCCTTCCTCGACCGCCTTGCGCACCGCCATCACCGCGTCCTCGATGATCGCGTTGCCGGCGGTCTTGGCGGTGATCTCGAGGCCGTCGAGGATCGGCACGCCGGAGGCGGTCAGCGTCGCCAGCGTGCGGCAGAAGCGGGCGACGGCGATCTTGCGCAGCAGCATGCCGATGATCGGAATCTTCAACAGCAGGCCGTCGATCACCCGCCGGCCGCGATGGGTCTGGTGGTAACGGTTGAGGAAGAAGAGCGCGACCCCCAGGCCGATCAGCAGGAAGATCGAGAAGCGGCCGACGAAGTCGCTGGCGGCGACCACCACCCGGGTCAGCCACGGCATCTCGGAGCCGACCCCGGCGAACAGCTGGCTGAACACCGGGATGACCTTCCACAGGATCAGCCAGACGACGCCGGCGGCGATCACGATCACCGACACCGGGTAGATCATCGCCGAGCGTACCTGGCTCTTCAGGCGCACCGCCTTCTCGATGTAGGTCGACAGGCGCTGCAGGATGACGTCCAGGATGCCGCC
>JBLMYC010000147.1:0-14408 GCA_050258075.1 Acidobacteriota bacterium
CGCTGCGCTACCGGACGCGCGCTGAGCAGGACGACGCCCGGGCCCGCGACCCGATCGCGCGCTTCCGTGCCGAGATGCTCGAGCGCGGCGCGCTCGCCGCCGAGGAGCTCGACGCGATCGAGGCGGCGGCGCGCCGCAAGCTCGACGAGGCGGTCGCCTTCGCCGAGGCTGGGCCGCTCCCCGGTCCCGAGGAGCTGCTGACCGACGTCTACGTGGAGAAGCGGTGACGATTCCCCCGACTGCCCCCGCGGACACGGCCCGCGAGCTGACCTTCAGCCAGGCGATCAACGAGGCGCTGCGCCTCGAGATGCGCCGCGACCCGACGATCATCCTGCTCGGCGAGGACGTCGCCGGCGCGGCGGGCCGCGCCCACCTCGGCCTGCAGGACGCCTGGGGCGGCCCGCTGCGCGCGACCCGCGGCCTGATCCAGGAGTTCGGCCCCGAGCGCGTGATCGACACGCCGATCTCCGAGATGGGCTTCGTCGGCGCCGCGGTCGGCGCGGCGATGACCGGCCTGCGCCCGGTCGTCGAGGTGATGTTCGTCGACCTGATCGGCTGCTGCTACGACCAGGTCATCAACCAGGCCGCCAAGATGCACTACATGATGGGCGGCAAGCTGGCGCTGCCGCTCGTGCTGCGCACCGCGTACGGCTCGTACGCCTACCAGCGCAGCTACGGCGGCGGCGCCGCGGCGCAGCACTCGCAGACGCTCTACGCGGTGCTCGCCCACGTCCCCGGTCTGAAGGTCGTGGTGCCCTCGACGGCGTACAACGCCAAGGGCCTGACGATCGCCGCGATCCGCGACGACGGCCCGGTCGTTCTGCTCGAGCACAAGTTCCTGGGCTCGGCCGCCAAGGGCCCGGTGCCCGAGGAGGCCTACACCCTGCCGCTCGGCCGCGCCGAGGTGGTGAGGAGGGGCAAGGACGTCACCCTGTGCGGCATCGGCCGCATGACCCACGTCTGCCTGACGGCGGCCGAGGTGCTCGCCGGCGAGGGCATCGACGCCGAAGTCGTCGACGTCCTCACCCTGGCGCCGCTCGACGAGGCGACGATCCTCGGCTCGGTCGAGCGCACCCACCGCCTGGTGGTGGTCGACGAGGACACCCCGACCGCCGGCATGGCGCGCGACATCGCCGCCCGCGCCGCCGAGCAGTGCTTCGACTACCTCGACGCCCCGATCAAGACCGTCACCGCCCCCGAGGCCCCCGTCCCCTTCGCCGCCGTCCTCGAAAACCTCTACGTGCCGACGCCGGAGAAGGTGGTGGAAGCGGTGCGGGAGCAGATGGGCTAGGCGCCACCGGCACCGTCCGAGGAGCGTACGAGGTGCTGCGTACGAGGTGGCCTACGAGGTGCTGGCCTACGAGGTGCCAGCCGATTCGGGCGCGAAGTCAGTGAATCCGTGATGGTTATCGGCGATGCCCCTCCACCTGGATTCACCTGACTCGCCGGAGGCCTGGGCCGCGGCCCGGCGGCTGATCGAGGAGTACGCGGCGTCCCTCGACGTCGATCTCGCGTTCCAGAATTTCGCGGAGGAGATGGCGAACCTTTCCCGCGAGTACGCCCCGCCGGGCGGCGCCTTCCTGCTCGCCGAGCTCGGCGGCGACGGGGTCGGCTGCGACGGGGTCGGCTGCGACTGGGTCGGCTGCGTCGCGTTGCGCCGGTTCGGCGAGGGTGTGTGCGAGATGAAGCGGCTGTACGTGGCGCCCGCCGGCCGCGGGCACGGCGTGGGCCGCGCCCTGGCGGAGGGCATCATCGCGCGGGCGCGGGAGCTCGGGTACGAGCGGATGGTCCTCGACACGCTGCCCTCGATGAAGCAGGCGCAGGCGCTCTACACGTCGCTCGGCTTCCGGCCGATCCCGGCGTACCGCTACAACCCGGTACCCGGGACCGCGTTCCTGGAGTTGGGCCTGGCGCCCGGGCCTGGACGCTGAGCCGGGCTCCTCCGTAATCCGTCGCAATGACCTTGCTCGCCCTTCTCCTCGCGCTCTTGGCCCCGTCGCAGGCAGCGCCACTGCAGCTCTGCTTCGACGATGCCCACCACAACGTCCATAGCGCCGCTCACGGCTACGCCCCCTTCGCCGATCTCGCCCGCCAGGAGGGCTTCCGCATCGAGACCGTGGCGGAGCCCTGGAATGCCGCGACCCTGGCGCGCTGCGATCTCCTGGTCGTCGTGTCGCCGCGCGGCGCCGGCCGCGAGGCCACGCTGCGCGAGCGAGCGGCGCCGGCCTTCACCGAGCCCGAGGTCGCGGCGCTCGCCGAGTGGCTGGGCGCCGGGCACGGGCTGCTCCTCATCACCGACCATGCCCCGATCGGCGCCGCGACGCGGCCGCTCGCCGCCCGCCTCGGCATCGACATGAGCAACGGCTTCGTCGAAGATGCGGAGCACGCGGCCGCCGGCGGCATGCTCGTCTTCTCGCGCCAGAACGGCCTGCTGAACTCGCACCCCATCACCGATGGCCGCGGCAAGGCCTATCGCGTCGACCGGATCGCGGGGTTCCTCGGCCAATCTCTCGCCGGTCCGCCGGGCTCCGTGAGCCTGCTCACCTTCGGATCCGGAGCACGCGACCGGTACCGCGCCTCGACCGATCGCCTCTGGCTCGACCCCTCGCCGCAGGACCTCCTGCGCCCCGCCGGCGGCCGCAGCCAGGCGATCGCGTTCGCCTTCGGTGGCGGCCGAGTGGTGGCGCTGGGCGACGCAGCGATGCTGACCAGCCTGGGGCCCGGCTCGGAATCGGGTCTCGATCTGGCCGGCTTCGACAACGCGCGTTTCGCCGCCAACATCCTGCGCTGGCTGGCGCGGCGCCTCTGAGGCGCGCAGCCCGGGACCGCCTTCCTGGAGTTGGGGCTATGATCGCCGCACCCCCAGGCCCGCGCACGCAGCGAACCGAGCGGGCAGCGCCCGAGGTGAGCCGATGCCCTTCTGCAGCGAGCACGTCAGCTGGCTCTACCGGCTCGAGTCCAACTACTCCTGGCAGTCGTCCTTGCCGATCGCCGAGGACGTCGCCTTCCAGGACAAGAACGGCAAGGTCCGCCTGATCCTGGAGCAGGGCGGCAGGATCACGGTGACCCGTGGCTACGCCTGGAACGGCTGCTCGCCGAAGTTCTGCTTCTTCGACCTGATCCTCGGCACGCCGGACGGTGTGGTCGACCCGCGGACCGGCCACGCCAAGACCTGGTGCGCGTCGCTCGTCCACGATGCCCTCTACCAGTTCGTCCCCGACGGGCTGCCGCTGCGGCGCGCGCAATGCGATCGCTGCTTCCTCGAGCTGCTGCGCCTGGACGGCTTTCGTCTGCGCGGCATCTACTGGGCGGCGGTGCGGATCTTCGGCGGCCTGGTGCGCCGGGGAATCCGGAGAGCCCGCCAGACCCGGGGAACGAAGCTCGTCCTCGAGTCGGCCGCGTGAGATCCTCTGAGGAACCGACATGAGCCCAGCCAAAGACAGCGACACCCGCGGCGT
The DNA here is from genome assembly GCA_050258075.1 of Acidobacteriota bacterium. GTDB lineage: Bacteria > Acidobacteriota > Thermoanaerobaculia > Multivoradales > JAGPDF01 > JBLMYC01. The sequence continues at coordinate 3,459 of JBLMYC010000147.1, forward strand.
CACCGGCCTCCACCACATCACCTGCATCTGTGGTCCGGCGCAGGAGAACCTCGACTTCTACGCCGGCGTGCTCGGCATGCGGCTGGTGAAGAGGAGCGTCAACCAGGACGACCCTGGCACCTACCACCTGTTCTACGCCGACGCCGAGGGTCATCCGGGAAGCGACCTGACCTTCTTCCCCTGGGCGCACAAGGCGCCCAGCCGGGACGGGCACGGAACGGCGTCGGAGGTGTCGCTCGCCGTGCCGCCGGGTGCGCTCGCCTACTGGGGCGAGCGTCTCGAGCGCTACGGCGCCGAGCTCGCACCGATCGCGACCCGCTTCGGCGAGCACGCGCTGCCGCTGCGCGATCCGCACGGACAGCGCCTCGCGCTGGTCGAGAGCGAGGGCGCGATGCGGCGGACGTTCACGCCCTGGGAGGCGAGCCCGGTGCCGGTCGAGCGCCAGATCCGCGGACTGCACGGCGCCCGGATTCGCGAGCGCGAGCTCGCCTCGACCACCCGTCTGCTCGCCGCGGCGCTCGGCTTCCGGCGCCTGGCGGGCGAGAACGGCTGGCAGCGCTGGGCGGTGGGCGACGGCGGCTCAGGCACCTGGATCGACCTCGCGGAGGCGCCCGAGGAGCGGCGCGGAGCGTGGGGCGTCGGCGCCGTGCATCACCTCGCCTGGCGGGTGGACGACCCGCAGCACCAGCTCGCGGTGCGCCGGCGGCTGGAGGGGATGGCCCGGCCGACCGAGGTGATCGACCGCTTCTGGTTCCGCTCGGTCTACTTCCTGGAGCCGGGCGGCGTCCTCTTCGAGCTGGCGACCGACGGCCCCGGCTTCGCGGTCGACGAGGATCCCCGCCATCTCGGCGAGGCGCTGGTGCTGCCACCGTGGCTCGAAGAACACCGCACCGAGATCGCGGCCGCGTTGCCGCCGCTCGGCGCGCCGGCGCCGCGGGAAGCGCGATGACCTCGGTCGGCGCGGCGGGCGCGGTCGGCGACGTCCACCGCTTCGTCGCCGGCACCTCGGGCGGCACGCTCCTCCTGCTGCACGGCACCGGCGGCGACGAGAACGACCTGCTGCCGCTCGGCCGCGAGCTCGCGCCGGCGGCAAACCTCCTGGCGCCGCGTGGTCCGGTGCTCGAGCAAGGCATGCCGCGCTTCTTCCGCCGCCTCGCGATGGGGGTCTTCGACCTCGAGGACCTGCGCCAGCGCACCGGCGAGCTCGGCCGGTTCGTGCGTGACGCCGCGGCGCGCTACCGCTTCGACCCCGCCCGGGTCACCGCCCTCGGCTACTCGAACGGCGCCAACATCGCCGCCTCCCTGCTGCTCACCGACGGCGCGGCGCTGCGCGGCGCCGTCCTGCTGCGCGCCATGCTGCCGTTCGCGCCCGATCGGCTGCCCGATCTCCACGGCAAGGACGTGTTCCTCGCCGCTGGCCGGCGCGATCCCTACGCCGTTCCGGAAACCGTCGAGGCGCTCGCCGGGCACTTACGTCGCGCCGGGGCCGAGGTGGAGCTCCGGTGGACCGACGGCGGCCACGCCCTCGAGCCCGTCGAGCTCGACGCCGCCGCGGTCTGGCTGGGCCAGCACGCGCCCTGAGCGCGACCGGGGAGGACGCATGACCACACGGCTCGAGGCCGTTCATCCGGTGCTGATGTCGAGCGACGTCGCCACCTCCATCCGCTTCTACAGCCGGCTCGGATTCGAGCTGGCCTTCCAGGACGACGCCTCGCCGCCGAAGTACGCTGCCCTCCGCCGCGACGAGGTGGAGATCCACCTGCAGTGGCACCACGGCGAGCAGTGGGCCTACCCCAACGACCGCCCGACCTACCGCTTCCTGGTGCGCGAGGTCGACGCCCTCTACGCCGAGCTGCGCGGCGACGGGGCGCTGCCCGATCCCTTGTCGAGCCGCAGCCCGTGGCCAAAGCCCACCGACACGCCGTGGGGCACCCGCGAGTTCCACGTCCTCGATCCCGACGGCAACGGGCTGCAGTTCTACCGGCTGCGGTGAGGGGCGAAGATCCCATGCCGCGACCCGACCGCACGCTCAGCGCCACCGAGGCCCGCGCCTACTACGACCGATTTGGCGCCAAGCAGGACAGCCAGGGTTTCTACGAGGATCCGGCCGTGGACGACCTGATCGCCCACGCCGGATTCGAGACCGCGCAGCAGCTCTTCGAGTTCGGGTGTGGCACCGGCAAGCTCGCGGCGCGGCTCCTGTCCGGCCCTCTTCCCGGCGCGGCAACCTACCTGGGCTGCGACGTGAGCCCGACCATGGTCGAGCTCGCCGCGCGGCGCCTGGCGCCCCACCACAAGCGGGCATCCGCGACGCAATCCGACGGCGCCGTCCGCTTCCCACTGGCGGATCACTCGGTCGACCGCGTGCTCTCCGCCTACGTCCTCGACCTGCTCTCCGAGCAGCAAACCGAGCTGTTCTTCGCCGAGGCGCATCGCGTCCTCGCGGCGCAAGGCAGGCTCTGCCTGGTCAGCCTCACCGAAGGGGTGAACCTGCGGTCGCGGCTCGTCGCCGGGCTGTGGGCGAGGATCTTCCGCTGGCGCCCCGCGTGGGTCGGCGGCTGCCGGCCGATCCGCCTCGAGCGCCACGTCGACGCCACACGCTGGCGGGTCGAGTACCGCAACGTGGTGACCGCGTTCGGGGTCCCCTCGGAGGTGCTCGTCCTCACCGCCCTGCCGCGACCGCACGACATCGACGGCTAGAATCTCCGGGCGGCCGTTGCGCCTCCCTGACCCGGCCGCAGGGGGTCGAACCGTGGACGACGACTCGAGTTACGACAACCGGGAGCCCCTCCCGCGAGCGACGGCCATCGCGATGCTGTTGCTCGCCGGCCTGGCTCTCGCCGCCCTGGCCTGCGCGTCGGCGGGCTCCACCACCACCGCGCAGCTCACCGTCGTCGAGGCGCGGTGGGTGAAGGCGCTGCGCGCGCACGACACGGTGGCGCTCGATCGCCTGCTCGACGACCGCTTCGTCGACTCGACGTTCCGCGGCACGGTGCGCAGCAAGCGGGACGTCCTCGCCGGTCCTCCCGCCGGCGGCCCGTACCACTCGATCCGCCTCGACGACCTCGTGGTGCGCTCCTACGGGCACTCGACCGCGATCGTGACCGGAGTCAACGTCCTCCAGGGCAAGGACGCCGGCGACATCGTCCGGGTACGCTTCACCGACGTCTTCATCCGCCAGCGCGGCGAGTGGCGGGCCGTCGCCGCTCAGGAAACCTTGCAGGCTGCTCCCTGAGCCCGGCGCGCCGCGCGCCGGCGAGCGGATAGAATCGCGGGCGCGAATGGCGCACCGCATCGTCATGCCGAGCTTCGGGATGTACACCGCCGAGGGCACCCTCGGGCGCTGGATGCTGCCCGCCGGGAGCCGCGTCGTCGCCGGCCAGGCGGTGGCCGAGCTCTACACCGAGAAGGCCAACTACGAGGTCGAGGCGCCGGCCGACGGCACCCTCCATCCGGTGCTCGAGGAAGGCGCTCCGATCACCGTCGAAGGCCTGCTCGGCTGGATCCTGGCGGACGGCGAGGCGCCGCCTGTAGCCGAGTCGAGCCCGCCGCCGGCGCCACGCGCCGAGCCCGCCCGGCCGGCCGCGACGACCGAGAGATCCGGCGAGCCCACCGATCGGGTCAAGTCCAGCCCCGCGGCGCGCCGGCTGGCGCAGCAGATGAGCGTCGATCTCGCGGGCATCGCGGGCAGCGGGCCCGGCGGCCGCATCACCGAGGCCGACGTGCTGGCCGCGGCGAAGCGGCGGGCCGGCTGAGCGGACCGAGACACACCGTGCCGCAAGCGAAAACGATCGCGATCCCGCCCGCCGAGCTGGCGCGGCGCATCCGCCGCCACGCGGTCATGATGTGCAGCCGCGCCAACGCCTCGCACATCGGCGGCTCGCTGTCGGCGGCGGACCTGCTGGCGGTCCTCTACACGAAGTTCCTGCGCTTCGATCCCGCCCACCCCGACTGGCCGGAGCGCGACCGCTTCATCCTCAGCAAGGGGCACGGCGTCTCGGCGCTCTACGGAGCGCTCGCCGAGTGCGGCTACTACCCGATCGCCTCACTCGACACCTTCTACCAGGACGGCTCGCCCTTCGCCGGCCACGCCACCAAGGGCGTCGCCGGGGTCGAGGTCTCGACCGGCTCGCTCGGCCACGGCCTGTCGCTCGCGACCGGCATGGCGCTCGCCGGCAAGCTCGACGGCAAGAGCTACCGCACGGTCTGCATGGTCTCCGACGGCGAGTGCGACGAGGGTTCGACCTGGGAGCCGGCGCTCTTCGCGCCGCAGCACCGCCTCGACAACCTGGTCGCGATCGTCGACTACAACAAGATCCAGAGCTTCGGCGACACCAAGGACGTGCTCGACCTCGAGCCGCTGGCCGAGAAGTGGCGGGCCTTCGGCTGGAGCACCCGCGAGATCGACGGCCACGACCTTCAGGCGATCGAGCGCACTCTCGCCGCGCTGCCCTTCGAGCCCGGCAAGCCGAGCGCGATCGTCGCCCACACCGTCAAGGGCAAGGGCGTCTCCTTCATGGAGGGCAAGCTCCTCTGGCACTACCGCGCGCCGCGCGGCGCGGACCTCGAGCGGGCGCTCGACGAGATCGACGGCCGGCTGTCCGACGAGGACGAGGTTGCGGAGTGAGCCGCCGGGTGACGCGATGAGAAACGCCTTCATCGAGACGCTGTTCGAGCTCGCCCAGGCCGATCGCCGGATCGTGCTCCTGACCGGCGACCTCGGCTTCTCGGTGCTCGAGCGCTTCCGCGACGAGCTGCCGCAGCAGTTCGTGAACGCCGGCGTCGCCGAGCAGAACATGACCGCGGTGGCGGCCGGCCTGGCGCTGTCGGGGAAGATCGCGCTCACTTACTCGATCGCCAACTTCCCCACCCTGCGCTGCCTCGAGCACATCCGCAACGATGTCTGCTACCACGAGGCGAACGTGAAGGTCGTCGCGGTGGGCGGCGGCTTCGCGTACGGGGCGCTGGGCACGACCCATCACGCGACCGAGGAGCTGGGGGTGATGCGCCTGATGCCGGGGATGACGGTCGTCGCGCCGGGCGACCCGGTCGAGGCGCGGGCGGCGACCCGCGCCATCGTCGCCCACCCGGGACCCTGCTACCTGCGGCTCGGCAAGGCCGGCGAGCCGAACGTCCACTCCGCGCCGATCGACTTCCATCTCGGCCGCGCGATCCGGGTGCGCGACGGCGCCGACCTGACTCTCGTCTCGACCGGCAGCATGCTCCGGACCGCGGTCGGGGTGGCGACGCGCCTCGCCGAGCAGGGCGTCGGCGCCCGCGTCCTCAGCATGCACACCCTGAAGCCGCTCGACGTCGAGGCGGTGCTCGAGGCGGCCCGCGAGACGCCGGCGATCGTGACTCTCGAGCAGCACAGCATCCTCGGCGGGCTCGGCGGCGCGGTCGCCGAGGTGCTCGCCGAGGCGCCCGAAGCGCACGTCCGCTTCCGCAGGATCGGCCTGCCGTCGATGTTCTCGCCGCGGGTCGGCAGCCAGGACTACCTCGAGCGCATGCACGGGCTCGACGAGGAGTCGGTTCTGCGCACGGTGCTCGCGCTGCTGGGCTGAGAGCTCAGAGCGAGCCGAGGCTCCCCGGGCGCCGTCGCGGCTCGCGACCTCCGCAAGCGGCGTCAAGCGTCTGGAGTGCCCGTATCCCGGGCCCCTTGCCTCAGCTCCGCCCTGGCGGTAGAGGCGAGCGCCTCGTACCTTGCGCGAAACGCATCGAGGCTCTCTTCTTCGAGCTCCTCGAGGTCGAGGAGCGCGTTGTGTGCCCCCTGGGTCGCCCGGATGAGCTCATCGAGCTTGATCTGAATCGCTTCGGTGTCCCGATTCTGTGTGTTTTGAATCAGGAAGACCATGAGGAAGGTGACGATCGTGGTGCCCGTGTTGATGACCAGCTGCCAACTGTCGCTGAAGTCGAAGACCGGACCGGTGACGACCCAAACCACGATGATGCCGACGGCGACCGTGAACACTCGAGGCCGGCCGCAGAAACGGGCCGTCGCCTTGGCGAAACTGGAATACCAGGCGGTGGTGCGCATGTTGGGGTCCTCCGTTCACCGACCACGCTAGCACTCCGCGCCTGGCGGCCCGCGCGCCGACTCGGCCAGGCAGGCGTCCCATCGTGACGCCCTTTCCGACCACGCAATCCTTCACGGACAGGGCGTCGCCGACAACGCGACCGAGCTCGGCCGGGCGCAGAACCGGCGGGTGGAGGTGGTGCGGAACTGAGACGACCGGGCGCGAGCGCTGCGTCGCCGGACGCCTGCGCCTCAGAGCGGATAGACGAACGGCACCAGGGCGATGATCCCGAAGGTGAGGATCACGGTCAGCGGCAGCCCGAAGCGGACGAAGTCGGAGAAGCGATAGCCGCCCGGCCCCATCACGAACACGTTCGCCGGGTGCGAGAACGGCGTCACGAAAGACAGGCTGGTCGCCATCGCCACGGCCATCGCGAATGCGTAGGGGTTGGTCCCCGCCTTCAACGCCGTGGTGATCGCGATCGGGCCGAGGACGAGTGGCGCGGCGGCGCCGCCGGGCAGGAGCTGGGTCAGGCAGACGGCCAGCACCGTGAAAGTGGCGAGCAGCGCCAGCGGTCCGTGCACGTGGAAGGCGCGGATCGCGAAGTCGGCGATCATCCCCGCCAGGCCCGAGCGCGGCAGGACGATGCCGAGCGGCAGCATCGCCGCCACCAGGACGACCGAGCGCCAGTCGACCGCGCGGTACGCCTCCTCGGTGGTGATCGAGCGGGCGAGCAGCAGCGCCACCGCGCCGGTGAACAGCGCGGCCGGCACGGCGGTCGGCATCGCCGCCGCCGCGGCGAGCGTGACGCCGACGATCGCGATGGTCAGACCGGCGCGGCGCGGTGTCGCCGGCGTGAGGTCCTCGTGGCCGAGCAGCACCACGTCGTCCTCGCCGCGCATGCGCTGGAACGATTCGCGCGGCCCCTGCATCAGCAGGGCGTCGCCGAACTGCAGCGGCACCTCGCCGAGGTCGCCGGTCACGAAGGCGCCATTGCGCCACAGCGAGAGGACGGAGATCCCGCCGTGGGTGCCGCGGAAGTCGAGCTCGCGCAGCGTCTTGCCGGCGTAGCGCGAGCGCGGCGCGACGACGCCCTCGACCAGCGCCACCCGCTGCGAGGACAGGTAGCGCGTCGGCTTCTTCACCCGGATGAACTCGAGCCCGGCCTCGTGCAGCACCGCGCGGTCGGGCGGCACGCCGTCGAGGATCAGGATGTCGCCCGCCACCAGCGGCTGGGTGGGCTCCGGCGCCCGGCGCTGCGTGCCATCGGCGTGGACGATCGCGATGACCACCGTTCCGAGCTGGGTCGACAGTCCGCTGTGGCCGAGCGTGCTGCCGGCGAACGGCGAGCCGGCGAGGATGCGGACGCTCTCCAGCCGCCGCCCCATCTCGTAGATCTGGGTGAGCGAGCGCTCCGGGGCGCGGCGGCGCGCCAGGTCATCCTCCGGCGCCGAGCGATCGGGCAGCAGGCGCGGCGCGAACACCACGAGGTAGACGAGGCCCAAGACCGCGAGCGGGCCGCCGACCAGCAGGAAGTCCTTCAGCCCGAGCGGGCGGAGGCCCTGCTGGTGCAGCAGGCCGCCGACCACGATGTTGGCCGTGGTGAGCAGCGTCGCCATGCCCCCGAGGCTGACCGCGAAGGCGAGCGGCATGAGGATCTTCGAGGCCGGGAGGCGCCGGGAGCGCCCCGCCTCGGTCGCCCCGGGCATGAGCAACGCCGCCGCCGCGACGTTGTTCATCACCAGCGAGAACCCCGCCGCCGCGAGCACGATCGCCGCGCGCAGCGGCAGGAAGCGGCTGCGCGACACGCGCAGCAGGACCTTGCCCAGCCCGCGCGACACGCCGCTCTTCGCGAGGCCGCCGGTGAACACGAAAGCCGCGACCAGGATCACGATCGCCGGGCTGCCGAACCCCGAGAACGCCTCGCCGACGCCGACGTAGCGCAGCACGAGCAGCGCCGCGAGCAGGGTCAGCGCCACGAGATCGGGCGGGACGCGATCGAAGAGGAACGCCGCCGTGGCGGCGACGAGGAGCAGCAGGAGGACGATCGGCGAGCCGGTCACGGCGGAATTCTAGCCGCCTTCCCTGTCACACCCCGCGCCGGGCAGGCATCCAATGATGGCCAGGCGGCTCGACTGCGGCGAAGGCCGGCCGGCGGACCGACGACGACGGAACGAGTGACCGCCGCCCGCTCGGCGTGCCCTAGTGGGGGTCGTCTGGCAGAACTCCGCAGCGGGTCTGTCCGGCGACGAGCAGCAGGCGGACGCGGTCCGGGGCGACCGGCTGCTCGCCGCCGACGAGCAGCGGATAGACGCTGGTCGTCGCGAATCCCTCCAGACTTGCGGTGACCGCGTAGGCACCCGGCGGCACCGGGTCGAAGCGGGCCACACCTTGGGCATCGGTATACCCCCGACCGCAGCGCCAGTAAGCCGGGTCGCCCGGAGCCGGCGGCGCCGGGTGCGTGCGGTCGACCGGGCACAGTGCCACGTTCGTCCCCGGGACGGGCATCCCGCTCGTGTCCCGCACTTCGACCTCGAGGCGCGGCTTGCCCGAGAACGAGTCAACCGGCGCCGCCGGCCCACCCGTGAGCAGCGCCACGATCGTCACGATGGGGATGAGCATGTCAGGACCTCCCGCGCGTCATCCTAGCCCTCCGGCGCGCTGGTCACGATCCGCCGCGCTCGCCCCGCGAATTCGGGGTCCGGATGGTGATCGTGCTCAGCATCGTGGCGATCGCCTGCTCGCGACCGTCCGCCCGTGCGAACACCTCGGCGAGGCAGACCGACAGGCGCCGGCCCGGCCGCAGCACCCGGCCGCGCGCGACGAAACGCTCGCCCACCGCCGGTGCCATCAGGTTGATCTTGAACTCCACGGCGAGCACCTCGCTGCCCGGCGGCGCCAGCGTCTGCGCCGCGTAGCCATTGGCGGTGTCGGCGATCGTGGCGGTGGCACCGGCGTGCAGGAACCCGTGCTGCTGGGTGAGGGTCGGCGAGAACGGAATCTCGACGTGGACCTCTCCGGGCGCAACCAGCGTCAGTTCCGCCGCGAGCGTGCGCAGCAATCCCTGGCGCACGAAGCTCTCGCGGACGCGGACCGCGAAGTCGGGATCGAGCGGCATGAAATCGGGCGGCATGCGCGCGCGACCTTCAGGCCGTGCGGTACACGTCGGTGTTCAGATACTTGAGGCCCGAATCGGCCACCAGCGTGACGACCTTGGCGCCCGGTCCGAGGCGCTCCGCCACCCGCAGCGCAGCGACGACGTTCGCTCCCGAGGACGTGCCGGCGAAGATCGCCTCCTCGCGCGCCAGGCGTCTCGCCATCGCCTTCGCGTCGTCCGTGCCGACCGCCACGATGTCGTCGACGAGCTTCGGGTCCCAGAGCGGAGGCGTGAAACCGATGCCGACCCCTTCGATCTTGTGCGGCCCGGCCGGCCCACCGAGCAGCACCGCGGACTCGGCGGGCTCGACGGCGACGATCCTGACCTTCGCGCTGTGCCCCTTCAGCACGGTGGCGACTCCGCGCAGGGAGGCGGCGGTGCCCACGCAGTGGACGAAAGCAGCGACCGCGCCGTTCGTCTGACTCCAGATCTCTTCCCCCAGCGGCTGATAGCCCGCGATGCTGTCGGTGTTGTTGAGCTGGTCGGTCCAGTAGGTGTGCGGCTCCCGGCTCAGTCGACGGGCCGCCTCGATCATGTCGAGGATCAGCTTCTTGGTGGTCAGGCCGCCTTCGCTGGGCACGAGGGTGAGCTGCGCACCCAGCGCCTTCATCTGATCGAGCTTCTCGCGGGCGAAGGCGTCGGAGCTGACGATGTGGATGCGATAGCCCTTGGCCGCGCACACGAGCGCCAGCGACGCGCCGGTGCTGCCCCCGGTGTACTCGACGACGGTGTCCCCGGGCTTCAGCCGGCCATCCGCCTCGGCTCGCGAGATGACCGCGCTCGCCATCCGATCCTTGACGCTGCCAGTCGGGTTCTCCCACTCGAGCTTCACGAAGACGTCCGCGCACCCGGGCGGAACGACCTTGCGCAGCTGAACGAGCGACGTGTTGCCGATCGCCTGGAGAATGTCCATGGGCTTCTCTCCCTTGAGCGTTTCGCCGAGCTTGCGCAATTCGACCGATCGCAGGGCGTCGATCGCGGCTTCCCACCGGCCCTCCTGGCAGAGACCCTGCATCCCGGCGTCCTCGTAGGCCTCGAGAGCGGCGCGCACGCAGGCGGCGCGGATCGTGTCGGCGAGCTGGTTCGAGTCCATGGTGATTGGCTCGCGGATCCGGCTCAGCCGGCAACCGCCGCCAGCGCCGCCAGCGCCGCCCGGGCGACCGCGCCGTCCTGGAAGGACTGCGCGCCCGACACGCCGATGGCGCCCACGATCTTGCCGTCGCGCAGGATCGGCTCTCCCCCCTCGAGCGGACAGATCTCCCCGACCGCGAGCAGGCGCAGCGCCATCCCGCCCTGCGCCAGGGCGTCCTCGAATGCCTTCGAAGGACGCTTGAAGTTGACCGCCGTGCGCGCCTTCGCCTGGGCGATCGCCACGCTGGCGTACTGGGCGTTGTCCATCCGATGGACGAGGACGACCTGGCCGGCGCTGTCGAGAATCGCGATCACCATCGCCCATCCCTGCCGGCTCGCCTCGGCCTCGGCAGCGTCGGCGAGACGTCGGGCGGTCGAGAGCGTGAGCGGTGGGCCGTACTCCTGAATCGTGGTCACATGAGGCTCCTGTCCGTCGTCGGTGTGATCGATCTTCAGACTCCCCTGCGACGGGATGGCATTCCTGGCTCTCTCCGGCTTTCACTCCGCATACTGCGCTGTCAGCTCAACCTCCAGCACGAAAGCCGGTCGATAAAGCCGCTCGACCTGCACCCAAGTTGCCGCGGGAAGACTCTCACCGTAGAAGCCCTTCCTGATCTCTTTGTTCTGGATGAACGCATCAAGATC
>JBLMYC010000148.1:0-4971 GCA_050258075.1 Acidobacteriota bacterium
CTGGTCAAGAAGTTCATGGGCTCGGTGGTGCCGCCGGGCGACAACTTCTTCGCCGCCCTGAACGCCGCGGTCTTCACCGACGGCTCGTTCGTGTACGTGCCCAAGGGCGTGCGCTGCCCGATGGAGCTGTCCACCTACTTCCGCATCAACGCCAAGAACACCGGCCAATTCGAGCGCACCCTGATCGTCGCCGACGAGGGTGCCTACGTCTCCTACCTCGAGGGCTGCACCGCGCCGATGCGCGACGAGAACCAGCTGCACGCCGCGGTGGTCGAGCTGGTGGCGCACGAGCGCGCGACGATCAAGTACTCGACGGTGCAGAACTGGTATCCCGGCGACAAGGAAGGCAAGGGCGGCATCTACAACTTCGTCACCAAGCGCGGTCTCGCCGCCGGGCGCGGCGCCAAGATCTCGTGGACCCAGGTCGAGACCGGCTCGGCGATCACCTGGAAGTACCCCTCGGTGATCCTCAAGGGCGACGACACGGTCGGCGAGTTCTACTCGGTCGCGGTGACCAACAACTACCAGCAGGCCGACACCGGCACCAAGATGATCCACGTCGGCAAGAACACCCGCTCGACGATCGTCTCCAAGGGCATCTCCGCCGGTCACGGCCAGAACACCTACCGCGGCCAGGTGAAGATCACCCACGGTGCCGACAACGCCCGCAACTTCTCGCAGTGCGACTCGATGCTGATCGGCTCGCAGTGCGGCGCCCACACCTTCCCGTACATCGACGTCCAGAACCCCAGCGCTCAGATGGAGCACGAGGCGTCGACGTCGAAGATCGGCGAGGACCAGATCTTCTACTGCAACCAGCGCGGCATCGAGACCGAGGACGCGGTGTCGATGATCGTCAACGGTTTCTGCAAGGAGGTCTTCCGCGAGCTGCCGATGGAGTTCGCGGTCGAGGCCCAGAAGCTGCTGGCCATCTCGCTCGAGGGAAGCGTGGGATGACGGCTTCCGTTGTCATCCTGAGCGCAGCGAAGGATCTCGGCCCCGCCCGGGGCCAGGGAACCGGAGATCCTTCGCTTCGCTCAGGATGACAGACGGCAAGAGACGCAGCCCCGCCTTGTCATCCTGAGCGCAGCGAAGGATCTCGGCGGGCGATGACGGATCGAAAGGGACGACGACACATGCTGCTCGAAATCAAGAATCTGCACGCCAACGTCGAGGGTCGCGAGATCCTGCGCGGCGTCGATCTCGCGCTCAACGCCGGCCAGGTGCACGCCATCATGGGCCCCAACGGCTCGGGCAAGTCGACCCTCGCCTCGGTGCTGGCCGGCCGCGAGGAGTACGAAGTGACCGCCGGCGAGATCCTGTTCAAGGGCCAGAACCTGCTCGAGATGGACCCCGAGATCCGCGCCCGCGAAGGCATCTTCATGGCCTTCCAGTACCCGGTCGAGATCCCCGGGGTCTCCAACACCTACTTCCTGAAGGCCGCTCTGAACGCGATCCGCAAGCACCGCGGCGAGCGCGAGCTCGACGCCATGGAGTTCCTGAAGCTGGTGCGCGAGAAGGTGAAGGTCGTGGGCATGGACGAGTCGCTCCTCCAGCGCCCGGTCAACGAGGGCTTCTCGGGCGGCGAGAAGAAGCGCAACGAGATCTTCCACATGTCGGTGCTCGAGCCGGTGCTCGGCATCCTCGACGAGACCGACTCCGGGCTCGACATCGACGCGCTTCGCATCGTCGCCGACGGCGTGAACAGCCTGCGCGGCGCCGAGCGCGCCTTCCTGGTCATCACCCACTACCAGCGCCTGCTGAACTACATCGTGCCCGACTTCGTGCACGTGCTGATCGACGGGCGCATCGTGCGCTCGGGTGGCAAGGAGCTGGCGCTCGAGCTCGAGGAGAAGGGCTACTCCTGGCTCGAGGAAGAGGTCGGGGCCAAGGCATGACGACGGCGACGCTGCTCGACACCTACGCCGCTGCGGCCGCCGAGCTGCTCGCCGGCGCCGCGGACGGCGAGCCCGCCGTCCTGCGCGAGAAGCGTCAGGCGGCAGCCCGGCGCTTCGCCGAGCTCGGCTTCCCGACGACCGCCGAGGAATCCTGGCGATCGACCAGCGTGGCGGCGATCGAAAAGGCGGCCCTGCCGGTCGCCCCACCGACGAAGATCGCCGCGGCGCTCGCCGACCGCGTTGGGGCGCTCGCGTACGAGGGCTGCGATCTGCTGGTTTTCGTCGACGGCCGCCATGCCCCGGACCTGTCGCGGCCCGGCGCACTGCCGAGCGGGGCTTACGCCGGCAGCCTGGCGGCGGCCCTGCGCGAGTCCCCCGATCGCGTGACGGCGGCGCTCGGCCGCGCGGTCCGTTTCGAGGACCACGCATTCGCGGCGCTCAACACCGCCCTCTTCGCCGACGGCGCCTTCGTCTTCCTGCCGCGCGGTGCGGTGCTCGCGCGGCCGCTCCAGATCCTCCACCTCGCGAGCGGCGCACCGGTCGTCGCCTTCCCGCGCACCCTGATCGTCGCCGGCGAAGCGAGCCAGGGGGCGATCGTCGAGCACTACGCGGGGCCCGACGGCGCAGCGTACTGGACCTGCGCGGTGAGCGAGATCATCGCCGCCGATCAGGCGATCGTCGACCACTACCGGGTGCAGCGCGAGGGCGACCGCGCCTTCCACACCCTGGTCCAGGAGGTCGAGCTCGGGCGCGGCACGAGCGTCGCGAGCCACGCCATCTCGCTCGGCGCCTTGCTGGCGCGCCACGACGTCCGCGCCCGGCTCGCCGGGGAGGGCGGCGACGCGATCCTCAACGGCCTCTACATGCTGTCGGGCAGCCAGCTCTCCGACACCCACATGCTGGTCGAGCACGAGGCGGCGCACTGCGCGAGCCACGAGCTGTACAAGGGCGTCCTGGACGGCCAGAGCCGCGGCGTGTTCAACGGCAAGATCCACGTCCACCCGGGGGCGCAGAAGACCGACGCCAAGCAGACCAACCGCAACCTGCTGCTGTCGCGCCAGGCGCTCGCCAACTCCAATCCGCAGCTCGAGATCTACGCCGACGACGTGAAGTGCACCCACGGCTCGACGGTCGGCCAGCTCGACGCCGACGCGATCTTCTACCTGCGCTCGCGCGGCATCGGAGTGGAAGCGGCGAAGAGCCTGCTCACTTACGCCTTCGCGAGCGACATCGTCGAGCGGGTGAAGGTCGAGCCGGTGCGTCGCGACCTCGAGGCATATCTCTTCGCCTGGCTGCCGATGGGCGACGTGGTGCGCCAGGCGGTCTAGGAGAGACCGAACGATGAGCGTCGTCGCCAGCCCGGCTCCTGCAATCGCTCCGCCGCCGTTCGACGTCGAGCGGGTGCGCCGTGACTTCCCGGTGCTCGGCCAGACGGTGCACGGCAGGCACCTCGCCTACCTCGACAACGCCGCCTCGAGCCAACGTCCGCTGCCGGTCATCTCTGCGGTCGACGCCTTCTACCGCGAGTACGCGGCGAACGTGCATCGCGGCGTGCACGCCCTCTCCGAGCGCGCCACCGCGGCCTACGAGAGCGCCCGCAAGACGATCGGCCGCTTCCTCGGCGCCGGATCGGAGCGCGAGATCGTCTTCGTGCGCGGCACCACCGAGGCGATCAACCTGGTGGCGCACAGCTTCGCCAAGCCCCGGCTCGAGCATGACGACGAGGTGCTGATCACCGCCCTCGAGCACCACTCGAACATCGTCCCCTGGCAGCTGGTGTGCGCCGAGCGCGGCGCCCGGCTGCGCGTCGTCCCGGTCGACGACCGCGGCGAGGTCGAGCTCGAGGAGTTCGCGCGCGCTCTCTCCTCGCGCACCAGGATCGTCGCCATCGCGCACGTCTCCAACGCGCTCGGCACCGTGAACCCGATCGGCCGGATGATCGAGATGGCGCACCGCAACGGCACGCCGGTCGTGGTCGACGGCGCTCAGGCGGTGCCGCACTTCCCGGTCGACGTTGCGGCGCTGGGTTGCGACTTCTACTGCTTCTCGGGCCACAAGACCTTCGCACCGTCGGGGATCGGCGTCCTGTGGGGCAAGGGCGAGCACTTGAAGTCGATGCCGCCCTACCAAGGCGGCGGCGACATGATCCTCTCGGTGTCCTTCGCCAAGACGACGTTCAACGCCCCGCCCTATCGCTTCGAGGCCGGCACCCCGAACATCGAGGGCGCGATCGGTCTCGGCGCGGCGCTGCAGTATCTGCAGGGTCTGGACCGCGCCGGAGCGCTCGACCACGAGGCGAAGCTGCTCGCCGCGGCGACCGAGCGCCTGCAGGCGATTCCCGGGCTGCGCGTCATCGGCACCGCGGCGGAGAAGGCGAGCGTCCTCTCGTTCGTCCTCGACGGCGTCCATGCACACGACGTCGGCACCGTGCTCGACGCCGAGGGCGTCGCGGTGCGCGCCGGCCATCACTGCGCGCAGCCACTGATGGAGCGTTTCGGCGTCCCTGCCACGGCGCGTGCCTCGTTTGCCTTCTACAACACGATGGAGGACGTCGCAGCGCTCGAGCGCGGCGTGCACCGGGTGCGGGAGATGTTCGCGAGGAAGAATCAATGAGCGACCTGCGCGAGCTCTACCAGGAGGTCCTGCTCGACCACTACCGGCGGCCGCGCAACTTCGGTCCGCTGCCGGGCGCCAACCGCACTGCCGAGGGCCACAACCCGCTGTGCGGCGACCAGCTGAAGGTCTACCTCGAGCTCGCCGGCGACCGCGTGGCGCAGGTCCACTTCGAGGGCTCGGGCTGCGCGATCTCGACCGCGTCGGCGTCGCTGATGACCGAGGCGGTCGAGGGCAAGACGATCGCCGAGACCGAGCAGCTCTTCCATCGCTTCCACGACATGCTGACCGGCGACCCCAGCCAGGAAGCCGCCGAGGACCCGGAGCTTGGCAAGCTGGCGGTCTTCGCGGGGGTGCGCGAGTACCCGGTGCGGGTCAAGTGCGCGACCCTGGCCTGGCACACCCTGCGCTCGGCGCTCGAGGGCACCGGCCGCGGCGTCACCACGGAGTGAAGAGAGCG
>JBLMYC010000149.1:0-2865 GCA_050258075.1 Acidobacteriota bacterium
GGGCCCTGTTCGCCCACGTGATCGCTGGAAGGCAGCTAATCGATAGGGCGGGCAACGTGTTTCTGTGGCCGAAGGAAAACCCATTAGCGGGCCGATGCAGCGCCGTAAGCAGGACATGAGCCTGACACAGGAGGGTCCCGACTAGAGCGTGCAGAGCCCGCCATTTCGGGTTCCCGGCGCTCACCGATCCATCGTGGTACGCCGGGCAGTGACTTAAACGACCCGTCCGCCATTTACACCACGAGCTCGGTTGGTCCAGGTGTCAACAGGAACCGAAATGTGCACCACTTTCGGGAAGCGAAAAGAGCACCAGCTGAGAGCCGCCGATCAGGCGAAGTCGCGTAGCGACGGAGCCTGATCGGCGGGCGCGACGGCGCCGGTGCGCTCGCGCAGGCGATAGCTCTTGCCCTTGAGCGTGACGATCTCGGCGTGGTGGACGAGGCGGTCGATCAGCGCTGCGGCGACCATCGCATCGCCGAGGATCTCGCCCCACTGCTCGAAGGAGCGGTTCGAGGTGACGACGATCGAGCCGCGCTCGTAGCGGCGGCTGACGAGAGCGAAGAGCAGGTTCGCGGCCTGGCGCTCAAGCGGCAGGTAGCCGACCTCGTCGACGACGATCAGCGGGTAGCGCTCTATCCGGCGCAGCTCCTCGTCGAGCTGGTTTCGCTCTTGCGCTGCTTCGAGGCGGGTCACCCACTGCTGCGCGGTGGCGAAGGCGACCCGCCATCCGGCCTCGCAGGCCTTGAGCGCCAGCGCGATCGCCAGATGGGTCTTGCCGGTCCCCGGCGGGCCGAAGAAGAGCACGTTCGAGTGCTCGGTCACCCAGGCGAGCTGCGCCAGGTGCATGAGAAGCGGGCGCTCGGCCGAGGGCTGGGCGGCGAAGTCGAAGTCCTCGAGCGTCTTTCGCGCCGGGAGGGCGGCCGAGCGGATCCTCTGGCGTGCGCCGGAGGCATCGCGGGCGAAGGCCTCAGCCTCGAGCAGGGCCTCGAGGAAGCGCTCGTAGGGCCACTCCTCCGCTCGGGCCCGCTTCGCCGTCTGCTCGAGGCGCTCTGCGATCCGCGGCGCCTTCAGCTTTGTGATCAGGTAGGGCAGCCGCTCGCCGGCGCCTTGCTTCGCCGCGCTCACGCCGAGAGCTCCGCGTAGTCGGCGAGCGCCGGCGGGGCGACGGCCGGCGCCACGAGCTCGACTGGTCTGGGCAGCGCTGGGGGCTCGGGTCGCATCGCCGGCTCGGGTACCCAGAGGCCGGGCTCATAGGAGCGCGGGTAATGGGCGACCGTGTCCCCGCGGTGGGTGATCCAGACGAAGTCGCGGTCGGCCCGCAGCTCGACCCGCTCCTGGACGAGGGAGACCGGCGCCCGGTAGTGGGAGCCGCGAAAGCGCAGGTAGCCGTCGAGCGGCACCCTTGAAGAGCGCCGGTAGGCGAAGTCGAAGCGCTGCGGGGGCAGCGCCCTGGCGGCATCCCGCTCGGCCGCGAGCCGCTCGGCGACCGGGAAGCGGCCGCTGGCGTGGATGCGAACGTTGGCGACGTCGTCGCGCCAGGCGTCGTATTGGTCTTGCAGCTGGGCGAGCTCGGAGAAGCGCCGCAGCGGCCAGAAGCCGGTCTGCAGGTAGCGGACCGCGCCCTCGACCGAGCCCTTCTCGCGCGGGGTGGCGGGCGTGCAGGCGGTGGCGTGGAAGGCGTAGTGACCGCGCAGGTGGGTGAAGCGCTCTGACCAGCGCACCTCGGTGCCCTCGCGCCGGGCGACGACCGAGCGCAGGTTGTCGTAGACGCACTCTCGCGGCACGCCCTCAAGCCACTCGAAGGCGCGGACGTGGCCCTCGAGGAAGGACTCGGTCGTCATCTCGAAGGAGAAGTGGGCGGTCTGCGCGCCGGAGTAGGGAAGCGAGGTGACGAGCGCGTAGACGCGCCGCTCGCGGCCCCAGAGCTTGGGACGGGTAGGCATCTCGGCCCAGTCGAGCTGCATCACCTGGGCGGGTCGGTAGCCGGTGCGCTGGGCGGGGCGCTCGGCCCGCGGACGTAGCTGGCGAAGCCGACGGCGAACGAGGTCGACCGAGCCCTGGTAGCCGTGGTCGCGCAGGATCTCGGTCATCCGCGGCGCCTTGATATCGGCGCATTCCTCGAGCGCCGTGGCGATCACCGGCTCGAGCGGGTCGAGCATCGAGCCTGTGGGCTCGCGGTGGTAGCGCGGTGGCTCGTCGGCCTCGATCAGTCGCCTCGCCGTCCTGCGGTTGATCCCCAGGGCCCGAGCGATCTCCCGCTGGGACTGCCCCTCCGCCGCCATCGTCCTCGCCTGCGCCCAGTCCATCGCGCTTCGCACCTCCCGCCTCCTTCTCGTCGCCGTCGTCGGCGGCGAGGCTGGAGGCCACGTCGGTCACCACCGCCGCGGCGGTGGTGCGGTTTTCAGTTACCGAAGGTGGTGCAGTATTGGGCGCCCGGCGTCATGGGATCTACGGCTACGCGGTCAAAGACGCATGAACAAAACTTCGAGCACGGTAGCTCGACGAAATGCCTGATCCGGCGCTACCGCGCCTCCCGATAGCGGCTCATCGCCGCCCGCCCCCGCCGCGCGAGGCGTACGTAATCGCGGAGATCGCTGGAGCGGGGCACGAGCGCCGCCGCGAACGGGGCTCCGGTGGATCGAAAGAAGAGGTAGGCGGCGAGGAGCGAGGCGACAACGTAGGAGCAGCCGGAGACGACGGCCGCTCCGGTGGCGCCATGGTCGGGGATCACGAGCAGGAAAGCGACGAAGGTCAGCGGGAGGCTGACCAGTCCCACCAACAGGGCCTGGTTGGCGGCGCCCCTGCCAGTGAAGGCGGCGACCATCACCCGACCGACGCCAAGCAGGGCAACCCCGGGAAGCAGGA
>JBLMYC010000150.1:0-23927 GCA_050258075.1 Acidobacteriota bacterium
ATCGGCAGGCGGTAGAGGTTCGCTCGCCGCTCCAGGCTGGCGAAATAGAGCTGTCGTCCGGCGGCGCCGGAGGCAACCGTCGCGGACTCGTCCAGGCCGGTGCCGGCGGTGATCCGCCGCACCGGCCCCGTCACCGAGCGGCCGTCCCCGGACAGGCCGACGGACCAGATGCTCTCGCTGTCCCCAGTTCTCGCCGAGAACAGGATCTGACCGGGTAGCCAGGCGTCGATCGACGCACCCGTCGCCAGCTCGGTCTCCAGGATCGCCGCGACGTTCATCGGCGCCACCGTTCCGCTCGCGACGTCGATCCGATACCAGTCCCCTCGCGCGTCCTTCGGCCCTGCCTGGCCCATCACGACGAGCGCTGCGCCGTCCGGCGACCAAGCGGCCCGGCGCGCGTTGGTCAGCTTCGGCGCCAATCGCGTCGGGATGCCTCCGGCCTCGTCCACCACCCACAGCTCGCTGGCAGAGCCGCGCCCGCCCGTCTCGTAGGCGATTCGCCGGCCATCGGGAGAGAACCGCGGCCACTCACCCTTCGCCGCGATGAGGCGCTCCGCGCCGCCGAGCGCGGGTACCTCGTAGATCGCGCCGCCGTCGCGCTCGGAGCGAAAGACGATGCGGCTGCCGTCGGGCGAAAAGCTGGGCTCGTGCGCGTCCGTATCGTCGTGCGTCACCTGGACCGGATCGCCGGCCGGCAGCGGCTGTGTCCAGAGATTCAGGTTGGCGCTGCCGCGATCCGAGGCGTAGGCGAGCAGGGATCCGGTCGGCGACACGGCGGGATCCGTCGTCAGACCCGAATCCGTGGTGATGCGAGTCATGTCGGTCTCGATCGGCATGCCCGGTGCCGCCGCGCGCCGGCCCGCCCACACGGCGACTCCAGCTGCCAGGAGGGCGCCGAGGAGAGCGCCGCCGGCGATCTGCCACGCTCGGCGTCGGCCGTCAGCGGAGCCGGCCGGCGAGGCGGCGCTGGGGCCTGCGGCCTCATCCCAGCTTTCGCTCCCGGCAGACAGCGCGATGCGCGCCTCGCCGATGTCGCGCAGGCGGTCCTTCGGATTGCGCTCGAGGCAGCGGCGCAACAGGTGGAGGATCGCCGGCGGGAGATCCCGCGGCAGGTGCCTGAGATCGATCTCGGTCTTGAGTACGCCCGCGAGGGTCTCCGCGACGGAGTCGCCCGAGAAGAGTCGCTCACCGCTCAGCATCTCGAAGAGCACGACTCCGAACGCCCAGATGTCGGCGCGCTTGTCGACCGCGGCGCCCTTCGCCTGCTCCGGCGCCATGTACGCCGCCGTGCCCAGGATCACCCCGAGCTGGGTCCCGTGCGCTGCCGTCAAAGTCGGCGAGTTCATCAGGGTCGGCGAGCGTCCGAGATCCACGGCGGGGGAGGATGCGGCGCCGGCATCGAGGGCCTTGGCGAGGCCGAAGTCGAGGACCTTCACGTCGCCGTCGGCGCGGAGCTTGACGTTCGCGGGCTTGAGATCCCGGTGGACGATACCCTTGTCGTGCGCCGCCTCGAGCGCCGCGGCGATCTGGCGCGCGATCGGCAGCGCCTCGTCGAGCGGGATCGCTCCGTGCTCGAGTCGCTCGGCGAGCGTCGGTCCCTCGACGAGCTCCATGACGAGGGCGCGGACGCCGGCCGACTCCTCGAGGCCGAAGATTGAGGCGATATTCGGATGGTGGAGCTGTGCCAGGAGCTGCGCCTCGCGCTCGAAGCGGGCGAGGCGCTCGGAATCGGCGGTGAACGCCGCGGGCAGCACCTTGATCGCCACGTCGCGCTTCAGCCGCGTATCGTTGGCGCGATACACCTCACCCATGCCGCCTTCTCCGAGCTTGGCGGTGATGCGATAGTGAGCGAACGTCTCGCCGATCAGAAAGTTCCGGCCCTCCCTTGGGCGATGCGCGTTCCGGGCTCGCGAGTTGTTCGGAGCAGTCTAGCGCCTGGGCCAGGCCCTGCAGAGAGATATTCCGATGCGGCTCAGCAATCCGTCGGCCGAGCTCAGAGGTTCATTCTCTTCAGCAGCGCCTGGAAGCGTGGGTGCTCGCGCAGGCTGGCGAAGAGATACGAGCCCTTGACGCCGTAGATCCCGCCGGAGCGCTGCTCGTAGGCGCGCTCGAGACGGTCGATGGCGGCATCCTGCTCGCCGAGGCCGGTGTGGACGT
Organism: Acidobacteriota bacterium; assembly: GCA_050258075.1. Taxonomy (GTDB): domain Bacteria; phylum Acidobacteriota; class Thermoanaerobaculia; order Multivoradales; family JAGPDF01; genus JBLMYC01. The sequence continues at coordinate 2,158 of JBLMYC010000150.1, forward strand.
GGGCGAGGTGGTAGCTCGCCACGTACTGCTTCGCAGCCAGCGCCTCGAGCTCGGCGAGGATCGCGCGCGCCCGTCCCTGGTCGCCGGTCATGGCGCACGCCTGTCCGAGCTGGGCGAGGAACAGCGTGCTGCCCGGCGAGAGCTCGACGGCGCGCTCGATCGCCGCCAGGCCCTCGGCGGTTCGCCCGAGCGCCAGACAGGCCCACCCGAATACCGCCTGGGAGCGCGAGTAGGAGGGATCGACGGCGATCGAGCGCTCCGCCTCCGCGAGCGCCTCCGCCACCCGGCCGGCCCGCATCAGCTCGTTGGCGACGTCGCTCCGGTGCATGACCGGATCGATCTCGCGCGCCCGCCGCACCAGGGCGAGCGACTCGTCGAAGCGCCCTTGCGCCGAGCACAGCCAGCCCAGGTGGTCGTAGATGTCGGCGCTGCCCGGGCTCAGCCGGAGCGCCAGTCGCAGCTCCGCCTCCGCCCCGGGCCAGTCGAAGTCGCGGGTGAAGCGGAGGAGGCCGACCACTCCGTGCGCCTCCGCCAGCCCATCGTCGAGCGCCAACGCGCGGTCGACCGCCGCCTGAGCACGTGCAAAAGCCTCGGCCGGCACGACACCGCTCACGCCCTCGATGCCGAGCTGGGTGTGCGCGTGTGCGATCGCGGCGTGGGCCAGCGCGAAGCCGGGGTCGCGCGCGACCGCCTGCTCGAAGAAAGCGAGGCTCTGGGTGACCGCCTCGCGGGTGAATCTCACCAAGCGGTGCCGCCCCTGGAGATAGAGCTGATAGGCCTCCAAGTCGCGGGTCGGCCGCAGCCCGATGCGCTGTCGCTCGTCGAGGGTCAGCTCGGCGCGCAAGGCGGTCGCGATCTGCAGCGCCACGTCGGTCTGGATGGCGAAGATGTCGTCGATCTCGCGGTCGTAGGTCTCCGCCCAGAGGTGCCGGTCGGAGCGCGGGTCGACGAGCTGGGCGACGATGCGCACGCGCTGGCCGGCGCGACGCACGCTCCCCTCGACGAGCGCCGCGACGCCGAGCGCCGCGCCGATCTCGCGCAGGCTCTGCGCGCTGCGCTTGAAGGTCATCGCCGAGGTGCGCGAGGTGACCCGCAGCGTCCGGATCTTGGCGAGGTGCGCGATCACGTCCTCGGTGATGCCGTCGGCGAAGAACTCGTTCTCCGGGTCGGCGCTCATGTTGACGAACGGCAGCACCGCGACCGACGGTAGCGGCAAAGCGCCCGGAGCGGCCGTCGCCGGCTCCGGCGGCGCGGCGGCCAGGCCTTCGAGCGCCAGGCGTGCCTCGCCGATGTCGCGCAGCCGCCGTCGGGGATCACGCTCCAGACAGCGGCCAACCAGCTCGCGCAGCCGGGCCGGGCTTGGCGCCGGCAGGCGATCGAGGTCGATCGGCTGATGGAGAACGGCGCTCAGGGTCTCGACGAAGCTCGGGGCGATGAAGAGGCGCGCGCCGGAGAGCATCTCGTAGAGGACGACGCCGAACGACCAGATGTCGGCGCGCCGGTCGACCTCGCCGCCGCGCGCCTGCTCGGGCGCCATGTAGGAGGCGGTTCCGAGGAGCACGCCCTGCCGGGTGTCGCCGAGGCTGAGGGTAGGCGCCTGCGCCAGGTCGGCCGCGGCCGCGCCGCTCGGGGCCGGCACTGCGAGCGCCTTCGCGAGCCCGAAGTCGAGCACCTTGACCCGACCGCCGGCGGTGAGCATCACGTTCTGCGGCTTGAGATCGCGATGGACGATGCCCTTCTCGTGCGCCTCCTCGAGGGCCTCGGCGATCTGCCGGGCGATCGCCAGGCTCTCCACGAGGGACAGGGCGCCGCGCGCCAGCCGCTCGGAGAGCGTCGTTCCCTCGACGAGCTCCATCACCAGTGCGGGGGTCTGCGGCCCGGCTTCGTAACCGTAGATCTGGGCGACGTTCGGATGGTTGAGCTGGGCGAGGAGCTTCGCCTCGCGCTCGAATCTCGCCGCGCGCACGGGATCGGCGGCAAGATCTGCGGGCAGCACCTTGATCGCGACCTCGCGCCCGAGACGGAGATCCCGGGCGCGGAAGACCTCACCCATCCCGCCCTCGCCGAGCTTGGCGGTGATCTCGTAGGAGCCGAGGCGGGTGCCCGGGGCGAGGGTCATGGCGGGCTCACCGGTTGCAACAGACGCGATGGATCGTGCAGGAAATCCGGTCCCGAGGCAAGGGCGGCCTGCCGAGCGGTGGCCGGTCGGAGGGTGACGTAACCCAGCGCCTGGGTCCAGCGTCTGAGAGGCAAGAGCGCCGGCCCCGCAAGCCGGCGAGGAGGGCGAATCGCATGTCGAAGGCAGGGTGGATGGCGGTCGCGATTGTGGGCATCCTCTGCGCCCCCGCCGCACGTGGCGAGGCGGTGGCTTCTGCCAGCTCGACGCAGCAACGAGCGCGCGCCGTGCGGGCCACGGCCCAGGGCGCCGCGAGCTGTCAGGCGCTCGGGGATTTCTACTGGGAGATCGGCAACGCCGACGGCGTGCTGGCGAGCGGGCAGATCGGCAGGCGATTCAACGCGCGCAGCGAGATCGCGGTCGCTTCGGCGTCAAAGCTCGTCTTCGGCGCGTACGTGCTGGAGAAGATCGGGCGCGCGCCCTCGCCCGCGGAGGTCCAGGCGCTCACCCTGGAGTCCGGCTATGACTCGTTCCGGCCGCTGCCGTGCGCGCTCGCCGCCACCGTCCAGGCGTGCTTCGCGCGTGGGAACAACTCGGCCTTCACACCCGAGGAGGTCGGGCACTTCTACTACGGCGGTGGCCACGACGAGAAGTTGGCGATCGATCTCGGGCTGGGTCCGCTGACCCGCGAGGGTCTGGCCCGAGAGGTGCGGAGCGTGCTCGGCGACGACCTGGCTTTCTCGTACGCGACGCCCGACCTCGCTGGCGGGCTGCGCTCGAGCCCGGCGACGTACGGCCGGTTCCTGCGCAAGATCCTGCGCGGCGACCTTCGCATCTCGAGCTATCTCGCCTCGCCCTCGGTCTGCACGCTGCCCGGAAGCTGCCCCGGTGCCCTGCACAGCCCGGCGCCGGTCGCCTGGCATTACGGTCTCAACCACTGGATCGAGGACGACCGGGGAGGCGACGGCGCCTTCAGCAGCGCCGGTGCGTTCGGCTTCTACCCCTGGATCACCGCCGATCAGACGCTTTACGGGCTGCTGGCGCGCCACGCTTACCAGCGCGATGCGGGGATCGCGAGCGCGGGCTGTGGGCAGCTCCTGCGCCGCGCCTGGGCGACCGGCCGGCCGCAACTCGATTAGCGATGGCAGGGCTCTAGGTCGAGGCCCGTCGCAGCGCGAGAAGCGCCCCGGCCAGCAACAGGACGCCGAGGGCAGCGAGGCCGCCGCGGTTCAGGGTCGGGATCTCGGCCACGGAAAGCGGATCGGCGAGCACGTCGTCGAAGTTGGCGGCGAACGTGCCGGCCGCACTGGCGCAGGAAGTGAGCTCGACCAGGACCGCTTGCGTGCCGGCGGGTGCCGAGGCATTGGACGAGGACAGCGCGTTCCAGGTGTCGGGAGGTCCGCTCGCCGGGCCGAGAGTCGCGGTTCCCAGGGTGGTCGCCGGGTCGCAATTGCGGTCCGCGGTGAAGACGAACTGCACCTCGGCCTGGCCCGGGGCAGTGTTGCTGCTCGGCAGGAGGATCTTCGCGTCGAGGTCGAGCGGTCCGGAGCGAGTGAGGACGCACTGGCTCGCGGTGCTGCACGACGCGCTGCTGGTCGACGTGACCTGCGCCGATCCGGAGCTTGCGTCGCCGCCGGAGTCGCGCGTCGCGTCGAGCACGAGACCGGGCCCGATCCAGGGCTTGATGCCGAATTGCAGGTTGAAGTGCGGGTTGTAGACGTAGAACGCGGGGCGCAGAGCGACGTTGTCGAAGTTCACCGAGCCATTGCTCGAGGGGCCGCCACCCGTGACACAGAGCAGGGCGGTGAGCTGGACCGAGGCGGTCCCCGCGGGGAGGAACACGATCCCGTCGAGCGGCTGCCACACGTTCAGCGGCGGAGCGGACCCGGTGCCGGGGCCATCCAGGATGGGCCCCGGTGAAGCGCAGTTGGTGCCGAGGAACGTGGCGAGACGGAGCTGGTTGACGGCGTATCCGGGGTTGGCGCCGAGCGCGAGGTTGTCGGCGGCGAGGTCGAAGGCTCCGGGAACGCTGGCGTTGATGCACTCGGACGCCGCGGACGAGCAGGTCAGCCCAAGGCCGACGAGCAGGTGGAGAGACCCGTTGGGATTGCCGCGGGACGCGTCGAAGCCGGCCGCACCGACGGTCGTCCAGGGGGCGGCGGTGGTGTCGAAGGTGCCGTTCTGGAGCAGGTTCCAGGCGGCAAGCGCGGGGTCGGAGACGAGCAGACAGAGGGCTGCGATGGCCTGCAGGAGCCAGCGACGGGAAGACATCAGCGACCGTCCTTGTCCGCCGCGCGACCGGGGGCGTCGCCGACGCTAGCGCAGTCCGGTCGGCAATTCCAGCCCGCGACGTCGACCGCGGCTTCAGAGTACTGGCGCCGACGAGGTCGCCAGGCGCTCGAGCAGCGCGCGCCACGCCCTGCCGCGGTGGCCGATCGCGTCCTTGCGTGCGGGTTCGAGCTCGCCGTAGGTCAGCGACTCGCCGTCGGCCAGGAAGACCGGGTCCCAACCGAAGCCGTTTGCCCCGCGCGGCGGCAGGACGAGCGTGCCGTCGGTTGTGCCCTCGGCGAGGACGCGGCGCGCGTCGTCGACGAGCAGAAGGACGCAGCGCGCGGTGACCCGGGCGTCGCCGAGGGCCAGCGCGGCGCGCGCGATGCCCGCCGCGCCGACCGCCTCGAGCATCCACTTGACGAGCGGACCGGGGAAGCCGTTGAGCGCCTGGAGCTCGAGGCCGGTCTCCTCGACGATCAGCGGGCGACGCAGGCGACGCCAGGCCTCTTCCCCTTTCGCGGCGAGCACCTTGCGGATGTCGAGCTCCTGGATCTCGGGCAGGTCGCAGTCAACCGCCTCGAGGCTGGCGCCGGCGAGCCGGCGCGCCTCGGCGAGCTTGCCGGGGTTGCCGGTGACGAGCGCGATGCCGTCGAGCGGCGATCTCATGCCGGTCTCGCGGCCTGGCGCAGGTGCTCGATCAGCCGGTCGGTCTGGGCCCGCAGGGCGGCGAGGTCGCCGTCATTGGTGATCACCAGCTGGGCCGCCTGGCGGCGGCGCACGCCGTCGCCCTGCGCCAGGAGGCGAGCCTCCGCCTGCTCGGGCTTCAGCCCGCGCTCGACCGCCCGCCGCCGGCGCACGTCGGCGGAAGCCTCGACCGTGACGATGAGATCGAAGTCCGGCGCGTAGCCGGCCTCGACGAGCAGGGTGGCCTCGAGCACCGCGACGCCTTCGGCGCTCCGCGCGATCGCCGCGAAGCGCTCGCGTACCAGCGGGTGGATCACGGCCTCGAGCCTGCGCCGCGCCTCGGGGTCTGCGAAGACGAGCGCACCGAGCCGGACGTGATCGACCGCGCCCACCGGGGTCAGCACGTCCGCGCCGAAGAGCTGGCGCACCGCCTCTGCGCCGGGCTCGGCCGGTCGGTACAGCTCGGCGACCAGACGGTCGGCGTCGACGACGGTGAAGCCGGCCTCGGCGAGCCAGTGGGCGACGGTCGACTTGCCGCTCGCCAATCCGCCGGTGAGGCCGACCCGGTATGCCATGGCGAGGTTCAGGCGAGGCCCTGGCGCCGGCGGCCGGCCTCGAGCGTGCTCTGGAGCACCATGGCGACAGTCAGCAGGCCGACGCCGCCAGGCACCGGGGTGATCGCGCCGGCGACGTCCTTGACGCGCTCGAAGTCGACGTCGCCGAACAGGAGCTGACCTCTCTCGGCGAAGGCTTTGCGCCGCGGGTGGCCAGGCGGCAGCAGGCGATCGACCTCGGCCGGGTCGCGCACCGCGTTGATGCCGACGTCGACGACCACCGCGCCGGGCTTCACGTGCTGCGGGCCGATCATCCCCGCCTTGCCGATCGCGGCGACCAGAATGTCGGCCTCGCGGCACACCGCGGCGAGGTCGCGGGTGCGCGAATGACACACCGTCACCGTGCAGTGCTCGCGCAGCAGGAGGCCGGCCATCGGCTTGCCGACGATCGTGCTGCGGCCGACGATCACCGCGTGCTGGCCTTTCATCTCGATGCGGTTACGCCTCAGGAGCTCGACGACGCCGGCGGGTGTCGCGGGCACGAACCCCGGGCGGTCGGTCCACAGGCGGCCGACGTTCACCGGATGGAAGCCGTCGACGTCCTTGTCGGGGTCGATCAGGTCGAGCATCTCGCGCTCCGGAAGCCCGGCCGGGAGGGGCAGCTGGAGCAGGATGCCGTCGACCTGCGGATCGGCGTTGAGCTCCTCGATCGTGCGGCGCAGATCGGCCTCCGAGGTCGTCGCTGGCAGGCGCAGCGTGCGGCCCACCATGCCGGTCTCCTCGCAGCCGCGCGTCTTGCTCGCCACGTAGACCTGCGATGCCGGGTTCTCGCCCACCAGGATGGCGGTGAGGCCCGGCTGGCGGCCGCCGCGCGCCACCATCTCGCGCACCGCTTCGGCGATCTCGGCGCGGATCGCCGCGGCGATCTCCTTGCCGCCCAGGATCCGGCTCATGCGGCCCTCCGGCCCGAGTACAGGCAGACGATGCCCGCCGTGAGGTCGCGCCATGCGGCATCGACGAACCCCGCCCGGTGCAGGCGCTCGAGGAACGCCGCGCGCTGCGGGAAGTCCATCACCGAGCTCGGCAGGTAGCTGTACGCCGAGCCGCGCGGTGAGACGAGCTTGCCGATGCGCGGCAGCACGCGGCGGAAGTAGAAGAGGTACAGCGACCGGAGCAGCGCGCCGCGCGGCAGCGCGAACTCCAGCACCACCAGCTTGCCGCCCGGCCGCAGGACGCGCGCCAGCTCGGCGAGCGCGCGATCGAGGTCGGCGACGTTGCGCAGGCCGAAGGACACCGTCGCACCGGCGAACCGACCGGACGGCAGCGGCAGGGCGAGGGCGTCGGCGGCGAGGCCGGCGGGCGAGCGCTCGCCGAGCGCCAGGTACTTGTGGCGGGCGATGGCCAGCATCGGCACGCAGAAATCGGCCGCGGCGACGCGCGCCCCGCGCCGCGCGATGGCGATCGCCTGGTCGCCGGTCCCGCAGCACAGATCGAGCACGGGCTCGCCGTCTCCAGCCGCGAGCGCGCGCACCGCGGCGCGCCGCCACAGCACGTCGAACCAGCCCGACAGCAGGTGGTTCAGCAGGTCGTAGCGCGGCGCCACGCCCGCGAACATGTCGCGGATCGTCGAGCCGGTCTTGTCGAGGGGTGCGGCGACCTCGCTCACCCTGCGCAGTCTATCGCGGCGCCTCACGAAGCCGAGGTGCGGGTGTCCTCGGTGATCAGGCCATCCTGGATGCGCACCACGCGCTGGGTGCGCTTGGCGACGGTCGGGTCGTGGGTGATGACCAGCACGGTGTTGCCCTGCCCCCACAGCTCCTCGAACAGGTGCAGGATGTCTTTGCCCGAGCCGGTGTCGAGGTTGCCGGTCGGCTCGTCGGCGAGGATGATGTCGGGCTCGCAGGCGAGCGCCCGGGCGATCGCGACGCGCTGCATCTGGCCGCCGGAGAGCTCGACCGGGCGGTGCTCCATGCGGTCGGCGAGGCCGACCCGCTCGAGCAGCGACTCGACCCGTTCCCGGCGCTGGCGGGTCGGGGTGCCCTTGAACAGCAGCGGCAGCTCGACGTTCTCGAAGGCGGTGATCTGCGGCAGCAGGTTGAAGTTCTGGAAGATGAAGCCGATGCGGCGGTTGCGCACGTCAGCGAGCTGGTCGCCGGTGAGCTTGGAGACCTCTTCGCCGCGCAGCCGGTAGGAGCCGCTCGACGGGGTGTCCAGGCAGCCGAGGATGTTGAGCAGCGTCGACTTGCCGGAGCCCGATGGCCCGACGATGGCGATGAACTCGTTCTCGGCGACCGCGAGGTCGAGGCCGCGCAGCGCCTCCACCTTGACGGCGCCGGTGTCGTACACCTTGCGCAGATCGCGCAGGGCGATGACGTCCGGGCTGGCGGCGGCCGGGGTCTGAGCGGTCTTCGAGTTGCCGAATCCGAGCATGGCGGGCCTCAGTCGTAGCGCAGCGCCTCGGCGGGCTGGATCGAGACCGCGCGGCGCGACGGGAAGTAGCCGGCCACGAAACCGATCGAGCCGAGCAGCAGGATGGTGACCGCGGCGACGCCGGGCGAGAAGGTCGGGCGGCCGAGGAAGTTCAGCGCGTCGCTGTTCGCCTTGCTCTGCACCCAGCCCAGGAGCGCGACGATCCCCCAGCCGACCGCGACTCCACCGACCCCGCCGATCGCGGTCAGGGTCAGGGACTCGAGCACCAGCGGGCCGGTCACGTACAGGCGCCGCGCGCCGAGCGCCATCTCGACGCCGATCTCCTTGGTGCGGTGCTTGACCGCGGCGTACATGATGTTGGCGACCCCGACGCCGCCGATCAGCAGCGTCAGGCCGCCGATCACGCCGAGGAAGATCTCCAGCCCGGCCATGATGTTGCGCATCACTTTCTGGCTCTCGACGGTGTCCCAGTAGCTCAAGGCCCGCTGGTCGTCGGCGGCGAAGCGATAGCGGCCGCCGAGCACCTCGAAGATGCGGCGGCGCACGGTGGGCATCAGCTCGGGCGTGCGCGGCTTCAGGACCAGGTCGTTCAGGTAGAGCCGCCCGGTCAGCGCCTCGAACGTGCTCATCGGCATGACCGCGGCGTCGTCGTCGGGTCCGTAGTACGTGCTGGTCTGTTTTTTCGCCTCCGCCACGCCGATCACGGTGAACGGCACCTGGTTGACGAGCAGCGTCTCGCCGACGGCAGGCGCGGCGCCGAACAGCTCCTGCTTGAGCTTGTCGCCGAGGAAGATCACGCGCCGCTTCTGGTCCTGGTCGGGCTGGTCGATGAAGCGACTGCCGGGCTGCGGGCGCTGATTGCGCATCTCGCCATACGCCGGGATCGTGCCGACCACGCGTTTGTTGAGTGAGACGCGGCCGCGGGTGAGCTGCAGGCTCCAGTTCACCTTCTCGCCGGCGGCGCTGGCGATCTCGGGGATGTTCTGCTGGAGCAGCGTCACGTCCTCGGCCAGCAGGCGAATCGGGCGGCCCTGGGGCAATCCGGCGAAGTCGAGACTGGTCTTCCCCGGCCAGACGATGAGCAGGCCGGTGCCCATGCCCTGGCTGCCCTCGACCAGGCTGCGCTTCAGGCCCTCGCCGAAGGACAGCAGGAGGATGATCGAGATCGTGCCCCAGGTGATCGCCATCACCGTCAGCACCATGCGCTTGCGCTGGATCTTGGCGGCCGAGTGAAACAGGCGGAGGACGAGCAAGAGGGTGCGCACGCTCACATCCTCAGCGCTTCGACCGGATTGAGCGAGGCGGCGGAGCGCGCCGGGAAGAAGCCGGCGACGAGGCCGATCGCGCCCAGGATCGCGGTGGTCGTCGACGCTACCTGCCAGGAGAGGACCGGCGTGCCGACGTACTCCTCCACCTTGAACAGCGGAAACACGGCGCAGATCGCCCAGGAGATGAGGAAGCCGAGCGCGCCGCCGATGACGGTCAGGCACATGGTCTCGAACAGGAACTGGCGCAGGACGTACCCGCGGTGTGCCCCGAGCGCCATCTTGATGCCGATCTCCTTGGTCCGCTCCTCGACCACGACGTTCATGATGTTGGAGACCCCGATGCCGCCCACCACCAGGGTCAGGGCGCCCACGATGCCGAGGAAGACGCGGAACGCGAGGAAGAAGGTGTCGAGGAACTTCAGCCCCTCGACCGTGTCCCACATCTGGATGGCTTCCTTGTCGGACGGATCGAATTGATACTTGTGGGCCAGGGTCGCGATCACGCCGTCCTTGACGGTGCCGACCTGGTCGGGATCCTTGGGCTGGAAGACGAAGTCGTCGACGAAGCGCTTGTTGTACATCGCCTCGAAGGTGCTCGCCGGGATGATCGCTTTGTCCTTGTCGCGCCCGCTGTAGGAGGAGTCCTGGGCCTTGTGGGTCATCACCCCGACCACCAGGAAGGGCACGCCGTCGAGCATCACGTACTTGCCGACCGCGTTGTCCTTGCCGAACAGGTCTTCGGCGAGCTGGTCGCCGAGGAATACCACGCGCCGCTTGTCGTCAGCGTCGAGGTCGTCGACGTAGCGGCCGCCGGGCTGCGGGATCATGTTGCGGATGATGCCGAACTCGGGCGTGATGCCGTGGGTCTGCGGCACCAGCACCTTGCGGCCCACCTTCAGCTTGACCTGGTTGTCCATGTACTCGCCGCTGATCGCCTGCAGGCTGGGAACCTCGCGGCGCAGCATCGCGATGTCGTCGTCACTGACCTTGATCTGGCGTCCCTTCGGCAGGCCTTCCCAGACCTTGCTGGTGCGCGACGGCCAGGCGATCACGATGTTGTCGCCGAGTCCTTTCTGGCTCTTCAGGATCTGCGCGTGCAGTCCCTGGCCGAAAGCGAGCAGCAGGGTCACCGCCGCCGTTCCCCAGACGATGCCGAACAGGGTCAGCAGCGTCCTCAGGCGCTGGGTGCGCGCGTCGCGCAGGAACTGGCGGAGGAAGTGCCCGAAGCTCACAGACCCTTGATCTCCTTGGGCGGCGGCTCGACGACGACGTCCTTCTCCGCGAGGCCGGAGACGACCTCCAGGTTGAGACCATCGGACAGCCCGACCTTGATCTCCTTGCGCACCGGCTTGTCTCCCTTCCGCGCCGCCGGTGTCTCGACGAACGCCTTGTCGCCCTCGAAGGTGACCAGGCGCTCGGGCAGCAGCAGGGCGTCCTTTTTCTCCCGGATGACGATCGTGGCGTTGGCGGAGAAGCCGGCGCGCAGCACGATGTCCTTGGCCTCGAGGATCTCGACCTCGACGTCGAACTGGGTGGCGCCGTCCTTCTCCTTGGCCTTGGGCGCGATGCGGCGCAGACGGCCGGTCACCTGGGCGGAGGGCAGGGCGCCGATCTGGATGCGGACCGGCAGGCCCTCCTTCAGCTTGCCGACGTCGATCTCGTCGACCGTGCCCCTGAAGATCAGCTTGCCCATGTCGGCGAGCGTCATCAGGGCGGTCCCCGCCTGATAGGTGGTCAGCGGCACCACCGGGTCGCCGGGGTTGACCAGCCGCTCGAGCACCGTTCCGGCAGCCGAGGCACGGATCACCGAGTCGATGCCGCCGACCTTCTTCTGGATGCGGCCCTCCTTGAGCAGGGCGAGCTTCTCGTGCGCCAGATCGCGCTCGATGCGCGCCTGGTCGTAGGACTTCTGCGCGCCGTCGAAGTCGTTGCGCGCCAGGATGCCGCTCTGCTCGAGCGACTGGCTGCGCTGCCAGTCGGCCTTGGCCTTCACCAGCCCGACGTCGGCGATCTGCAGCTCGCGCTCGGCCTGGGTGAGCTCGAGCGGGGTGGGGTCGGGGCTGATCGAGAACAGCCGGTCGCCGGGCTGCACGCGGTCGCCGACCTCGACGTAGCAATCCTTGACGATGCCGGAGATCTGCGACTTCACCTGGATCTCCTGCTCGGGGACGATCTGGCCGACGGCCAGGGCCTTCTCGACGATCGTGCCGCGCTCGACCGTCACCGTCTTGGGACCGTCGTGGCCGTCGCCGCGCCGGCAGGAAAGGAAGATCCCCGTGCCGACGACCCCCAGAGCGAGGAGCCCGATCCCGACCTTGCCGGGTGTTTTCATTCCCAACCTCCTTCTCAAGCTAGCAATACGCCGGGGAACGGGATTGGTTTCCGGTGGCAAGAGACGGGGGTGGCCCACTGTCGCGAGAGCGCGGGGGCTCGCTTGACAGGAAGCGCGGGGTCATCTAATCTAAAAGACCCTTTGCCTGCAAAGGGCGGCTGTCTTGCGCCACACTGCAGGGATCCGACGGAGTCGCGAGTCATGACGAAGACGTATACCCCGAAGGCTGCCGACATCGATCACCAGTGGTTCCTGATCGACGCCGAAGGTCAGACCCTGGGCCATCTGGCGAGCGCGGTGGCACGGGTTCTCCAGGGCAAGCACAAGCCGCAATACGCTGCGCACCTCGACACCGGCGATTTCGTGATCGTGGTCAATGCGGAGAAGGCGGTCCTGTCCGGCCGCAAGGAGCGGCAGAAGGTTTATTACCGGCAGAGCGGACGCCCCGGCGGCCTCAAGGCCGAGGCGGCTTGGCACCTGCGCCAGCGCCGGCCGGTCAAGATGATCGAAGAGGCGGTGCGCGGCATGCTGCCGAAGACCACGCTGGGGCGCCAGTTCGCCCGCAAGCTCAAGGTCTACGCCGGACCGAGCCATCCCCACCAGGCGCAGAAGCCTGCCAATCTGAAGCTCGGCGCCGCCGGCGCCTGACGCGAAGCGGAGGAAGGAAGCCTTGAGCGAGCTCAACTACTACGGAACCGGTCGGCGCAAGACCTCGACGGCGCGCGTCTACCTGCGTCCGGGCAGCGGCGAGATGAACATCAACGGCCGTCCCCTGGACAATTTCTTCCCCAACGATGTGCTGCGGATGATCGTCAAGCAGCCGCTGCTGCTGACCGAGACGGCCGAGAAGTTCGACATCACGGTGTCGGTCGTCGGCGGGGGCTGCTCCGGCCAGGCCGGTGCGGTTCGGCATGGCATTTCCCGCGCCCTGCTCGTCTACAATGGCGAGCTGCGCGAGCGTCTCAAGGCCGCCGGGCTCCTGACCCGCGACCCGCGCAAGAAGGAGCGCAAGAAGTACGGGCGCGCGGGTGCCCGCAAGCGCTTCCAATTCAGCAAGCGTTAAGGCCTCGCGGTGGCGAGAGCAGGAGAAGGAGGAAGGGTCTTGGTCGAACTCACGATGAAGGAACTGCTCGAGGCCGGTGTCCACTTCGGACACCAGACCCGGCGCTGGAACCCGAAGATGAAGCAGTACATCTTCGGCAAGCGCAACGGCATCTACATCCTGGATCTGCAGAAGACGGTCCGCATGTTCAAGCAGGCTTCGGACTTCGTCAACCAGCTGGCCCGCGAGGGCCGACGCGTGCTGTTCGTCGGCACCAAGCGGCAGGCCCAGGAGGCGATCGCCGAGGAAGCGCGCCGCTGCGGGCAGTTCTACGTCACGCACCGCTGGCTGGGCGGGACGCTCACCAACTTCGTCACCATCCGCACTTCGATCGAGCGGCTGAACGAGATCGAAGCGCGCCTGGCGGACAGCGACACGCTGCTGCCCAAGAAGGAACGCCTGCGCTATGACCGCGAGCGCGACAAGATGGTGCGCAACCTCGAGGGCGTGCGCGAGCTCGAGCAGCTGCCCGACGCGCTGTTCGTGATCGACCCGAAGAAGGAGTACATCGCGGTCGCCGAGGCCAACAAGCTGGGGATTCCGGTGGTGGCGGTGGTCGACACCAACTGCGATCCGGAGCTGATCGACTACCCGATCCCGGGCAACGACGACGCGATTCGCGCCATTCGCCTGTTCGCGTCGAAGCTGGCCGACGCCTACATCGCCGGCAGCGGACAGCTCGAGCAGGAGATGGCGATCGAGGCGAAGGACGCGCCGCCGATCGGAACCAGCGCTGGCCTGGAGAGCGCGGCCGCCGGCTCGTAAGTCGGTTCCACCGCGCGCCCGCTCTGCGGGCTTGATCGCCCCGGGCGGGTCGCCTCCGACCGGGGCCGCAAAGGTCAGTCGAACTCGCGTCGATCTGACCTTTTCGTTCGTATGGGCAGCTCATTACGTGGCAATCAGGAAAGGAAGCCGTACATGGAGATCACCGCCAAGATGGTCAAGGAGCTCCGCGAGCGGACTGGCGCGGGGATGATGGATTGCAAGGGCGCCCTCGCCGAGGCGCAGGGCGACATGGAGAAGGCGATCGACGTCCTGCGCAAGAAGGGCATGGCGTCGGCGGCGAAGCGCGCCGGCCGGGTGGCGAGCGAGGGTGTGGTGGGCTCGTACATCCACGCCGGCGGCAAGATCGGCGTGCTGGTCGAGATCAACTGCGAGACCGATTTCGTGGCCCGCACCGACGATTTCCAGGAGCTGGTCAAGGACGTCGCGATGCACATCGCCGCGGCCGACCCGCGCTTCGTGCGCCGCGAGGAAGTGACGCCGGAGGTCCTGGAGCGGGAGCGCGCGATCTACGTCGAGCAGGCCAAGGCCTCGGGCAAGCCGGAGAACGTCGTCGCCAAGATGGTCGAGGGCAAGATGGAGAAGTTCTACGCCGAGTCGGTCCTCCTCGAGCAGCCGTTCATCAAGAACCCCGACCTGACGGTCGGCCAGATGGTGGCCGAGAAGGTGGGGAAGATCGGCGAGAACATCCAGGTCCGTCGCTTCAGCCGCTTCCGGCTGGGCGAGGGCCTGGCGGCCGCGAGCGAGGCCTGATGAGCGCGACGAGCGCCGTCCTGCCCTATCGCCGGATCGTCCTCAAGCTTTCCGGCGAGGCGCTCATGGGCGCCAAAGCCTTCGGCATCGACGAGGGTGTGGTGGCGGAGATCGCCGACGAGATCCGAGACGTCCACGGGTTGGGCGTCGAGCTGGCGATCGTCATCGGCGGTGGCAACATCATCCGCGGCCTGGCCGCGAGCCACCGCGGGATCGACCGGGCGACCGGCGACTACATGGGCATGCTGGCGACGGTGATCAACGCTCTCGCCCTGCAGGACGCGCTCGAGAAGCGCGGCGTCTCGACCCGGGTGCAGACCGCGATCGAGATCCGCGAGGTGGCGGAGACCTTCATCCGCCGCCGCGCCATCCGCCATCTCGAGAAGGGCCGGGTGGTGATCTTCGCCGGCGGCACCGGCAATCCGTTCTTCACCACCGACAGCGCGGCGGCGCTGCGCGCCAACGAGATCCATGCCGACGTGCTGCTGAAGGCGACGCGGGTCGACGGTGTGTACACGGCCGATCCGCGCACCGATCCCGAGGCGCGCCTGCTGCCGGTGGTGACCTACCAGCAGGTGCTGGAGCGGGATCTCAAAGTGATGGATGCGGCGGCGATCGCCCTGTGCCGCGACAACCGATTGCCGATCGTGGTCTTCAACCTCGCCCAGAAGGGAAACATCCGCCGGGTGGTGAGTGGCGAAGCGGTCGGCTCCGCGGTCCGCGAGACGCTCGAGGCGACCGCGGCGCGTTGACTCTCCTGCCGGGCCGGCGGGAAGATCGGAGACCTTATGAAAGAGCTGTTCCGCGAGACCGAAGCCAAGATGAAGCACGCGGCGGACCATCTCCACCACGAGATGCGGACCCTGCGCACGGGGCGTGCCTCGACCTCGATCCTCGAGGCGGTGATGGTCGACTACTACGGCACCCCGACTCCGATCCAGCAGGTCGCCAACCTGTCGGTCGCCGACGCCACGCTGCTGGTCGCGCAGCCCTGGGACCCGTCGCAGATCGGCGCCATCGAGCGCGCCATCCGGCAGGCTGGGCTCGGACTCAACCCTGGCAACGACGGCAAGGTGGTGCGCATCCCGGTGCCGGCGCTCACCGAGGAGCGGCGCAAGGAACTGGTGAAGAAGGCGCACGACATGACCGAGCATGCCCGCAACGCAGTGCGCCTGGCGCGGCGCGACGGCAACGACAAGCTCAAGGCCATGGAGAAGGACAAGAAGGTCAGCCAGGATGACGAGCGTCGCGGCCACGACGAGATCCAGCGCCTGCACGACCACTACATCGCCGAGATCAACAAGGCCCTGGAGCACAAGGAGAAGGACATCCTGACGGTGTAGCGCCCCGTTGGCCATGGCCGCCCGCGTCGTCGCTCTCGTTCCCGCCGCCGGCTCGGGCTCACGCTTCGGCGGCGTGCTCCCCAAGCAGTTCTTGCAGATCGGCGGCCGGCCGCTGCTCGCCTGGACGCTGGAGAGGCTGCTCTCGTCCGGCGTCGACGAGCTGACCGTGGCCCTGCCCGCCGCCGAGGTCGAGCGGGCGCGCGAGATGGGCCTCGACGATCGGGTGCGGATGATCGCCGGCGGCGCCAGCCGGCAGGACTCGGTGGCCCGGGCCCTGGCGGCCTCGCCGGGTGGCGAGCGAGATCTCATCCTGGTCCACGACGGAGCGCGGCCCGCGGTGGCCCCGGCGGACGTCGCCCTGACCTTGGCTGCCGCCGCCTCCGCGGACGGTGCGGTGCTGGGCCGGGCGCTCGGCGACACTCTGAAGCGCGTCACCGGCGGCGTCATTGTCGCGACCGTGCCGCGCGAGGGTCTCTTCCGGGCCGAAACCCCCCAGGTCTTCCGCCGCGGCGTCCTGGCACGTGCCCTCGACGCTGCCCGACGCGACGGGTTCGCGGGGACCGACGAGTCGGCGCTGGTCGAGCGGCTCGGCGACGTGCGGGTCCTGGCGGTCGAGGCGACCGCCCTCAATCCGAAACTGACCACGCCGGCCGATCTCGAGCTGGTGCGGGCGCTGCTTCTGGGAGGCCAGGGATGAGCCGGTTGCGGATCGGACAGGGCTACGACGTGCACCGTCTGGTCGAGGGTCGGCCGCTCGTCCTGGGCGGAGAGCGCATACCGTTCGAGCGTGGGCTCGAAGGTTGGAGCGACGCCGACGTGCTGTTGCATGCCCTTGGCGATGCGCTGCTCGGCGCCGCCGGGCTGGGCGACCTCGGTGACCACTTTCCACCCGGCGAGGAGCGCTGGCGGGGGGTGAGCAGCGTCGAGCTCCTGCGGACGATCGTCGAACGGGTGCGCGAGCGCGGCTGGCGCGCGGTCAATTGCGATCTCACCCTGGTGGCGCAGGCACCGAGACTGGCTCCGCACCGCGACGCCATGCGGCGGCGCATCGCCGGGGTGCTTGGCGTCGCGATCGAAGATGTCGGCCTCAAGGCGACGACCAACGAGGGCCTCGGCGCGCTGGGGCGCGGCGAGGGAATCGCGGCGCTGGCCGTCGCGCTGCTCGAGTCGGACTGAGCGAGATGCGGGTCTACGGCTTCCATCCGGTGCGCGAGGCGCTGCGGCACCGCGCCGCCGAGATCGATCGCGTCCTGATCGGGCGCACCCGCGGCGGACGGCGCCGGGAGCAGATCGAGGCGCTGTGCGCCGACCTCGGGGTGGAGTTGCGGGTGGTCGGTGAGGAGGAGCTGCGCGGGGCGCCCGAGGCGGTGCACAACGGGTTTGCCGCGGATCTGCAGGCGGCGGCGCAGTCGCTCACTGCCGCCGCCGACCTCCTGGTACTGGCCGAGGACATCCAGGACCCGCGCAACCTGGGAGCGCTGCTGCGGGTCTGCGACGGGGCTGGCGTGGGCCGGGTGCTGCTGCGCGAGCGGGGATCGGCACCGCTGTCGCCGGCCGCGATCAAGACCTCGGCGGGTGCCGCGGAATGGCTCCCGGTCGAGCACATCGGTAGCAGCGCCCAGGCCCTGGAGCGGCTCAAGGAGGAAGGCTACTGGGTCTACGGGGCCGACGCCGAAGGCGAGCCGCCCTGGGCTGTCGACCTCACCGGCAAAGTGGTGCTGTGCATCGGCGGCGAGGAGCACGGGCTGCGCCAGCACACCCGCGAGGTCTGCGATCGCCTGATCGGCCTGCCGATGCGTGGCCGCGTCGAGTCGCTGAACCTGGCGACCGCCGCCGCGGCGCTGCTCTACGAGGCGGTGCGCCAGCGAATGGCGAAGAAGGATTGAGGCGTCGTCGGCTCAAGCGCTTGCCAGGCCGCGCCGCCAGTGGGTAAACTGCTGGGTCCCGGGGCAGCCCGCCGGCATAGCTCAGCGGTAGAGCAACGGTTTTGTAAACCGTTGGTCCCCGGTTCGATCCCGGGTGCCGGCTCCAGCCGGCCTCGGGTGCTCGTTGAAAGCTCTTTCGGAGGTGTGGCCGAGCGGTCAATGGCAGCAGACTGTAAATCTGCCGGGCTAAGCCCTACCTAGGTTCGAATCCTAGCGCCTCCACCATCGTTCCCGCGTTGGAGCTGGTCGCGGATGCTGGGGCAGTGGCCCTGAGGTGGCCAGGCTCTTGCAAAGGGCAGCCGCAGGAGGTGCGCACGGTTGCCCCGGCTCCGAACGGCTCCAATCCCGAAGCGCAGGACGCATCCCAGGCGTCTCCTCCGGATCCTTGCGGCGGCCCTCGTCGCTCTGGCCGCGCCCGGCTGCACCATCCTCTACAACGCGTTTGCGTCGGAGAAGCGCTCCGTCTACCACTTCGACCACCCGTTCGCGACCGCCGATCCGGCCTTCCAGCGCTCGCTCGACGCTTTCGGCACGCAGATGACGGGCGGCAATGCCGTCGAGCTCCTGAACAACGGCGACCAGTTCTTCCCGGCCATGCTGGGAGCGATCGCGGCGGCCAGCAGGTCGGTCGACCTCGAGAGCTACATCTTCCACGACGACCGCGCCGGCCGGCTCTTCGCCGGTGCCCTGGTGGCGGCCGCGAAGCGCGGCGTCGAGGTGCGGGTGCTGGTCGACGGCGCCGGCGGCCGCGCCGGCAAGCTGTTCGACGTGATGCGCGCCGGCGGCGTGAAGATCCGCGTCTACCACCCGCTGCAGCTCCTGACCATCTACCGCCTGGGCCGGCGCACCCACCGCAAGATCCTGGTGGTCGACGGCACCGAGTGCTTCACGGGCGGCATGGGGATCGACGAGCGCTGGCTCGGCAACGCCCGCAACCCGCGCGAGTGGCGGGATGTCGAGGTTGAGGCGCGCGGGCCGATCACGGCGGAGATGCAGGCGATCTTCGCCGAGGACTGGACGTACACGACCGGCGAGATCCTGGCCGGCGACAAGTTCTACCCTCCTCTCCGGCCGGTCGGTTCGGTGCTGGCGCAGGCCATCAAGGTATCCTCCGGCGACTCCTCCTCGTTGTCCAAGATGCTGTACTACGTGGCGATCAAGTCGGCGACGAAGTCGATCCACATCGAGAATGCGTACTTCCTGCCCGA
Source organism: Acidobacteriota bacterium (assembly GCA_050258075.1). Taxonomy (GTDB): domain Bacteria; phylum Acidobacteriota; class Thermoanaerobaculia; order Multivoradales; family JAGPDF01; genus JBLMYC01. The sequence goes on from JBLMYC010000150.1 coordinate 20,927, forward strand.
TCGCCAAGTCCGCGACGCCCTGATCCAGGCGGTGCACCGTGGGGTCGACGTCGAGGTCATCGTGCCGGGCAAGCACATCGATATCCCGATCGTGCGCATGGCCTCGCGCCTGCACTACGGCAGCCTGCTCGCCGGCGGGGTGCGGATCTTCGAGTTCCGCGACACCAACCTGCACAGCAAGACGCTGGTCGTGGACGGCATCTTCTCGACCGTCGGCTCGATCAACCTCGATCAGCGCTCGATGACCAAGGCGGCCGAGGAGAGCCTGTCGTTCTACGACCGGGGCTTCGCCGCCGAGATGGACCGCGTCTTCGCTGCCGACCGGGCGCGCAGCCAGGAGGTGACCTACCGCGCCTGGAAGCGCCGCGGCCTGCTGAAACGGCTGGGCGAGCTCGTCTCGTGGATGTGGGAGCCGCTCTACTGAGTCGCGTCCCTTGTCCGGCGCGGGCGGTTGCGGCGGGCGGTGACTCTGGGCTACATTTTCGGCGGGCGGGAGTAACTCAGGGGTAGAGTCACGGCCTTCCAAGCCGTTGGTCGCGGGTTCGAATCCCGTCTCCCGCTCCATAGCCAACCACCTGCCGATCTCGCAGGATCCCGTCCGCGCGCCGAGCCGCAAAGCCTGGCCGTCAGCTCAGGAAGGCCGTCACGTCGCCGTGCTTGGAGATGCGGACGTTGAGGATGCGGGTGGCGCCGGCCGGCAGCTCGCCGCTCACCGAGACGAGTCGCGCCGGGTCGTTCGTCACGCTGACGTAGACGCGCAGCCGGAGGTGTCCCGCGGGTAGAACGAGCTGGCGGGTCGGGTCGTTCGGCAGGTCTTTCGCGTCGCGCCGCAGCCGGGCGAATGTCTGGCGCAGGATCTGGCGGTCGCCGGCGTAGATCGTCAGCGAGCCCGACGCGCCGCCGTCCGCGAGCGCGACCTGCAGCAATCCCCAGCGCGGCACGGCCGGGCTGCCGCCCGGGCGGTCGCGTGCCGCAAGCGCGCGCTCGAGCTCGCCCAGCACCTCCTTCGCCTCCTGCTCCTGCGGTCCCGCTTCCAGCAGCCGGCTCACCGCCTGGAGCGCCGCAGTGTAGCGCCGCGCGACGAGCGCCTGGCGGGCCGCGGTGACGTTTGCTGCCACCGCTTGAGCGTGCACGGTGTCTTCCGCCTCCTCGCGCAGCCGTTGCGCGCCGGGGCGGTCGGGGAACAGCCGCTCGGCGCGCGCGAACGTCTGGACGGCGACCTGTGGATCTTCGCGCAGGGCCGCCTTGCCCTTGCGCACCAGCGCCAGGTACTGCGCGAGGGCCCGATTGTCCGGCTCGTCCGCCTGCAGCCTGCGCTCCTGGTCGGCGAGCCACACCCGGCCCAGCAGGGCGAGCAGCGCGCTCGCCGCCGCCGCGACCGCCAGCACCTGCAGCAGGCGCCGGGCGCCGCCGGCGCGCCGCCATTCCCGCACGCCGGCCCGCCAGCGACGGAAGCGGCGCGAGGTCCGGGCGGCGAACGCGGCGGCGGGAAGTACCTGGGTGTCCGTGAGCCCGGTGCCGCCCGGGCTGCTCGCCGCGAACAGGACTCGCCGCAGGTCGGCCGCCAGCTCCCCGGCGCGCTGGTAGCGCTGCTCGGGGTCGGGATGGAGCGCCGTCGAGAGGACGCGGCTGATGCCGGCCGGCAGGTCGGGCGCCCACCGCTTCGCCGGCACGAAGTCGCCTTCCGAGACGCTGCGCACGAGGTCGGCGAGGCTGGTGCCGACGAACGGCGTGTGGTGGGTGAGCAGCTCGTAGAGGACCACCCCGAGCGAGAAGATGTCGCCGCGGTGGTCCGCAAACCTGCCGTGCATCATCTCTGGCGGCATGTAGTTCGGAGTGCCCGCCAGAGCGAGATCCTGGGTCACGGCGGAGCTGTCGAGGTGGGCGATTCCGAAATCGGTGATCTTCACCCGGCCCTCGGGAGTCACCAGGATGTTGGCGGGCTTGATGTCGCGGTGCACCACGCCAGCGGCGTGGGCGTAGTCGAGCGCCGCGGCGATCTGCGAGACCAGGTTGACCACCTGCTCGAGGGGCATCTCTTCGCCGCCAGCGAGGATCTCGCGCACGCTGGCGCCCTCGATGAACTCCATGGCCAGGAACGTCTCGCCGCCGGGGCCCTCGTCGGCGACGTCGTAGATGGTGACGATGTTGGGGTGCGATAGCGCGCCGGCGGCCTCGGCCTCGCGGATGAAGCGGCTCTTCGCCTGCTGCGTCTCGAAGCGGGAATCGAGGGCCGGGTGCAGGGCCTTGAGCGCGACCTGACGCCCGATCAGGGGATCGCGGGCGAGATAGACGACTCCCATCCCCCCGCGTCCGATCTCCGACACGATCTCGTAGCGCCCGAGGCGCTCTGGAACGATCGACTTTCCTCGCACCGCTGTCCCGAGACGGCGCCTCTGGGCGCCGAGCCCGTCGGTGATTATCGAAGAGGGCCGCCCCGGGCGAAAGCCTGGTGGAAGAAGTGGCCGGGCGGGTAGCGGAGAGGGCGGCCTTGCGGGCGAAGACCCCCGGCCTCCCCGAGGGGATCCTTGCCCCTGGACAATTCGAGCCCCACCTGCCATAATGGCCAACCCCCAAACGCCGCTGCGGCCCGAGGCGCGGCGAAGATCCCGGGGGCGAGGGCTTTACAGCGAGGAACAGGAGAAGTACAATTTCGAGGTTTCCGCAGGCCCCATCGAGCGAAGGCTCGACTGGGCTCGCGGCTGCCCGCAGGCTCACCAGGCCCACGTAGCTCAGGGGTAGAGCACTTCCTTGGTAAGGAAGAGGTCATCGGTTCAAAGCCGATCGTGGGCTCCAGAGGCTGCCAGGTGCAGGCGTAGCGAAGGAACGGAGATTTCATCGAGCCCGCGATCGGGCCACCACTCTCGGAGGACGTAGCGCGCCATGTCCAAGGAAAAGTTCGATCGTTCGAAGCCGCACGTGAACGTGGGGACGATTGGTCACGTGGACCATGGGAAGACGACGTTGACGGCGGCGCTGACGAAGGTGGCGTCGGACAAGG
>JBLMYC010000151.1:0-19374 GCA_050258075.1 Acidobacteriota bacterium
CCGGCCCGGACGGCTTCGCGCTCGAGTCCGCCGACGGCGCGTTCCGGCTCCGCCTGCGCGCCCTGGTGCAGACCGACGGCCGGTTCTTCTTCGACGATCGGCGGCAGCCGATCGCCGACACATTCGTCCTGCGCCGCGCCCGCCCGATCTTCGAGGGAACTCTCTTCCGCATCGTCGAGTTCCGCCTGATGCCGGACTTCGGTGGCGGCACGACCGTGCTCCAGGACGCCTACCTGGACCTCAAATTCTCGCCCGCCTTCCGCCTGCGCGCCGGCAAGGCCAAGGTACCGGTCGGCCTCGAGGCCCTGCTCGAGGACAAGGACCTGCCGTTCGTCGAGCGCGGTCTGCCCTCGAACCTCGCGCCGGTGCGCGACGTCGGGGTCCAGCTCGCGGGCGAGCCCTGGGCCGGCAGGCTCGTCTACGCGGCCGGGGTCTTCAACGGGACTCCGGACGGGGCGAGCGGCGATCTCGATACCGAGGACGCCAAGGACTTCGCCGCGCGTGTCTTCTGGCGGCCCTTTCAGCGGCCGGCTGGCGAGGCGCCGCCGCGGCTCGGCCTGGGCATCGGTCTCGGCGGCAGCCTCGGCAGCCAGAAAGGAACGGTGGGCGCGCCGGGCTTGCCGACCTACCGCACGCCAGGCCAGCAGACCGTCTTCGCCTATCGCGGCGACGCCAGCGCTTCCGGCACCACGCTCGCCGATGGCAACCGCCGCCGCCTGGCGCCGCAGGGCTTCCTCTACTCCGGACCGTGGCGGCTCTTCGCGGAGTGGTCGCAGAGCTCCCACGAAGTCCGGCGCGGCGCGAGTCGCGCCACCCTGACCCACGTCGCCTGGCAGGTCGTCGGCTCATGGGCGCTCACCGGCGAGGCGTTGAGCGAGCGCGGCGTCTCGCCGCGGCGGCCCTTCGATCCCGCGGGGAGCGGCCGCGGCGCGGTCGTCGTCTCGCTGCGCTACGGCGAGCTCGCCCTCGACCGGGACGCCTTTCCGCTGTTTGCCGATCCGGCGAAAGCGGTGCGCCACGCGACCAACCTCGGTGCGAGCGTCGCCTGGCTGCTCAACCGCGGCGTGAAGCTGATGCTCGACTACCAGCACACCGGCTTCTCGGGCGGCTCACGGCAGACCGAGCGGGCGCTCCTCACCCGGTTCCAGATCGCCTTCTAGAGAGAGACACGACGATGACGAGACGCCTCCGACCCATCCTCGCCGCGCTCGCCGCGGCGCTCCTGGCGCTGCCGGCGGTGGCCCAGGTAACGCTCCTCAACGTCTCCTATGACCCGACGCGCGAGCTCTACGCCGAGTACAACGCCGCTTTCGCGAAGTACTGGCAGGCGCAGACCGGCCAGAAGGTCACGATCGAACAGTCGCACGGCGGCTCCGGCAAGCAGGCGCGCTCGGTCGTCGACGGCCTCGAGGCGGACGTCGTCACCTTGGCACTCTCCTGGGACATCGACGCGATCGCCAACGCCGCGCTCCTGCCCCACGACTGGCAGGCCCGCCTGCCGGACAACAGCACTCCGTATACCTCGACGATCGTGTTCCTGGTCCGCACCGGCAACCCCAAGAACATCCGTGACTGGGACGACCTGGCGCGACCCGGCGTCGCGGTCATCACGCCCAACCCCAAGACCTCCGGCGGCGCGCGCTGGAACTATCTCGCCGCCTGGGGCTACGCGGCCAGCAAGTACGGCAGCGAGGAGAAGGCGCGCGCCCTGGTCGCCGGGATCTTCAAGAACGTGCCCATCCTCGACACCGGCGCGCGCGGCTCGACGATCACCTTCGTCGAGCGCGGCATCGGCGACGTGCTGATCGCCTGGGAGAACGAGGCCCTCCTGGCGCAGGCCGAGCTCGGCAAGGGGCGCTTCGAGATCGTGGTGCCGTCGGCGTCGATTCTCGCCGAGCCGCCGGTCGCCCTGGTCGACAAGGTGGTGGACCGCCGCAAGACGCGCGCGGTGGCCCAGGCCTACCTCGAGTACCTGTACAGCCCCGAGGGCCAGGAGATCGCCGCCCGCCACTACTACCGGCCGCGCCTCGCGGCGGTCGCCGCGCGCCATGCCGAGCGCTTCCCCAAGATCACCCTGTTCACGATCGCCGAGCAGTTCGGGGGCTGGGAGAAGGCCCAGAAGATCCATTTCGGCGACGGCGGCGAGTTCGACCGCATGATGGGCGCGCGATGAGCCGCAAGCGCGGGGCGCTGCCCGGCTTCCCGCTGGCGATGGGCTTCACCCTGACCTACCTGTCGGTCCTGGTGCTGATCCCGCTGTCGACCGTGCTGCTCAAGACGGCGAGTCTGTCCTGGGGCCAGTTCTGGCATATCGTCACGGCGCCCCGCGCACTCGCTTCCTACCGCCTGTCGATCGGCGCCGCGCTCGCCGCAGCGATTGTCAATCTCGTCTTCGGTCTGCTCGTCGCCTGGGTGCTCGAGCGCTACCGCTTTCCCGGCAAGCGACTGATCGACGGGCTGGTCGATCTGCCTTTCGCGCTGCCCACCGCGGTCGCCGGCATCGCCCTCACCGCGGTGTACGCCGGCAACGGCTGGCTGGGCCGCTTCCTCGAGCCGCTCGGGGTGAAGGTCGCCTACACCCCGCTCGGCGTCGCCGCCGCCCTGGTCTTCGTCGGCCTGCCGTTCGTGGTGCGCACCGTGCAGCCGGTCCTGCGCGATCTCGACCCGGCGATCGAGGAGGCCGCGGCGAGCCTCGGCGCCAGCCGCGGGCAGGCGTTCCGGCGCATCGTCCTGCCCGAGCTCGCGCCGGCGGCCCTGACCGGATTCGTCCTCGCCCTGGCGCGCGGTCTCGGCGAGTACGGCTCGGTGATCTTCATCTCCGGCAACCTGCCGATGAAGACCGAGATCACGCCGCTCCTGATCATGATCAAGCTCGAGGAATACGACTACGCCGGCGCCACCGCGATCGCGCTGGTCTTCCTGTGCGTCTCCTTCGCTCTGCTGTTCGCGGTCAACCTGTTCTCCTGGCGCCGGGGGCGTGCGCCGGCGGCGGCATGAGCCGGCACCCGCGGGCTCCGTCGCCGGCGGCGGACGCCGCCTGGCGCGATCCGCGCGGCGAGCCGCGCTGGGTGCGGGCGCTGCTCATCGCCCTGGCGCTCGCTTTTCTCGCCTTCTTTCTGCTCGCCCCGCTCCTGGTCGTCTTCGCCAAGGCGTTCGAGAACGGCCTCGCCGCATATGCCGCCGCGATCCGCGAACCCTACGCGCGGGCGGCGGTCCGCCTCACGCTCACCGTCGCCGCCCTGGTCGTCCCCGCCAACCTCGCCTTCGGCCTCGCCGCCGCCTGGGCGATCGCGCGCTTCGAGTTCAGCGGCAAGAACCTGCTGATCACCCTGATCGACGTGCCGTTCGCGGTGTCGCCGGTCATCTCCGGCATGCTGTTCGTCCTGCTGTTCGGCGCCCAGGGTCTCTGCGGACCGTGGCTCACGGCGCACGGCTTCAAGGTCCTGTTCGCCCTGCCCGGCATGGTGCTGGCGACCGCTTTCGTCACCGCGCCGCTCGTCGCCCGCCAGCTCATCCCGCTGATGCGGGCCCAGGGCAACGACGAGGAGGAGGCGGCGCTCACCCTCGGCGCGAGCGGCTGGCAGACCTTCCTGCGCGTCTCGCTGCCCAAGATCCGCTGGGGAGTGCTGTACGGCATCGTGCTCTCGAACGCCCGCGCCATGGGCGAGTTCGGCGCCGTGTCGGTCGTCTCCGGGCACATCCGGGGCCGCACCAACACGCTGCCGCTGCACGTCGAGATCCTGTACAACGAGTACCAGTTCTCCGCCGCCTTCGCGGTCGCCTCGCTGCTCACCCTGCTCGCCATCGTCACCCTGCTCGCCCAGGCCGTGCTCGATCGCCTTGGCGGACGCGGAGCGACCGGCGACGGCGCGGTACGCTAGCCCCATGCGGCGCCCGACGCTCCTCGCCTGGGTCGCCGCCGGCGGCGCCGCTCTCGTCCTCGCCACGGCGGCGGGTCTTGCCGGCGCGGCAGAGCACCTGCTCCGGCGGCTGGCGGACGAGCAGGCCCTGGCGCGCGCCGCGCTCGCCGCGCGCACCGCCCGCCACGCGATCGAGCAGCGCGGTGACGAGCTCGCAGCGACCGCCAGCCTGCTCGCCGAGCGTCCATCGCTGCACCGGCTGCTGGGGGCTCGCGACCGCTCCGAGCTCGCCGTCTTCCTCACTCGCTACGCCGAGCAGAGCGCCACGCCCTGCGCGGTCTGGGACGGAGCGCGCTCGATCGAGTCTCGGCCCGCCACGTTGCCCTGGGACGAGCTGCGCCGGGGCGCTCTGCCGTCGGGTCGCGCGACGCTCCTGGCCCTCGACGACGGCGCCCTCGTCCTCGCCGCGGCGGCACCGCTCGCCGAGCCCGCCGGCGGGCAGGCGCTGGTCGCCGAGCGTCTCGACGCCCGGCACCTCGCCGCCCTGGCCAACGAGATCGGCACCGCCCTCCACCTCACCACCCGTCACGACGCGCTCGCCGCCTACGGCACGCCGCGCGCAGCGCTCCTGGCGCGGGTCATCGGTGAGGGCGCGCGCGGCGCCCTGCGCGCCGAGGAGACCGCGAGCTATTGCGCGCTCGAGCCGCTGCGCCTCGCCTCCGGGGCGGTCGGCGCGGTGCTCGAGGCGCGCCTGCCGACGGCGCCGATCGATGCCTCGGTCGCCAGCCTGCGCCGCTCTCTGCTCGCCGCCGCCGCGGGGCTCGCGCTGCTGGCGGTTCCCCTGTCGATGGCCGCCGCCCGCCTCCTCACCCGCCCGCTCGCGAACCTCACCGCGGCGAGCCAGCGCATCGGCTCCGGCGACCTCGCCTCGGCCGTGCCGGCGCAGGGCTTCGCCGAGGTCGGCGTGCTGGCCGGCGCGATGGAGGAGATGCGGCAGCGGCTGCTGCGCTTGACCGGCGAGCTCGCCCACCGCGAGCAGGAGAGCGCCGCCGTCCTCGCCGGCATCTCAGAAGGCGTGCTGTCGGTCGACCGCGACCGCCGCGTGCGCTTCGTGAACCCGCAGGCCGCGGCCTTGCTCGGCGTTGCGCCGCAGGACGCCGTGGGCCGTTTCTGCGGCGACCTCCTGCACCCCGCCGCGTCGCCCGACGAGCGACCCTGCGAGGAGCGCTGCCCGATCCTCCATGCCCGCTTCGCCGGGCCGGCGCGCTCGACCGAAACCCTCGCCCTCGGCGGCCGCCGGCCGACCGCTCTGGTCACGGCCGCCGCGCCGGCCGGCGATCTCCAGGTGGTCCTGCTGCGCGAGGAGACCGAGGCGGAGGCCGGGCGGCGGCTGCGCGAAACGCTCCTTGCCAACATGTCGCACGAGTTCAAGACTCCGCTCGCCGCGCAGCAGGCGGCGCTCGAGATGCTGCGCGAGCGGCTGGCGCAGGGCGAGCTCGCGGAGAGCGACGTGCTGCTCGAGGCCCTCGAGCGCGGCACCCTGCGCCTCGGGCGGCTGATCGACAACCTGCTCGAGAGTGGTCGCATCGAGGCCGGCCGCGACGACATCCGCCGCCGTCCGGTCGAGCTCGACCCGGTGGTCGAGGAGGCAACCGAGGCGACGGCGCCGCTCCTTGCCCAGCGCCGCCAGGAGCTGCGCCTCGAGCTGCCGCATCTGCTGCCGCCGGTGCTCGGCGATTCTCCGCGGCTCGTCCAGGTGCTGGTCAACCTGCTCGCCAACGCCAGCAAGTTCGCGCCCGAGGCGACGACGATCACGCTCGGCGCCCGGGCCACGCCGCGCGAGGTCGCGCTGTGGGTGGAGGACCACGGCCCCGGCTTGCCGGCCGGACCGCCGGAGGTCCTCTTCCAGCCCTTCGTCCGCGCTCCGGGTGAGGAGCCCGAGGCGAGCGGCGTCGGTCTCGGACTGTGGGTGGTGCGCTCGATCGTGCGCCGCCACGGCGGCCGGGTCGAGGCGACCGACACGGGGCACGGTGCGCGCTTCACGGTCTGGCTGCCGCGGGTCGAGCCCGAGCGGTGCGGACCCGGCGAGCTAGGATCCGGACGATGAAGGTCCTGGTCGTCGACGACGACGCCGAGCTGCGCACGCTGGTCGCCTTCGCGCTGCGCCAGGCCGGCTACCTGCCGGTCGAGGCGGCGGACGGCGAGGAAGCGCTGGTCTGCTTCGCGCGCGAGCGGCCGGATCTCGTCGTCCTCGACGTGAACCTGCCGCGCCGCGACGGCTTCGAGGTGCTGCGCCAGATCCGCACCCAGTCGACGACGCCGGTCATGATGCTGACCGTGCGCGCCGCCGAGGAGGACCTGGTGCGCGGTCTCGACCTCGGCGCCGACGACTACCTGGCGAAGCCCTTCTCGCCGCGCGCTCTCCTCGCCCGGGTGCGCGCTCTCCTGCGCCGCGCGGGGCGGAGCGAGCGTCCGGCGCCGCTCGAGCACGGCGGCCTGTCGCTCGATCTCGAGGCGAGCGCGCTACGGATCGAGGACGGCGCGCCGCAGGCGCTCACCCCCCTCGAGCTGCGCCTCCTCCAGCTCCTCCTCGCCCACGCCGGCCAGCCGGTGCCGACCGAGCGCATCCTGCTCCACGTCTGGGGCTCGCGCGGCGAGGCCGACCGCCAGCTCTTGAAGCAGCTCGTCCACCGCCTGCGCCAGAAGATCGAAGTCGACCCCGCATCGCCGCGCCACTTGGTCACCGTCGCCGGGGTCGGGTACGCAGCGGGCGGAAATCACCTCACGTAGGTAGCGGACCGGCTCGGGTCTCGGAGCGAAGACGGAAGGCCCCCGGACCTTGATTGGCTCCGATGAGTCGGGGTGTACTGCGTCCGCCCGCGAGCGCAGAGACCCGAGACGGGCCGCTACCGGGCTACCGCGACCGCCGAGCCTCGGCGGCTTCGAGCCAGCCGCGGCGGAGCTTCTCCTGCGGCACGTTCGAGAGGTAGGGCTTGAGGTCGAGGACCGGCGTGCCGTCGAGCATGTCGAGGCCGCGGACGTGGAGGACCGCTCCCTCGCGACGCAGCAGCTCGACGACCGAGAGGCCGATCGGGTTGGGGCGGCGCGGCGAGCGGGTGGCGAAGACGCCGTGCGGCCGGTCGTCGGTCGGCGGCGTGCCAAAGAGCATCGTCGTCGTGAAGGGCTCGGAGCGATCGAACACCCACACGACGTAGAGGTGCGAGAAGCCCTCGAGATCGGTGAGGCCGGGCTCGAGCTCGGGCCGCAGCACGATCGTCCCCTCGGCGCGATGCTCGGCGCCGAGGCCGCGCGGCACCTCTTTCGCGTCGCGGTACGGGCTGCGCACGACGCCGATCGGGCGGAACACGAAAGTCTCGGCCATCGTCAGGGCGCCGCGCCTACTCCTTGAGCCCGGCCACGAACTGGCGCAGCGTCGCCTTGGCATCGCCCAGCACCATCATGGTGTTGGGCTGGTAGAAGAGATCGTTCTCGATCCCCGAGAACCCGGGATTGAACGAGCGCTTCAGCACGATCACCGCCCGCGACTGCTCGACGTTGAACACTGGCATGCCGTAGATCGGGCTGCCCGGGTTGGTCTTTGCCGCCGGATTCACGACGTCGTTGGCGCCCACCACCAAGACCACGTCGGTGCGCGCGAACTCGTCGTTGATCTGGTCGAGGTCGAAGAGCTGGTCATACGGCACGTTGGCTTCGGCGAGCAGCACGTTCATGTGGCCCGGCATGCGGCCGGCCACCGGGTGGATCGCGTACTTGACCGACGTGCCGCGCGCCTCGAGCGCCTGCTGCAGCTCGCGCACCGTGTGCTGGGCCTGCGACACCGCCATGCCGTAGCCGGGGACGACGATCACCGACTGCGCCGCCTGCAGCACCTCGGTCGCGTCCTCGACCGTCGCCTGGTTGTAGCGGGCATTGATCGACGGCGCGCCGGCCGCGCCCGCCGCCGGAGCGTCGCCGGTGCCGAAGGCGCCAAACAGCACGTTGCCGAAGGAGCGGTTCATCGCCGCCGACATCTTCAGCGACAGCAGGAAGCCGGAGGTGCCGTCGAGCGCGCCGGCGATGATCAGCACGTAGTTGCCGAGCGCGAAGCCGGTCGAGGCCGCCGCCAGGCCGGCGTAGGAGTTCAGGAGCGAGATCACGACCGGCATGTCAGCGCCGCCGATCGGCAGCACGAAGAGCACGCCGAGCAGCAGCCCCAGGCCGCCGATCGTGTACAGGAAGACGCCCTGGCCGGGGTTCAGCAGAAACAGCACCAGCAGCACGAAGGCCGAGAGGAACATCCCGATGTTGCTGATGTTCTGGCCCTTGTAGGTGAGCGGCGAGCCGGTGATCAGGCCTTGCAGCTTGCCGAACGCCATCAGGCTGCCCGTGAAGGTGAGGAAGCCGAAGAAGCACTCGAAGCCGAGGGCGCCGATCGAGACGCGCGGAATCGTCGCCCCGCGGTGCACGTACTCGGCGACGCCGACCAGCGCCGCGGCCAGGCCGCCGAAGCTGTGCGACAGCGCGATCCGCTCCGGCATCTTGGTCATCGGGATCCAGATCGACATCGCCGCGCCGATCAGCGAGCCGATGATCAGCCCGGGGACGATCCAGCGATAGACGTGGATCTCCTCCAGCATCAGCGTCGCGACGACCGCGATCAGCATGCCGATCGAGCCCAGCAGATTCCCGATCCGGGCGTGCTTGGGCGAGGACAGGAACTGCAGGGTGAGGATGAAGCAAACCGAGGCGATGAGGTAGGCGAGCGGAACCCAGGCTTCGATCATGGCCGCCCCCTCAGTGCTGCGCCGGCTTCGGCTCGCCGCGGCGCTCGCCGGGGCGCTTCCTGAACATGCGCAGCATGCGGTCGGTGATCAGGAAGCCGCCGACGGTGTTGATCGTGGCGCAGGTCACGGCGACGAAGCCGAGCACCGTCGAGGTCTCGTTCCAGCCGGCGCCCGCGGCGACCAGCGATCCCACCAGCGAGATGCCGGAGATCGCGTTGGTGCCCGCCATCAGCGGCGTGTGCAGCAGCGCCGGGACCTTGGAGATCACATGGTGCCCGAGGAACCCCGCGAGCACGAAGATGTAGAAGGCGAACAGGAGCTGACTCGACATCGATTCCCTCCGGGTGCAACCCTACGGATTGTATGGGAAACCGGGCGGCGGCAGGCTATGATCCGCATCCGGAAAGTCCGTCTGTCCCTCTGCACGACCCGGAGCCTCACCCATGCAGATGCTGGAGAACATCCTCGGAACCCTGGGCAACACGCCGCTCGTCAAGCTGCGCCGCTTCAGCCCGGACGGGGCGCTCGTCGCCGCCAAGATCGAGTACTTCAACCCCGGCTCGAGCGTCAAGGACCGCATCGGCATCGCCATGATCGAGGCCGCCGAGCGCCAGGGGAAGCTGCGTCCCGGCATGACGATCGTCGAACCGACCTCGGGCAACACCGGCCTCGGCCTGGCGATCGCCTGCGTGCTCAAGGGCTACAAGCTCGTCTGCACCGCCTCGGAGAAGATCTCCAGGGAGAAGGTGGCGATGCTCGAGGCACACGGCGTCCGGGTCATCATCTGCCCGGTCGACGTGGCCGCCGACGACCCGCGCTCCTACTACAAGGTGGCGGAGCGCATTCGCGACGAGGAGGGCGCCTACCTGCCCTACCAGTACTACAACCAGGCCAACCCGGTGGCGCACTACGAGACGACCGGCCCCGAGATCTGGCGGCAGACCGACGGCACGGTCACCCACTGGGTGGCCGGCATCGGCACCGGCGGCACGATCAGCGGCGCCTCGAAGTACCTCAAAGAGCAGAATCCGAAGATCCAGACGATCGCCGTCGACCCCGAGGGATCGACGTACGCCGAGTACGTGAAGACCGGCAAGGTGCTGCCGCCCGAGCTGCAGAAGATCTACCTGATCGACGGCATCGGCCAGAGCTACATCCCGGAAAGCGCCTGGATGGACACCATCGACGACGTCGTCACGGTCGACGACAAGACCGCCTACGACACGGTCTTCGAGCTCGCCCGCGTCGAGGGCATCTTCACCGGCTCCTCGGGCGGCGCCGCCGCCTTCGCGGCGCGCGAGATCGCCCGCCGCCTGCCGGCGGACAACCTGGTCGTCACCCTGCTGCCCGACTCCGGCGAGCGCTACCTCTCCAAGCTCAACCCGGAGTGGATGCGCGCCAAGGGCCTGCTCGGGTAGCAGCCGCCTCCCGGCAAGGGCCGGTCCGTGCCAGACTTCCAGCCAGAAGGAGGCGCCATGGACTACCGCAATCTCGGCCGCAGCGGCCTGAAGGTCTCCCCGCTCTGCCTGGGCACCATGATGTTCGGCAAATGGGGCAACACCGACCACGCCGACTGCATCCGCATCATTCATGCCGCGCTCGACGCCGGCATCAACTTCATCGACACCTCGAACAACTACAGCGAGGGCGAGTCGGAGACCATCGTCGGCCAGGCGCTGCGCGGGCGGCGCGACCGCGTCGTGCTGGCGACCAAGGTGTGGGCGCCGATGGGCCCGGGACCCAACGACCGCGGCCTCTCGCGCAAGGCGATCTTCGAGCAGGTCGAGCACAGCCTGAAGCGCCTGCAGACCGACTATCTCGACCTCTACCAGATTCACCGCCCCGATCCCTCGACGCCCTGGGAGGAAACCCTCGGTGCGCTCTCCGATCTGGTGCGTCAGGGCAAGGTGCGCTACCTCGGCTGCTCGACCAATCACTGGCAGGGCGAGGGGCTGTGGGAGAAGCGGCTGCCAGCCTGGGAGATCGTGCAGACCTTGTGGATCGCGTACCGCCACGGCTACGAGCGCTTCGTTGCCCTGCAGCCGCCCTACTCGATTCTGCGCCGGGCGATGGAGACCGACCACTTCCCGATGTGCGAGCGCTTCGGCATCGGCACCCTGGTGTGGAGCCCGCTCGAGGGCGGCTGGCTGACCGGCAAGTACCGCCAGCAGGGCGCCAACCCCGGCGACAGCCCGCGCGCGGCGTGGGTCGGCGATCTCGCCAATCCCAAGTTCGCGCGGCGCAAGGAAGCGGTCGAGAAGCTGCTGCCGTTGGCCCGCGCCCGCGGCACCTCGCTCGCCCGCTTCGCGGTGGCGTGGACGCTCCGCCATCCCGCGGTGACGACGACGATCCTCGGCCCCCGCACCCTCGAGCAGCTCGCGGACCTGCTGCCGGCCGCCGAGCTGCGCCTCGGCGACGACGACCTCGCGGCGGTCGACGCCATCGTGCCGCCGGGGTCGAGCGTGATCTGACGCCGGCCATGGAGAGCCACGACAAGCATCCCGCGATGCTGGTCCACCGCCGGCGACCCTTCAACGCCGGTCCGCCCCTCGATCGCCTGCGCGAGAGCTTCTTCACCCCCAACGAGATCTTCTTCGTGCGCAACCACGGCGATGTCCCGCAAGTCGACGCCGGGAGCTTCCGGCTGGTCGTCGACGGACGGGTGCGCCAACCGCTCGAGCTGTCGCTGGCCGAGCTCGGCGAGCCGGACGGGCGCTTCCCGCGCCACACGATCGGCTCGAGCCTGCAGTGCGCCGGCCTGCGGCGGCGCGAGCTCGCCGCGCTGGCGCCGATCCCCGGCGAGCTGCCCTGGGGCAGCGACGCGATCGGCAACGCGCTCTGGGAGGGCTTCGCTCTCGCCGACGTCCTGGCGGCGGCCGAGCCGCTGCCCGATGCGCATCACGTCGAGCTCCTCGGTCTGGATTCGGTCGAGCTGCCGGGCGAGACGACGGCGTTCGGCGGCTCGCTGCCGCTCGCCAAGGCGCGCGGGCCGGAGGTGCTGATCGCCGATCGGATGAACGGATCACCGCTGCCCGCCGCGCACGGCTTCCCCTTGCGCGCCATCGTGCCGGGCTGGATCGGGGCACGCAGCGTGAAGTGGCTGCATCGCATCACGCTGCGCGAGACGCCATCGGAGAACCACTTCCAGGCCCGCGCCTACCGCCTCTTTCCGGCCGCGGTCGGGCCCGAGGACGTGAAGTGGGAGGACGGCATCCCGCTCGGCGAGCTGACGGTGACCTGCCTGATCACCCATCCCAACCCGGAGGAGACGATCAACGCGCGCCGGGTGCCCGTCCAGGGCATCGCGCTCGCCGGCGGCGGGCGCGGCGTCGCCCGGGTCGAGGTGTCGAGCGACGGCGGTCGCAACTGGATCCTGGCCGCGCTCGGGCCGCAGGACTCGCCGTGGACCTGGCGCTTCTGGGAGGCCGCCGTCGATCTACGCCGCGGCCGCCAGGAGATCGTCGCCCGGGCCTGGGACAGCGCCGCGCACACCCAGCCGGAGAGCGCCGCCGCGCTGTGGAACTTCAAAGGCTACATGAACAACTCGTGGGCGCGGGTGCGGGTCCTCGGCAGTTGAACGGTGCGATGACGCGCGCCGCGAGCGGCCCACCGCCGGCGCGTGCCCGGCTGGCGGCGCGAGTCGGTCGGTTCGAGCTCCTGACCTTCCTGCTCGCCGGGCTCGTCTCGGCCTGGATGGTGGCGCACGCCCAGGTGGGCGGCGACCAGCTCGACCTGCTGGCGCGCGGCTGGCGCCTGGCGGCGCGCGGCAGCCTGGTGCCGTACGGCAATCCGCTCAGCAATGGCGGCAAGGAGATCGGTGCCCTGACCAGCCTGCTGGTCGGCCTGCCGCTGACGCTGTGGATGGATCACCGTGCGCCGGTCGTCGTGGTGTGGGCGTCCCACCTGCTCGCTTTCCTCCTGCTCCTGCGCACGCTGCGCCCGATCCTGCACCCCGCCGAGCGGCTGGCCTTCGCGCTGCTGTATGGGCTCGGGCCCTGGCGCCTGTACTTCGCCGGCTTCCTGTGGAACCCGAACTACCTGTACCTGATCGGGGCGGTCCACCTGGCGACCGCGCTCGCTCAACGCGCACGGCCGCGCCTCGGCGCCTCCTTCGCACACGCCCTGGCGCTCGGCCTGGCGCTCCAGCTCCACCCATCGTTTCTGATCCTCGCCGTCGCCTCGCTGCTCCTCGTGTGGCGCGGGTACGCCCGGCCGCACTGGCCGGGAATCCTCGCTGGCGGCCTGGTCGCGGCGCTGCCGCTGGTGCCGTGGATCGCGTACCTGCGCCACGACCCCGGCATCCTGCCCGGCGGCAAGGGATTCCTCGGCCATGGTCTGGTGACCCTCTACCCGATCTTCGGCGGGCTGTGGCATTGGCTGCGCTACTCCACGCTGCTGGTCGCCCGACGCATGGGCACGATCGACCTCAGTGCCCGCTTCGGCGAGCGCTTCGACGCGGCGCTCGTCCCCCTGTGGAGCGCTCTCGTCGACGGCCTGGGCGCCCTCGCGGCGCTCGTCGCCCTGATCGGCCTGTGGCGGTTCCTGCGCCACCACGGCATCTCCCTGCTGCGCCGCCGGCTGCCGAGCGGCGCCAGCGACCGCCAGTGGCTGCGCGGCTACGTCACCTGGACGCTCGCCGCGGCGGTCCTCGCTTTCGCCGCCGCTCCGACCGCGGTGATGTGGTGGCAGGAGCTCGCCGTGGTGCACGCCGCGATCCTGCCCACGGTGTTCCTGCTCGGGACCCTCCTCGTCAGCCCGCGCTGGCGGCGCTGGGCTCGCCCGGGGCTGGCCCTGTATGCCGGCGCGACCGTCCTCCTGCTCGGCGGGATGGCGCTCGGCGCCGCCCACTATCGCTGCGACGGCCGCCAGACCGTGAACCTCGCCCTGCGCTCGGATCATCCGATGTTCCACGATCTCGGAATCCTGCAGAGCTGTCCCTTCCCGATCGATCCCGCGCACGGCTGGTGGCCCGACGCGCTGCCCCCGGAGTGAGCGCCACCGGGAGATCGGCTGCGGACCGTGCCGGTCGATGCGATGTGCGAGAAGTGAGCCGGACGGCTCAGTAGAGGTCGAAAACCAGGATGCGCGCCGCGAGCGGCCCGTTCTGGACCGGCAGCTTGCGGCGCGGACGCAGCCCGATGTGCTTGCCGCGGCTCTCGCCGCCGGCGAGCACCACCGCCTTCCAGCCCGCGAAGCGCCGCTTCAGCAGATCGCCGAGGGCCGCCCACTGCGCCTCGTCCTCTTCGATGCGGGCGCCGTACGGCGGGTTCACGCACAGCAGGCCGGGACCGCCGGGCGGCGCCTCGAGCTCCGCCGCCTCGCCCCGGCGCAGGGTCGTACGCTCGAGCAGTCCGGCACGCTCGAGGTTGCGGCGCGCGGCGGCGAGCGCCTCCTCCGAGCGGTCGTTGCCGAGGAGCCGCACCTCGGGGTCGGGCGCCAGGAGCGGCTCGCTCCGCACCTGGTCGAAGAGGGCGCGGTCGAAATCCGCGAAGCGTTCGAAAGCGAACGAGAAGCCGGCCGCCTCGCGCAGCGCCGCCGGCGCCCGCCCGAGCGCGATCGACGCCGCTTCGGCGAGGAAGGTGCCCGAACCGCACATCGGATCGACCACCGGCCCGCGCCCGTTCCAGTCGGCGGCCAGGATGCAGGCTGCGGCGAGCTGCTCGCGCAGCGGCGCGGTGGTCGTCTGCACGCGATAGCCGCGCCGGTCGAGCGGCTCGCCCGAGGTGTCGAGCAGCAGCGTCGCCCGGTCGCGGTGCAGGCGCAGGCGCAGCGGCAGGTCGGGGCGCGCGCGCCCGACGCTGGCGCGCTTTCCCCAGCGCTCGCGCTGCGCGTCGACGATGCCGTCCTTGACTCGCAGCGCCGCCCAGCGCGTGTCGCGCACCGCCGAGGCGCTGCTCGAGGCGTGGATCGCGAAGCTGCGCTCGGGAGAGAGCAGCTCGCCCGCGGCGCCGCGCACCAGCGCCGCGGCGCCCGCCCACAGGGCGTCTCCGTCGGCGGCCGGAAAGCTGCCGAGCTCGATCAGCACGCGGTTGGCGGTGCGCAGGCGCCAGTTCGTGCGGTAGACGACGGCGCGATCGCCGGCGAAGGTCACGGCGCCGCGCTCACGCTCGATTCCCTCGACGCCGAGGGCATGGAGCTCGCCGGCAAGCAGCTCCTCGAGGCCCGCGCCGCAAGTGGCGGCGAGGCGCAGCGGAGCATTCGGCATGGCGCAGGGCAGCATAGCAATCGCAGACGCGAGCACAGACAGAGCTCGGAGGCGCGCCGCCCCGGGGGCCGGTCCGAGGCGCCTCTCCAATGAACGGCCCCCTGAGCGCCGAGGGGAACCAGAGCTCGGGGGCGCGCCGCCCCGAGGGCCGGTCCGAGGCGCCTCTCCAATGAGCGGTTCCCTGAGCGCCGAGGGGAACCGGACCTCGGGGCGGCGCGCCCCCGAGCGGCCCCCGGCACTCCACGGATAGAATGGGCCTCGCATGTGGAGTGGTGCCATACCGCAGCAGGCTCTCGAGACCACCGACCAGACGTTCGCCTCGCTCGGCCTCTCCGACGTCGTGCTGCGCGTCCTGCACGAGATCGGCTTCGAGAATCCGACCCGGGTCCAGGCGGCGGTCATCCCCCTGGCGCTCGCCGGGCGGGACGTCGTCGGCCTGGCCGAGACCGGCTCGGGGAAGACGGCTGCCTTCGGCCTGCCGCTCGTCGAGCGGCTGCGCAAGGGACGCGGCCTGCGCGGCCTGATCCTCTCGCCGACCCGGGAGATCGCGCTCCAGACGCAGTCCTTCCTGCAGCTCTTCGGCGAGAGCTATGGGCTGTGGTCGGTGGTGCTGATCGGCGGCGTCAGCCTGAAGCCGCAGACCGACGAGCTGCGCGTGGTCCCCGACCTGGTGGTGGCAACGCCCGGCCGGCTGCTCGACCACCTCGAGCGCGGCAATCTCGATCTCGACGAGGTCAGCGAGCTGGTGCTCGACGAGGCCGACCACATGCTCGACCTCGGCTTCTGGCCGCAGGTGCAGCGCATCCTGCAGCACCTGCCGGAGCGCCGCCACACCATGATGTTCTCCGCCACCATGCCGGAGCCGGTCGAGCGCCTCACCCGGCGCTTCCTCAACGACCCGGTGCGCGTCGACCAGCGCCCGCAGCGCGGCGCCGCCGAGGGCATCAGTCACCGCCTGTACCTGGTCGAGCCGGAGGACAAGAAGAGCTGTCTGCTCGCCCTCCTCCACCAGGAGCCGGGCTCGACCCTGGTCTTCATCCGCCGGCGCACCGACGCCGAGTGGCTGTCGCGGGTGCTCGACAACGAGGGCCACCCGGTGGCGCGCATCCACGCCGATCTCACCCAGGCGCAGCGCATCCAGGCCCTCGACGGCTTCCGCTCGGGGCAGCACCGCATCCTGGTGGCGACCGACGTCGCGGCGCGCGGCATCGACGTGCCGGGGATCGAGCACATCATCAACTTCGACCTGCCCGACACCGTCGAGGACTACATCCACCGCGCCGGCCGCACCGCGCGCGGCACCGCTCTCGGGGTGGTGTCGTCGATCGCCACCTGGCAGGACAAGCCGATCGTGGCGATGATCGAGCGCCGCCTCGGCCAGACTCTGCCGCGCCTGATCGCCCCCGGCGTCGAGCCCTACGAGGAGCTGCGGGTGAAGAGCAGCGTGCGCGGCGGCAAGCGCCGCCTGCGCTGAGCGCGGATCCTCAGTCAGCGAGCGCGTGCTCGCGAATGACGCGCAGGAACCGTTCGCCGAGATCGTCGGCCTTCTTCTGGCCGACGCCGTGCACCGCGAGCAGATCCCGCACCGAGGCCGGCCGGCGGCGCGCCAGGTTGCGCAGCGTGGTGTCGTGGAAGACGACGTACGGCGGCACCCCGCGCTCCTGGGCGATCGCCAGCCGCTCGCGGCGCAGCGCTTCGAACAGGGCCTGATCGTCGTCCGTCCCGAGCTCGCCGGCGCTCGGCGCCGGCCGGCGGCGCGGCTCCGGCGGGCGCTGGCGCAGGAGCTGCGGCGCCGCCCCGCCGCGCAGCAGGCTCCTGCCCTCCGCCGTCACCCGCAGCACCGGGTAGCGCTCGCCGTCGCTCTCCAGGAAGCCCTGCTCGACGAGCTGCTCGACGTAGCCGCGCAGCTCGTCGACCGAGGTCTCCGCGAGCAGCCCGAAGGTCGACAGCCGGTCGTGGCCGTTGGCGACGACGCGCTCGGTCGAGCGCCCGCGCAGCACGTCGATCAGGTGCGCGGCGCCGAAGCTCTCGCGCACGCGCAGCACGCAGGACAGGATCTTCTGCGCCACGACCAGCGCATCGGGCAGGCTCTCGAGCTCGCCCAGGCAGCGGTCGCAGGCGCCGCAGGATGCGGCTGGATAGCTGTCGCCGAAGTACTCGGCGAGGACCCGGTGGCGGCAGGAGACGCCGGCGGCGTAGCGCTCCATCTGGCGCAGCAGCTCGAGCGCCCCGGGCGGCAGCTCGCCGCTCGCCTCCATCAGCCGCCGCCAGCGCAGCCCGTCGGCGGGCGAATGGAGGAGCAGGCATTCGGCGCTCAGGCCGTCGCGGCCGGCCCGCCCCGACTCCTGCTGGTAGTGCTCGAGCGAGCGCGGCGCCCCGGCGTGAACGACGAAGCGGACGTTGGAGCGATCGATGCCCATGCCGAAGGCGACCGTCGCCACGATGACGTCGCAGCGCTCGTCGAGAAAAGCGTCCTGATTCGCACCGCGCACCGCGTCGGGCAGCCCGGCGTGGTAGGGCAGGGCGCGCACCCCGTCGGCCTGGAGCCGAGTCGCCAGCTGCTCGACTTCGCGGCGGCTGAGCGCGTACACGATGCCGCCCTCGCCGGAGTGCCGCCGCACCGCCTCGAGCACCTGGCGGTACAGGCTCGCCCGGCGCCGTCCGCGGTACACGAGATTGGCGCGATCGAAGGAGCCCACCAGGATCTCCGGCTGGCGCAGGCCGAGCTCGGCGGCGATGTCGCGGCGTACCCGCGGCGTCGCGGTCGCCGTGAAGGCGTGCAGGCCGACCTGCGGGAATTCCTCGCGCAGCGCCCGCAGCTGCCGATATTCGGGCCGGAAGTCGTGGCCCCACTGGCTGATGCAGTGCGCCTCGTCGACCGCCACGAACCACAGGCCGGCGCGTGCGAGCTGGCGCCGGAACGCCGCCCCACCCTCCCCGACCACGCGCTCCGGCGCGGCGTACAGCAGGCGCAGCCGGCCGCCGGCGAGCTCGCCGAGCACCCGCTCGCGCTCGGCCGTGTCCAAGCCGCTGTGCAGCGCCGCCGCCGCGACGCCGTCGGCGCGCAGGCCGTCCACCTGATCCTTCATCAACGCGATGAGCGGGGAAACCACCAGACCGAGGCCCGGGCGCAGCAGGGCCGGGGCCTGGAAGCAGAGCGACTTGCCGCCGCCGGTGGGCAGCACGACCAGGCTGTCGCGTCCGGCGAGGATGGCGCTGATCGCTTCGCGCTGCAGGGGCCGGAAGGCGTCGTAGCCCCAGACCTCGCGCAGCGCCCGGCGGAGGGAGTCCTCCGCCGGGTCAGGCATGGCACCAGGGGCGCGCTCGCGGATCATCCGAGGGCGTAGACGCGCGATGCCTGGCGAATCAAGCGCCCTTGAGCAGGATCTCGATCTTGGCCTTGGCCTTGAGCCCGTCGACCCGCTTCTGCAGGCTCTCGCCCTCCGCCATGCGCTTCAGGCTGGCCACGATGCGCGGCTTGGCCTCCTCGAACGACACCGTGCCCGCGGGCCGGTGCTCGTCGAGCTTGAGGATGTGAAAGCCGAACTGGGTCTCGACGACCGGCGACAGCTCGCCCGGCTTGGTCAGGGCCAGGGCCGCTTTCTCGAACTCCGGCACGGTCTGGCCGCGCCCGAGCCAGGGCAGCTCGCCACCGTGCGCCTTCGAGCCCGGATCGTCCGAGTTCTCGCTCGCCAGCTTGGCGAAGTCGGCGCCGCCCTTGGCCTGCTGGAGCAGGCTCTCGGCCTTCTTCTTCGCCGCCTCGCGCTCGGCCGGCGGCGCGTCCTTCTTCACCGCCACCAGGATGTGGCTGACCTTGAACTGCTCGGGCCGCGCCATCTGCTGCTGGTGTCCGTCGTAGAACTTCTTCGCCTCGGCGTCGGAGATGTTGATCGTCGGCAGCACCTTGGTCTCGACCAGCTTCTGAATCGACAGGTTCTCCTTGATGCCTTCGCGCAGCTTCGCGACCGTGAGCCCGCGCGCGCTGAGCAGCTCGTCGAACGCCTTGTCGTCGCCCTTGAAGCCGCCGCGCAGCTGCTCGAAGCTCTTGTCGACGTCGCCATCCGCCGCGCCGAGACCGAGCGCGACGCTCTCCTCGTACAGCAGCCGGATGCCGATCATCTGATCGAGCACCTGCTGGTAGAAGGCGAGCGGGGCGTCGCCCTGCTGATGGTTCTGCTCGAGGATGGCGTGCGCCTGCTCGAGCAGGTCGCTCTTGGTGATCTCACGGCCATTGACCCGGGCGACAACGGCCGGAAAGGTCGCGGTGTCGGCGACCGCCGCCATCGGCATCGCGGACGGGGCGGCGTGGGCCGCGGCGGGCGCCGGGGCAGCAGGCTTGGCCGGCGAAGCCGCCGGGCTCGGCGCCGGTGCCGCGAGGGCCGGTAACGCCAAGATCAGCGAGCAGGTGCTGGCGGTGAGAATTCGCGACAGGAACTTGGACATGGAGACTCCTCGGGAAAGGCGGCGGGGTGCCGCGAGCTCCCGATGCTACCTCGTTCCGGCGCCTCCGCCAAACCGGCCCGGG
>JBLMYC010000152.1:0-7246 GCA_050258075.1 Acidobacteriota bacterium
TCCGGCGCGTCTCGGAGACAGGGTGCTGGGCCTTCGGCGGTTGCTTCAGGAGCGACGGCGAGCATGCCGCCCATCCTATGACCACTCGGCGCGGACGAGGTTTGCCCGGGAGAAGAAAAGCGGCTCCCGGATTCTTCCAGGAGCCGCCCCCGCCTGCGGGTCTCTGCAGACTCTAGCGACGGCCGGCGATGACCGGCTCGGCGACGGTCGGCTGGGGCGCGGGCGCCGTCGGCAGATGGAGGCCCATCCCGCCGCGCTCGACCCCCACGTGCTTGCCGTCCAGCACCGCGACGCCCGCCTTGTACTTCAGGGTGTCGTCGTTCTTCCACAGCGCCGCGAACAGGCCGTTCACCCGGCGCCGGGAGTCGCGGCAAAAGACGTCGGCGAGCTCGCGCGCGCTCTTCGCGTCGGGATCGTTCGCCTTGGCCAGAGCCTGCGCCCGCGAGATCGACGCGGCCATCGCCATCAGCTCGACCGAGACGTCGACCAGGCGGAACAGGAAGGCCTGCTTGTTCTGCAGCCGGCCCTGATGCACGACCATGCCGTGGAACACCGAGCGCGCCAGCTTGCGCCCCTTGCGCTCGACGAAGCGCAGGTGCGGGGCGAGCGCGCCGAAGGCCGCAAAGCGCGGCCAGCGGCCCCAGCCCAGCCAGCGACTGGGGTACCACCAGACGTAGAAACCGGCCGCCTTGCCGAACGCCCCCAGCTTCTCCCCGAAACTCTTCTTCGGGTCGATCAACGCCCCGGCGACCTCGAGGTGCTTGTCCACCGCCTCGCGCGCCATGAACAGGTGCATGATCTCCGAGGAGCCCTCGAACGTGCGGTTGATGCGGTAGTCGCGCATGATCTGCTCGACCGGGATCGGCGGCTCCCCGCGCCCGGCGAGCGAATCGGCGGTCTCGTAGCCGCGGCCGCCGCGGATCTGCATGGTGTCGTCGACGATCTCCCAGGTGCGCTCGGTGTTCCACAGCTTCGCGGCGGCCGCTTCCAGGCGGATGTCGTAGTCGCCGCGGTCGGACATTGCGGTCGCCAGATCGGCCAGGGACTCCATCGCGTACGTGGTCGACGCCATCTCGGCCAGCTTGTGGCTGATCGCCTCGTGCCTGCCGACCGGGCGGCCCCACTGCACCCGCTCCGCCGCCCACTTGCGGCAGATCTCGAGGCAGAGCTTCGCCGCGCCCACCGAGCCGTTGGGAATCGACAACCGGCCGTCGTTCAGCGTGGTGAGGGCGATCTTCAGCCCCTTGCCTTCCTCGCCGATCAGGTTCTCGCGCGGCACCTTGACGTTGGTGAAGCTGATCACCGCGTTGGAGATCGCGCGCAGGCCCATGAACCGGCAGCGGTACTCGACCTTGACGCCCTCCCACTTCGACTCGACGACGAAGGCGCTGATCTTCTTCGTCTTGGGGTCGCGGGCCATGACCACCAGCAGGTCGGCGAACGTGCCGTTCGTGCACCACAGCTTCGTGCCGTTCAGGACGTAGGCGTCGCCGGCCGCGTTCAGCTCCGCCGTGGTCGCCAGGCGGGCGGGGTCGGAGCCCACCTCGAGCTCGGTCAGCGCGAAAGCGGAAATCTCGCCGGCCGCGCAGCGCGGCAGGTACTTCTTCTTCAGGGCCTCGGTCCCGAACACCTTCAGCGGCTGCGGCACGCCGATCGACTGGTGTGCCGAGAGCAGCGCCGACAGGTTGCCATCGAAGCTGCCGAGCAGCTTCATCACCTTCTGGTACTCGACGCCGTTGAAGCCGAGCCCGCCGTACTGCTTGGGGATCTTCATCCCGAAGGCCCCCAGCTTGCGCAGGCCGTCGACGACGTGCGGCGGGTACTCGCCGGCGCGGTCGATCGCCACCGGGTCGACCTGCTCGCGCAGGAAGTCGCGCAGCGCGACGAAGAACGCCGCGAACTCGGGGCGCTCCTCGCGCGACAGCGGATAGGGATGCAGCAGGTCGAGGCGCAGCTTGCCGAGAAAGAGGTCACGCAGGAAGCTGGGCTTCTCCCACTTGTCCTGCCGCGAGGCCTCGGCGACCTGGCGCGACTCCTGCTCGCTGCTGTGGTGGAGGGCGGTGCTCGACATCGGCGTTGACCCCTTTCGCTTAGCCGCAATGCGGCAGGCGCACTGCAGCCTCTGCACGCTATTCTAACAGGGGTTTGCCGCCTGGAAAAGACACTTTGCCGCATTGCGTCGCATCGCGGGCCGCAGCGCGGCAAGGCTCCGCGCTCAGGGGTAGATGCGGTGCAGCAGGCGCGGATAGGGGATCGTCTCGCGCACGTGCTGCAGGCCGCACACCCAGGCGACGAAGCGCTCGAGGCCCATCCCGAAGCCGCTGTGGGGATAGGCGCCGTACTTGCGCACGTCGAGGTACCACTGGAAGGCCGCGATCGGCAGGTTGTGCTCGCGGATGCGGGACAGCAGCAGGTCGTGGTCGTGAATCCTCTGGCTGCCGCCGATGATCTCGCCGTAGCCCTCGGGGGCCAGCATGTCGAGGCCGAGCACCACGTCGGGGTTCTGCGGGTCGGGCTGCATGTAGAAGGCCTTCATCTTGGTCGGGTAGCGGCTCACCATGACCGGCCGGTCGAACTGGCTGGCGAGCGCGGTCTCCTCGTCGCCGCCCAGGTCCTCGCCCCACTGGATCGGCACACCGGCCTTCTGCAGCAGCGCGATCGCCTCGGTGTAGGTGATGCGCGGGAAAGGCTTCGCCACCGCCGCAAGCTTGGTAGTGTCGCGCTCCAGGGCCTTGAGCTCCTCGGCCGAACGCTCGAGGACGCGGCCGACCAGGTAGCAGATGAAGTCCTCGGCCAGCTCGCACAGCCCGTCGAACTCCAGGAAGGCGACCTCCGGCTCCACCATCCAGAACTCCATCAGGTGGCGCCGGGTCTTCGACTTCTCGGCGCGGAACGTGGGCCCGAAACAGTACACCTTGCCGAGCGCCGCCGCCGCCGGCTCCAGGTAGAGCTGACCGGACTGTGAGAGATACGCCTTGTCGCCGAAGTAATCGGTCTCGAACAGGTTCGAGGTCCCTTCGCAGGCGGCCGGGGTCAGGATCGGCGAGTCGATCAGCGTGAAGTCGCGCTCGTAGAAAAAGTCGCGGATCCCCTGCTCCACCTCGGAGCGCACCCGCAGCGCGGCGCGCTGGCGCGAGGAGCGCAGCCAGAGGTGCCGGTTCTCCATCAGGAACGCGGTGCCATGGTCCTTGGGCGCGATCGGGAAGTCCTCGGTCAGGCTCTCGACCTTGAAATCGTCGAGCTGGAGCTCCACCCCGCCCGGCGCCCGCTTGTCCTCGCGGATCGTCCCGGATGCGGAGACGGTCGACTCCTGCGTCACCCGCTCGGCGTCGGCCCACGCCTCGGGCGAGACGTCGGCGCGGCTGGCGACCGATTGCACCGTGCCGCTGCCGTCGCGGATCTGCAGGAAGGCGATCTTCCCGCTCGAGCGCTTGTTGGCGAGCCAGCCGCGCACCAGCACGCGCTGCCCGGCGTGCGCGCGGAAGTGGCGGATGGAGGGCGTCGGCAGAGAGGCGGTCAAGGTCTCGCTCATGGCGCGGCATTCTATCGGATGGGCGAGACCGGACCGGGCCGCCGGCGCCGCGGGCGTGCTAGATTTCCGCCGCCCCGAAATGCAGGACATCGTCTGTTGAGGAGAGATCCATGACCTCCAAGAGAGCCGCGACCCTCCACTTGCCGATCCTGTCTGCGCTGCTCGGAGCCGCGCTGCTGTCGGCGCCCGGGAACGCCACCCCCTTCCATTTCGATGCCGGAGCTCCGGACGCCAAGATGGCGGCGGCCAGCCAGCCGTCGACCGCAGGCACCGAGACGGAAACCGGGGACGACTTCATCCTCACCGTTCCCACGACCCTCGACCACGCGACCTTCACCGGGCTCATCCCGGCGGCGGTCTCCACGTCTTCCGTCCAGCAGGTGGTGATCGAGATCTACCGCGTCTTCCCGAAGGACTCGACCAATCCGCCGGGCGGCAACGTCCCGACCCGCCTCAACTCCCCGTCGGACGTCGCCTTCGCCAGCCGCGACAGCGCGGTCGTCGGGGAGCTGTCCTTCTCCGCGTCCCTGCTCAGTGGCAGCTTCACGGCCAACAACTCGGTCGTGAACGGCATCCACCCGATTCCCAACTCGACGACGGGCGGCGAAGGCCCGGTGACCGGCCAGGAGGTGCTCATCGACGTGAGCTTCTCCCCCATGAGCCTGCCCGCCGACCACTACTTCTTCGTGCCTCAGGTGAAGCTCGCCTCCGGCAGCTTCCTGTGGCTTTCCTCGCCGAAACCGATCACCGGGACGGGGACCACTCCCTTCACACCCGACCTGCAGAGCTGGATCCGCGACGCGAATCTGGCCCCGGACTGGCTGCGCATCGGCACCGACATCGTCGGCGGCACGACCCCGCCGACCTTCAACCAAGCTTTCTCGCTGGATGGAACGATCACGCCCGCCTTCGACCCGACGATCCCCACCCTGTCGGCGGCCGGCCTGGTGGTCCTGCTCGTCCTGCTCGTCGGTGCCGCCTGGGCGCTGCTGCGCCGCCGCGGGGAGCGCGCGGCTTAACGCTTCTTGCGCTTCGCCGCGACCTCGCGCAGAGCGTCCATCGCGCGGCGATCGGGGGCCATCAGCTTGTTGGCCCGGCGCAGCCAGTCCTCAGCCTCGTCGTAGTTGCCGAGCCGGGCGTGGATCTCCCCGGCGTAGAGATGCGCCACCCCGCACTTGGGATCGATGCGCACCGCCTCGTCGAGGTCCTCGAGCGCCTTGCGGGATGCCGTCGCCGGCGAGTCCATGAACCGGCACCACGCCGCCTCGGCCCGGTAGAGGCCGTTCTGCGGATCGCAGTCGGCCGCGAACTCGATCTCCTGGAGGGCGAGCTTCCACTTGCCGGCCTCGAGCAGCGCCTTGCCCTTGCGGTACTGGACCTCCGGGTCGAGCAGATCGGTCTTGATCGCGAACGACGGCGCAGCCGACGCGCTCTTCTGCAGCAAGGTCGTGCGCCGCGCCCGCAGCACGTTGCGCTGCTCGGCATCCATGAGCTGGCCGAAGGCCGCCGCCCCGGCGACGAACAGCTCCCGCGCGCGATCGGCGATCGGCTCGAGCTCCGGGCCGGTGAACGACCACGGCGAGTAGCGCTCGGCAAAGGTCAGGAACCGTTCCTCGATCTCCGCCACGGCAGCCTCCGGCGCGACGCCCAGGAGATCGAAGGGATCGAGCCTGCGGTGGTTGAGGTAGGCCGCCATCACCTGATCGCGGCGACGCTCCGCCTACTCTCCGCTCGGGGCGGCGGCCGCCGCCAGCGGCGCGGCAGGCGCCGGGCCGTTCGCCTTGGCTATTGCCGGCTGCGCGGGCACGGCGGCCGGAAGCTCGTCGGCGGGTCCGACGCAACCCAGCAGCCAGAGGGCGGCGATGAGACGGGTCGTCTCCGGAAACGGCAGACCGGCGAGCTGCGCCAGCTCGCCCAGACTGCGCGGCTCGCGCAGCAGCTCGACCGCGCCGGCGTGCGCCCTGCTCAGGCGCACCTCGGCGAGCGGCACGCGGGGGTCGGGATGGATGCCCAGGCGCCGGCCGATCAGTGGCGCCGCCGCGAAATCGACCTCGGGCTGCGGCACGAAGCGCAGGATGCCGGTGACCAGGAGCTGCGGCACCTTGACCTTGAGCGGAGAGGTCACCTGCGGCACGTCGAAGCTCAGCCGGAACTCGCCGTCCGTCCAGGTGAACGGGTCGAGCAGCTTGTGCGCCAGGTTCTGCTGCAGGTAGCGATAGATCGCGTAGTGACCGATCAGGCCGCGCTCGACCAGCACCTCGCCGAGGGGCACGCCACGCGCCAGGGACTCGTTGAGAGCACCCTGAAACGCTCCCTCGCCGAGAGCTCCGGCGGTGACCAGGAAGCGGCCGAACGTCTCGTGCGCCAGGTTCGATCGGCAGTCGACCGGGACTCCCCACTCGAAGATGACGTTCTTCTGCACCTGGCGCCGGCGCAGCTCGAGCACCGCCGTGCGCCGCTCGCACGCCAGCGCCCACACCAGCTGCGGGTAGGGCAGCTCGGAGAGCTTGCCCTCGCGCCGGCGGGTGATCTCCTCGAGGCGGGCGGCCGAGAGCATCATTTGCCGGCCGGCTCCTCGCTTTCGAGGCGAGCGTAGGCCGCCAGCGCCGCGCGCTGCTCGGCGAGCTTCTTCGTTTCGCCCTGCGCCATGCCGCGGACCTCCCCGTGCAGCCAGCACTCGACGGTGAACACCTTCTGGTGGTCCGGTCCGGACTCGGCCACCAGCCGGTACTCGGGCAGCGGCCAGCCGCGCGCCTGCGCCGCCTCCTGCAGCGCGGTCTTGGCGTCGGCGTGCGGCGTCGCGACGCTCTCGGCGATGCCGGCAACGAGCAGCGGTTCGATCACCTGCTTCGCCACGCGCAGCCCGCCGTCGAGATACACCGCGCCGAGAACCGCTTCGAGCGAGTCGGCGAGCAGCGACGACTTCGAGCGTCCGCCGGAGCGTTCCTCACCCACTCCCAGCCGCAGGGCCTCACCGAGGCCAAGGGACTGGGCGTAGCGCGCCAGTGCCGCGGCGCTCACCATCAGCGCCTTGTGGCGCGACAGCTCGCCCTCGCTGAGCTCCGGATACGTCACGTACAGCCACTCGGCGGCGACCATGCCGAGCACCGCGTCGCCCAGGAACTCCAGCCGCTCGTAGTGCTCTCCCCTCCCGCGCTCGTTGGCGAACGAGCGATGGGTCAGCGCCACCTCCAGCAGATCGCCGTCGCGGAAGCGGTAGCCAAGCTTTCGCTCGAAGGGGGTCGCGGCGCGCCGGCCGAGCTTCATCGCCCGGATCGTACCAAGAACCCGCGGCCGGACCGCGCCGACGCCCGGCCGGACGCAGCACGCGAGTGGCTCAGCGACGGCCGAAGCGGCGCTCGAGGTCGGCGTCGGTCATCTGCAGGACGACCGGTCGGCCGTGCGGGCAGGAGAACGGGTGCTCGGCCGCGAACAGCTCGCTGACCAGGGCCTCGAGAGCGGCCGGCGGCATGGGATGGTGCATCTTCACCGCCGCCTTGCACGCCGTCGAGGCGGCCAGCGACTCCAACAGCCGGCGGCGCAGGGCCTCGACGTCGTCGATCTCCCCGCTCTCCCCGGCCAGGGCCACGATCAGGTCCTCGGCCTCGCGCGGCGACAGGACCGACGGCGCCGCGGCCAGCGCCAAGGTCCCGCCTGACATCGCGGTGACCGCGAAGCCGAGCTCCTCCAGACGTGGCGCCGCCTGCGCCAGAC
>JBLMYC010000153.1:0-18614 GCA_050258075.1 Acidobacteriota bacterium
CGCTACCTCGAAGCGGCGCTCGACCTGGGGCTGGGCGCCAGGAGCGGCAGCTGGCTGGGCGTGGCAGCGCGGATCGAGCCGGGCGCGCGAGTGCGGCGCGCGGTGCTGGAGGGCGATGCGCGGATCGAGCCGGGCGCGGAGGTCGAGGAAGCCTTGCTCCTGCCGGGGGCGACCGTTGGGGAGGGCGCCCGGGTGGCGCGCGCGGTGATCGGTCCTCACGCCCGGGTGCCGCCCGGCGCGGCGTTCGTGGGCCAACTGGTCGTTCGCAGCGGGAGCGGCGGTCTTCTCACCGCTCCCCTCGATCCTCCCGCGCGGCATTGATAGGCTGGCGCGGCGATGCGCGATCGGTTCCACCGCGCCGTGCCGACGGCCCTGCTCATCGGAGTCCTCGCGACCGGGTTGCTTTTTCCCTTTCTGGGGCTGCGCGGCGTAGCGTGCGGCTGCGACGAAACCACCTGCTGCCGCCGGTCGGTGGCCGGCGACTCGCCGTGCTGCCAGCGCGAGGCGACCTGGCGCTGCTCGGCCTGCGGGTCGGGAACGGCGAGCCTCGCCGTGACGCTCCTCGTCGCCGGCGTCCTTGCCCCGCCACCGGTCCTCGCGGCGCCGCGGATCGCGGCGCCCGTGCACCCGCGGATCGTGGTTCTGCGCTCCCGGATCGTCGCCGAATCCTGGGCGCCGCCGCCGCGCTTCCTGGCCCACCCCGTAGTCGTTTGACGCCCGGCCCCCCGGGCGTCAACTGAGCTCAACCGGGAACCGGGGAGGGCGCTCGGGCGCACTCCCGGAGGAGGAGGGATTCACGTGATGCGCAAGCTGTGGATGATCGTGCTCGCGATCGGACTGGCCAGCCCGGCCGGGGCCTGCGACCTTTGCGCGATCTGGTCGTCGCTCCAGGCCAAGGAGATGAAGCCGGGCCCGTTCGTCGGGCTGTTCGAGCAGTACTCGGAGTTCGGCACGTTGCGTGAGGACGGCCACCGGATCGCCGCCGGCGGGCAGCACCTGTACAGCTCGGTGACCCAGGCGATCGTCGGCTACCAGTTCAACCAGAATTTCGGTGTCCAGGTGAACGTGCCCTCCATCTCGCGCACCTTCCGGCGACCGGAAGGCGGTGCGATGCGCAGCGCCAGCGTCTCGGGCGTCGGCGACGTCGCGGCGCTCGCCAAGTACCTGGCCCTGGTGCGGGTGCGCGGCGACGGTCTCCTGGCGTGGAGCGTCCTCGGCGGCGTGAAGCTCCCGACCGGCAACAGCGATCGGATCGCCGAGGAGCTGATGGAGCACGACGGCGCGACGGGTGGCCTGCCGCCCTCCGGCGTGCACGGGCACGACATCACGCTCGGCACGGGCTCGACCGACGTTCTGGTCGGGAGCACGCTCTTCTGGCGCTACCGGCGGGGCTTCGTGAACGCCTCGGCGCAGTATGCCCTGCGCCGGCGGGGCCGCTTCGACTATCGGCTCGGCGACGACTTCACCTGGAGCGTCGGGCCGGGGGTGTACGTCTGGCTCCAGCACGAGGGCGCGCTCGGCGTGGCGCTGGAGGTGTCCGGCGAGGCCAAGGGCGAAGACGACCTCAAGGGCGAGACGGCGCGCGACACGGCCATCCACGCCGTGTACCTCGGCCCGGCTCTGACCTTCGCTCTCGGCGAGAGCCTGTACGGCGAGCTGCACGCCGACTTTCCGCTCCGCCAGCAGAACACCGGCATTCAGCTCGTCCAGGACCGTCGCCTGCGCGTGGCGGTCAGCTATCGGTTCTGAGGGCGGCGCAACCGCCGCCCTCCCGATAGAATCCCCGCGTGAACGCCCGGTACTCGCTCCTGGTCTTCGACTGGGATGGCACCCTGATGGACTCGATCGCGACGATCGTCGCCTGCACTCGGGCGGCGCTCCGTGATCTCGGTGTCGAGCAGCCCGACCCGACGATCCGCCGGGTGATCGGCATGGGCCTGCGCGAGTCGATGGAGATCTTCCTGCCCGGCGCGCCCGAGGAGATGACCGCACGCCTCGTGGAACGCTATCGCTTCCACTGGCTGGAGACGTACAAGGACGAGGTCGAGCTCTTCGCCGGCGTGCCGGAGACGCTCGCCATCCTCGCCGAGCGCGGCTACTTCCTCGCCGTCGCCACCTCGAAGAGCCGCAAGGGGCTCGAGCGGGAGCTCGCGAAGACGGGCCTCGGCACCGTCGTCCACGGCAGCCGCACGGTCGACGAGGCACCCGCCAAGCCCCACCCCCGGATGCTGCTCGACCTGATGGCCGAGTTCGGCGTGGGCGCGGCGCAGACCCTGATGATCGGCGACACGACGTTCGACCTCGAGATGGCGCTCAACGCCGGCGCCGGCGGGGTGGGCGTTCTCAGCGGCTCACACACTGCCGCGGAGCTCGCGCGCGCCCGGCCGCTCGTCACCCTACGCGCGGTCGGCGAGCTCGCCGCCTGGCTCGACAACGGCGCCGGACGACGACAGGAGGAGCGATGAACCACGGCATGACCACCACCGCGTTCACCCTCGACGGTTATCGCATCCGGCAGACCCTCGGCGTCGTGCGCGGCATCACGGTGCGCTCGCGCTCGATCTTCGGCACGATCGGCGGGTCGCTGCAGACCCTGGTGGGGGGCAACATCACGCTCTTCACCGAGCTGTGCGAGAAGACCCGCGCCGAGGCCTACGACCTGATGCTGCAGCACGCCCAGCAGCTCGGCGCCAACGCCGTGGTCGGCATCCGCTACGACGCAACCGAGGTGATGCAGGGCGTCACCGAGGTGCTGTGCTACGGCACCGCGGTCGTGGTGGCACCCGCCGAGCCCGCCGGCTAGATCGTCAGGACGACGATTCCCGCAACCGTCAGCAGGCCGCCGGCGGCGGTCTTCAGGGTCAGCGGCTCGCCCGCGAAGGCGATGCCCATCGCGGCGCCCCAGAGCGGCGAGGTGAAGGCGATCGGCATCACCCGGGAGAGCGGCGCCCCCTTGAGCGCGGCGTAGAAGCACAGGATGCCGATCGCGCCGGCGACGACCCCGCCGCCGATCGCGATCGACCACAGGGCGCGTGGCGGCGCCTGCGTCAGGGTGCGCAGCTGCGGTGCCGCGACGATCCCGAGCACGAGCAGCGCCACGGCGGTGCGCAGCGTCGCGCCGACCTGCGGCGGCAGGTTTCCCAGGTGCAGGCCTTTTTTCTCGAAGTAGCCGCCGATGCCCCAGGCGGCGGCGGTCAGCAGGGCAAGCAGTTGTGGCTTCATGGTTGGCTCGCTCGGGAGGAACGCGTTGCGGCGCGCGACGCGTCCGTCTGGCATCGTAGAGGCGGCCGGCGCGGGCCGACGCCGCCCGTTGGGGCTGTGGCGGGGGCCTAGGTGAGGTAGGAGCCGTCGGCGGCGCGCGGCCGGGCCCGCATCGCCTCGGCTCGGGTGCGGCGAGCGTTCACGGCGGCGGCCGCCGCGTCCTCGTCGTAGGTCCCCTTGGGCTCGACCCAGCCGGCGAGCTGGCTCGCCACCAGATCGGCGAGGAACGCCACGTGGTCGGGGCGCTCGTTCAGGCAGCGGATGAAGCGGAAGCGCTCGCCGCCGGCGTGGGTGAAGAACTCGCGGTTCAGGCCGTCGAGCTCCTCGAGCGTCTCCAGGCAGTCGGCGGAGAAGCCGGGGGCGAGGACGTCGAGGCTCTTCACCCCGGAGCGCGCCAGCGCCCGGACGGTGCGGTCGGTGTAGGGCTTGACCCACTCCTCCTTGCCGAACAGCGACTGGAAGGACAGCTCCCAGCGCGAGCGTTCGAGTCCCAGCGCCTCGGCGAGCAGTCGCGCCGTCTTCTGGCACTCGCAGAAGTAGGGATCGCCGGCGTCGAAGTAGCGCTGCGGGATGCCGTGGAACGACATCAGCAGCTTTTCCGGTTGGTAGTCGCGCCAGGTCTCGCGCACGCTCGCAGCGAGCGCCGCGATGTACCCCGGCTGGTCATGGTAGTGCTGGACGAAGCGCAGCTCCGGCACCCAGCGCCAGGTCTTGAGCTCGTCGGCGACGGCGTCGAACGTCGAGCCGACGGTGCCCGAGAAGTACTGCGGATAGAGCGGCAGCACGACGATCCTGCGGCAGCCCCGGTCGGCGAGCTCGCGCAGGGCGCCGCGGATCGCAGGCTCGCCGTAGCGCATGCCGAGCGCGACGTAGAGCGGCCCGCCGAAGCGCTGGCGCAGCGCCGCCTCGATTCCCGCCTGCTGGCGGCGGGCGATCGCGAGGAGCGGCGAGCCGTCCTTCTCCGACCAGACCTTGCGGTACAGCTCGGCCGACTTGCGCGGCCGGGTGGTCAGAATGAACAGGTTGAGGATCAGCCACCACTGGAAGCGCGGCAGCTCGATCACCCGCGGATCGGACAGGAACTCGCGCAGGTAGCGGCGCAGCGCCGGCGCGGTCGGCGCGTCCGGAGTGCCGAGGTTGGAGAGCAGGACGCCGACCGCCGGCGTGCCGCCGTGGTCGAAGTCGCGCGAGCCGCGGAAGTCACTCATCGCGGGCCGGATTCTCTCATTCCGGCTCACGCTTCGGGCAAGCTGAAGAACTCCCGGATGCGGCGCAGGAAGTTGGCCTGCGACTGGGCGGGTGCGGCGCGCTGGCGCCCGCGGCGGTCCTCGAGCTTGGCGGCGGTGTCCGCCTCGCGCTCGGCGAGCGAGCGGCTGAGCGCCTCGGCGATCGCCGGATCGGAGGCCAGAACCGGCGCCACCTCCTGGCGCTCGAGCATCAGCACCACGCAGCCGCCGTCGGCGGTGACCGTGGCCCGCCGCGGTTCGCCGGTCAAGAGCGACATCTCGCCGAAGAAGTTGCCGGGACCGAGCCGGGCCAGGGGAATCGCGGTCGTCTTCACCTCGTCGCCCGACATGGTGACCAGCACGTGCCCCTGCTCGATGACGAACAGCGAGTCGCCGCTCGCGCCTTCGCGCACCAGGATCTCCTGATCGTCGAAGTGGACGCGCCGCGCCGCCGCGGCGAGACGCCCGAGCGCCTCGGCGGGGAGCTCGTGGAACAGTGGCAGATCGGCGAGCAGCGCCATCGCGCGGGCGCGGGCGTCCTCGCCGGCGCGGACGGTCTCCTGCGTGCTGTCGTGCATCTCGACGGTGCGGGTCGGGAACGGGAACGAGTATCCGGCGCGCTGCACGGCGTACCAGACGCGGGCGAGCAGACCGTCCTGGAAGCGCGACGCGCCGGCCACCTGGTGGGTCCAGGCACGTAGCCGATAAACGATGGAGGAGTCGCCGTAGCTCTCCAGGAACACCTCGGGCGGCGGCGTCTGGGCGATGCCCGGCGCGTCGCGCATCGCGGCGAGCAGGATCGCCTTGGCCTCGGCCGGGGGGAGCGCGTACGGCAGCCCGATGCGCGGCGCGAAGGCGACCGGCTTGCGTCCCGAGCCGTAGGCGATCAGCCGGTCGGCGGCGATCGTCGAGTTGGGCTCGACGATCTCGAGGCCGTCGTTGGTGCGCAGCCGGGTGGCACGCCAGGTCATCTCCTGGACCTGCGCCAGACCGACGCCGTCGAGCATCAGCCAGTCGCCGACTTGAAAGGCGCGCTCGGACTGCAGCGAAACCCCCGCGAACAGATTCTTCATCACGTCCTGGAGCGCCAGGCCGATGACCGCCAGGAGCGCGGTCGACGACAGCAGCAGCTTGTCGAGCGGCTGACCGAACAGGGTGTGGGCGAGGACCAGGGCGACCACCGCGACCAGTGAAAGCCGCACGCTGTCGCGCACCAGCTTCGGCACGTAGGGTCCGCGCTTGGGGTCCCACGGGCGCACCAGGACCAGGGCTTCGAAGAGCGAGAAGACGACGATCGTGGTGAGCAGCGCGGCCGCGGTCACCGTGAGGTCGAACACGGTCACCCGCACCATGTCGCGCCCCAGGGCGAGCAGCGCGCCGACGCCGGCGAGGCTGACCGCCCACAGGTGGTACAGAAGCCGCAGCCGGTAGCGCGGGCTCGAGCGCCGCAGGACGACGTACGCGATCTCGAGCGCCAAGAGCAGGCCGAGCGCGGAGAGCGCGGAGCGAAGGATCGCCGAGGCGGGCAAGACAGAGGAAGTCTAGCAGCGCCGCCGCGCGGTCGGCGCGCGAGGTTGCTAGGATCGGGACGTGACCCGCTTCGTATTCCTCGCCGTCGTGCTGCTGATGCTCCTGCAGGGCCTGTTCGCGTTCGGCGCCGACTACCTGCGGGTGGACGGCGGCCGCGAGGCGCTGGCCGCGTACGGCGTGGCCCGCCCCGGCTCGCCGCCGGAGGTTCTCACCCTCGGTGTCTGGGTGCTCGAGGCGCTCGGCCTGACCGCGCTCTTCCTGCTCATCCAGGGGCGCGGCGGCGCCTGGTGGCTGGATGGCCTGCTGACCGGCTGGATCGCCTGGATCTTCCGCGGTCCGCTGCTGGTGCTCACGGTCGAGGCGTTGACCCGCCTGCCGCGCGATCCCTGGTGGGGAATCGCGGTGCGGACGTTTTTCCTGTACTCGTGCGGCGGGCTGCTCCTCGCCGAGCTCGCCCGGCGTCTGGATCTGCGGCGCTGAGGCGCGAGCGTGCGAATCGCCGCCGTCGGCGCCGCCTTTCCACCCCACTTCTACGACCAGGAGACCCTGGTCGGCGCCTTTCGCGAGCACTGGGGGCAGCGCCACTTCAACCTCGATCGCCTGGAGGCGCTGCATCGCCACGTGCTGGTGGGCGGCCGCCATCTGGCGCTGCCGCTTGAGGACTACCCGCTTCTCAAGACCTGGGGACAGGCGAACGACGCCTGGATCCGCGTCGGCCAGGAGATCGGAGCGCAGGCGATCCGCGCCGCGCTCGAGCGCGCCGGCCTCGAGACCGACGACGTCGACGCGCTCTTCTTCGTCTCGGTCACCGGTCTTGCAACGCCGTCGCTCGACGCCCGGCTGATGAACCGCCTGCGCCTGCCCGAGCGCGTCAAGCGGGTGCCGATCTTCGGCCTCGGCTGCGTCGCCGGCGCCGCCGGAGTGGCGCGCGCCGCCGACTACGTGCGCGCCTTCCCGCGCCAGGTGGCGGTGCTGCTGTCGGTCGAGCTGTGCTCGCTGACCCTGCAGCAGGACGACCTCTCGATCCCCAACCTGATCGCCTCCGGCCTGTTCGGCGACGGCGCCGCGGCCGCCGTCGTGGTCGGCGCCGAGCGGCCGGCGACCGGTCCGCGGGTCGTCGCCACGCGCTCGGTCTTCTATCCCGACTCGGAGCGCGTCATGGGCTGGGACATCTCGGAGCGCGGTTTCCGCATCGTCCTCTCGGCCGAGGTGCCGGAGGTCGTGCGCCGCTTCCTGCGCCGTGACGTCGACGCCTTCCTCGCCGAGCACGGGCGAGAACGCTCCGAGATCACGTCCTGGGTCTGCCATCCCGGCGGTCCGAAAGTGCTCGAGGCCATGCAGGAGGCGCTTGAACTGCCGCCCGCGGCCCTGGCACTCACCTGGCGGAGCTTGCGCGAGGTGGGAAACCTGTCGTCGACTTCCGTGCTGCTGGTGCTCGAGCAGACCCTGCGCCCCGAACATCGGCCGGCGCCGGGGAGCCTCGGCATGTTGCTCGCGCTGGGGCCCGGCTTCTGCTCCGAGCTCGTGCTGCTCGAGTGGTGAAATGGTGAGCCGGATCTTCTTCCTCGGGCTGGTCCTGCTGGTCGCGGCGGAGCGCCTCGCGGAGCTCGCCCGCTCGCGGCGCAACCGGCGCCGGGCGCTCGCGCGCGGCGGGCACGAGGTCGGGCGCGCGCACTATCCATGGATGGTCGGGGTACACGCCGCGTTCCTGGTCGCCGCGCCGCTCGAGGTCTTTCTCCTGCGGCGGCCGTTCGTGCTCGCGCTGGCAGCGCCGATGGTCACGCTGCTCGCCCTGGCGATGGCGCTGCGCTACTGGGCGATCGCGGCGCTCGGCGAGCGCTGGAACACCCGCATCGTCGTGGTGCCGGGCGAGCCGGCGATCGTCGGCGGGCCGTACCGCTTGGTGCGCCACCCCAACTACCTGGCGGTCGTCGTCGAGATGTTCGCCCTGCCGCTCGTGCACACCGCATGGCTGACCG
This sequence comes from Acidobacteriota bacterium, assembly GCA_050258075.1. GTDB lineage: Bacteria > Acidobacteriota > Thermoanaerobaculia > Multivoradales > JAGPDF01 > JBLMYC01. The sequence continues at coordinate 7,997 of JBLMYC010000153.1, forward strand.
CGCTCGTCTTCAGCGCCGCCAACGCCGTGTTGCTCGCGGTGCGGGTGCGCAGCGAGGAACGGGCGCTGGCTGCCGCCGGCGACTACCGGTCCCGCCTCGGCGATCGCCCGCGCTTCCTGCCGGGGGCCTTTTGAGCAATCCGAGCCGGACCGAGATCCTCGCCGGCGTCGCCGCGGTGGCGCGCGAGCACCTGGGGTTTGAAGGCGAGCTGCGGCCCGACCTGCGACTGGTGGACGCGCTGCGCCTCGACTCGCTGCGCCGGCTGACCCTGGCGGTCGAGGTGGAGAACCGCTTCCGGGTGCGCCTCGAGCCCGAAGACGAGGCGGCGATCGACACGGTGGGCGACCTGGTGGCGGCGGTCGGTCGCAAGCTCGCGGCGCCGGGAGGGGAGCTCGGATGAGCGCCACCCTCGCGACCTGGCTCGAGCGCGCCGCCGGCTTCCCGGACCGCGGGCTGCGCTTCCTCGACCGCGCCGAGCGCGCGACCTGGCTCGGCTGGGACGAGATCCACGCGCGCAGCCGGCGCCTGGCCGGTGGGCTCCTGGCGAGCGGGATCGCCCCCGGCGAGCGGGTGGCGCTCGTCTTTCCAACCTCGCCGGAGTTCGTGCTCGGCTTCTTCGCCACCCTGCTCGCCGGCGCCGTCCCGGTGCCGCTGTACCCGCCGGCCCGCCTCGGCCGGCTCGACGAGTACCACGCCCAGACCGCGCGACTGCTGCTCGGCGCCGGCTGCCGTCTGGTGCTGGCCGACCCGCGGGTGCGCCGGCTGCTCGGCGAGTCGCTCGAGGCGGCGCGGCCGGAGCTCGGCTGCCGCACCCTCGAGGAGCTGCCTGCGGCGGCGGAGAGCGCGATCGAGGTCGCGCCGCAGGACCTGGGCCTGGTTCAGTTCTCCTCCGGGACGACGTTCCAGCCCAAGCCGGTGGCCCTCAGCCACCGGGCGCTCCTCGCCCAGGTCCGGATCCTGAACGGGTTCTGGCCCGATTCGCCGGAGCTCGTGCACAGCGGCGTCTCGTGGCTGCCGCTGTACCACGACATGGGGCTGATCGGCGGCGTGTTGTGCGCGCTCGAGCGGCCGGGAACGCTGACCCTGATCGGGCCCGAGGCCTTCGTCGCTCGTCCGGCGCTGTGGCTGCGCGCGATCTCGCGCTACCGGGCGACGATCTCGCCGGCGCCGAACTTCGCATACGGGCTGTGCGCGGCGAAAGTGCGCGACGAGGAGCTCGACGGGGTCGATCTCTCGAGCTGGCGAGTGGCGCTCAACGGCGCCGAGCCGGTCGCGCCGGAGGTGCTGCGGGCCTTCTGCCAGCGCTTCGCGCCATTTGGTTTTCGGGCGGCGGCGATGACCCCGGTGTACGGGCTCTCCGAGGCGGCCCTGGCGGTGACGTTCTCGGCCCTCGACCGCCCGTTCCGCAGCGCGCGCTTCGATCGTGCCGCTCTCGCCCGCGGCGAGGTGCGCGAGAGCGCCGACGGACGCGAGATCGTCGCGGTCGGCAGGCCGGTGCCGGGCTTCTCGATCGAGCTGCGCGGGGAGGGCGGGACTCTGACGCCGGCGGGCCGCGTGGGGCGGATCTTCGCCCGCGGCCCGTCCTTGATGCAGGGCTATCTCGGGCAGCCGGAAGCGACGACGAGCGCCCTGCGCGACGGCTGGCTCGACACCGGCGACCTCGGCTTCGTGCACGACGGCGAGCTCTATTTGACCGGCCGTGCGAAGGACGTGTTGATCCTGCGCGGGCGCAACCACGCTCCGGAGGACGTCGAGCAGGCCCTGGTCGGGCTCGACGGCGCCCGCGCCGGCTGCGCGGTGGCGGCGAGCTACCTGCCGGAAGGCAGCGGGCGCGAGGTGCTGGCGGTCTTCGTCGAGCACCGGCGCGAGGCCGCCAACGAGCTGCGGCAGAGCTTGCCGAGGCGGGTCAGCGACGCGGTCCTGGCACGCGCGGGCCTGGTGGTCGACGAGGTCCACGTGCTCGCGCCGGGCACGCTGCCCCGCACCTCGTCGGGGAAGCTGCGCCGCGGCGAGACCGTGCGTCGCCATCTGGCGGGCGACCTCGTGGCTCCCGCCGCCGTTACCTGGCCGCGGCTCGCCGGCGCGCTGTGGCGCTCGCGCCGCGCGCTGGGCCGCGCGGCGCGGGTGGCCTCCCACCCCGACCGCGGCGCAATCGATGCGCACGAAGACTGACGTCGTCGTCGTCGGCGGCGGGCCGGCGGGCCTGGCGGCGGCGATCGCGCTGCGCCTGCGGGGCCTCGCGGTCGTGGTGCTCGACCCGCGCCGGCCGCCGATCGACAAGGCCTGCGGCGAGGGCTTAATGCCGGCCGGCGTCGCGGCTCTGGCGGCGCTCGGCGTCGCGCCGCCGGGGCGGCCGTTTCGCGGCATCGCGTTTCGCGACGCCGCCACCGTCGCGGTGGCGGACTTCCCCTCTGGCAGCGGCGTGGCGTCGCGACGCACCGCGCTCCACGCCACGCTCGTCGAGCGCGCCGCGACGCTCGGCGCGGAGCTGCGTTGGGGCGAGGCGGCGCGGAGTCTCCTGGCGGACGGGGTTGCGACCGGGCGTGGCGCCGTCGCGGCGCGCTTCGTGGTCGGCGCCGATGGCCTCCACTCGCGGGTCCGCGCCTGGAGCGGCCTCGCTGCCGGGCCCGCCGCTCGCCGGCGCTTCGGGCAGCGGGCGCACTTCGCGATCGCTCCCTGGAGCGACCGCGTCGAGGTGCACTGGGGCGAGCGGGCCGAGGCGTACGTCAGCCCGGTCGGCGAGGCGGAAGTCGGCGTCGCGTTCCTGTGGTCGGCCTCGGCCGGCATGCCGCGGCCGTCGCTCGACGATCTGCTGTCGCGTTTCGGCGAGCTGCGGGCGCGCCTTGGCGCTGCGCCGCGCGTCTCGGCGGTGCGCGGCGCCGGGCCGCTCGAGCAGCGCGTCCGTGGCGTCGTGGCCGGGAACCTGGCGCTGCTCGGCGACGCCGGCGGCTACGTCGACGCGATCACCGGCGAAGGGCTGGCGCTTGCTTTCCGCGAGGCGCAGGCGCTCGCCGCGGCCCTCGCCGCCGGCACGCTGGCCGGCTACTCGCGCGCCGCGCGCCGCATCCGGCGGCTGCCCGAGGCGCTCACCCGGTTGCTGCTCGTCGCCGAGCGCCGGCCGGCGGCGCGGCGGCGACTGCTGCGCACGCTGGCGGGCGACCCGGCGCTCTTCGCGCGCCTGCTCGGCGTACAGCAGGGGACGCTCGCCGCGCCCCGCGTCGGCCTGCTCGGCGCGCTGCGGCTCGCGACGTGCGCGCTCGGCAGCAACGGCGAGCCATGGCGCTAGGCCGGCTGCTCGACGCGGCGCTGGCGCGCCCACGCGCGATGCTCGCGGCGTGGATCGCGGTCGGGCTGCTCGCCGCGCCGGGGCTGCTGCTGCTGCAGAGCGACAACTCGCCGCAGGTCTTCTTCCTGAGCGGCTCGCGCGCGGTTGCGACCTACCAGGAGTTCCGCTCGACCTTCGGCGGCGACGACGCGCTGCGCATCGCGCTCACCGGTCCCGGGCTGTGGCGGCGGGAAGGCCGCGCCTGGCTGCGCGACGTCGAGCGACGCGTGGTGGCGCTGCCCGGGGTCGAGCGCGCGCTGGGGCCGTGGAGCGCGGCGCCGCCGGGCGGACCGACGCCGGCGGCGGGCGAGGACCCGCTGCTCCGCAACCTCGGCCTGGTGGGCCCGCACGGCGACGTCGCCACGGTGCTGCTCCAGCTCGCGCCCGGTGCACCGCACGCCCAGCAGGCGCTGCTGCGGGCGATCGAACGGGTGACCGCCGCACCGCCACCCGGCGTGACGGTGAGCCTGGTTGGACCGCCGGTCCTCAACCGGGCGCTCGACCGCGAATCGCGCGCCGTTGCCGAGCGCTACTTCCCGGCCCTGGTCGCCCTGGCGGTCGTCCTCCTGCTGCTCGCCTTCCGGCGCCCGCGCAGCGTCGGGCTGTCATTTCTCTTCGTCGCCTGGCTCGAGGTGCTGCTGCTCGGCCCGATGGGCTATCTCGGCGTGCGCCTCAACATGGTGCTGGCGGTCCTGCCGCCGCTCGTCTTCGTGATCGCGCTGGCGACCGCGGTGCACCTGCAGGTGCGCTTCCACGATCATCTCGAGCGCGGCGTCGCGGTCGGCGAAGCGGTGCGCCGGACCTTCGCCGAGAAGGGGCGGGCCGTCCTGTGGACGAGCGTCACGACGCTGGTCGGTTTCGGCTCGCTGCTCTCGAGCCCGATCGGCGCGGTGCGCACCCTGGGCGGCTGGTGCGTGATCTCGACGGTCGAGATGATCTTCGCCGTCTTCACGCTCTATCCCGCTCTGCTCGACCGGGTCGGCGGCAGACCGGGGGAGGTGCGGCGCCGGGCCGAGGCGGCGCTCGCCCGCCACGGACGCGACGGCGCTCTCTGGGCGGCGCGTCACCGCGCGGCGCTCGCCGCGCTGCTCGTCCTGCTCACCCTCGCCGCCGGGCTCGGGCTGCCGCGCCTGCGGGTGGAGGGCAATGCCCTCACCTATCTGCCGGCCGGCGCGCCGGCGCGCTCGGGCATCGAGGCGCTGGAACGCGCCGGGGTGGGGGTCTCGGCGGTCGAGCTCCTGGTGCGCGAGGGCGCCGGGAGCGCCGGGCTGCGCAGTGGCAGCGGGCTGCGCCGTCTCGCGTGGCTCGCGGTGCGCCTGCGCGAGGAGGTCGAGAACCTCGGCGTCTTCGGCGCCGGGGACGTCGTCGACGTGGCGCTGCGGCGCAGCGCCGAGGGCGCGGTGGCGATGGGCGGCGACGCCCCCCGCCAGGCGGCGCTCGAGCGTCTCGAGCACGACGCGAACGGGCGCGCGGCGCTCGCTGCCTATCTCGCCGCCGACGGGCGCGCGGCGCGGGTGACGATCTTCGTGCCCACGGCCGGCGTCGACCGGCTGGCGCCGATCCTCGCCGCGGCGCGCCGCATCGGCGTCGAGGAATTCCCCGAGGCGGAGGTCGAGACAACCGGCGAGTTCCCGACCCTGCTCGCGACCCAGAGCGGCTTGCTGCGCACCCTGGCGAGCTCGCTCGGTCTGACCCTCGTCTCCGTCGCCGCGATCTTCTACTTCCTGCTGCGCAGCGCGCGCTGGACGCCGCTCGCCCTGGTGCCCAGCCTGCTGCCGGTCCTCGTCGTGCTCGGCGCCATGGGCTGGCTCGGTGTGCCGCTCGACATCGCGACGGTGATGATCGCCTCGATCCTGCTCGGTCTGGCGGGCGACGACACGATCCACACCGTCGACCGCTTCCGCGAGCTCGAGCCGGTGCAAGGCCCGCGCGCCGCGATCGCCACGGCGCTCGAGGAGAATGCCCCGGCCTACCTGCTCACCGCGCTCATCCGCACCGCCGGCTTCGCGGTCTGCGCCCTCGCGAGCTTCGTGCCGATCGAACGCTTCGGCGTGCTGTGCGCGACCGCGATCGTGATCGCCGCGATCGCCGACCTGGTGTTCGTGCCGGCGCTGCTCGCCGGGCCGCAAACGGCGAGGGCCCGGCCGGCGGCCGAGCCCTCCTGAACCGGCGAGACGATCTTCCAGCCTACGGGCAGCTCGCGAACGCCGAGGTGTCGAGTACCGAGGGTGCGATCGGACCGGGGTAATTGAAGTAGATCTTCTGGGCCGACCCCATCGCGTCGCTGACCGTCAGGCGATAGAACAGGTTCGTCGACGCCGCGGTTCCCACCCAGATGTGGCCGTTGATGGCGCAGCCATCGAGCACCTTGACCAGGATCTGCCAGTCGTTGGGGTTGTTGAAGTAGAAGAGTCCCGAGCCGGGGTTGTAGTAGGGCACCGTGGTCGCATTGGCCTCCGCTGTCCCCGGCGCTCCGATGCGATAGGTCATGCTCACGAACCAGCGACTGAGCAGGCAGAGAGCGCTGGACGTGCTCGAGCCGCAGTCGTGGGTGGCCGGGAAGGTCAGGAAACCGGTCGAGCCGTGGGTCGTCCCGGTGTAGTGACCGAGTGCGTCGTGCATGCCGTCGCGCCACACCGCGACGAGGCCTGGCTGCGCGGTGGTGATCGGCACGTTGATGGACTGGCGGATCTGGTCCTGGGTGCGGGCCACGTTCCACAGGCGAATCTCGTTGATCGAGCCACCCGGCGTGTAGTTCCACAGCACGTCGCTGCCAATGCGCACCGGATCGGTCGAGGGCGGCAGGCTGCCGGTTTGCGGCGTCGAGTTGATGAGCTCACCGTTGATGTAGTGGTAGCGGTGGGCTCCGTCATAGACGACGGCGAAGTGCGTCCAACCGCTCAACTTGCCGCCGTTCCACTGGCTGGTTGAGCCGGCCAGGTACGAGCGGAGCGTCGTGCCGCAGATGCCTACCCACCAGGAATGCTGCCAGTTCTTGCCGATGATGCTGCTGCAGCCGCCGCCCGGGTCGGTCACCGCGACCCAGCCCTCGATGGTGATCGCGCTCGCCGGGTTGAGCGCCGCGTTGTGGGCGATCTCGACGTAGCCATTGGTCGGGCCGGAGAGCACCAGCCAGGCGCCGAAGGGCTGCGCGACGGCCGGCGAGCCGACCGCGGCGAGAGCGAGGAACGCAATGACCAGGAAGATCGTGCCGCGAAGCTTGTTCATGAGCGCCTCCTTGCGGGCACGTCGCCACCCGGGGTGCCGTCGCGCCCGCGTCTTGGAACTTGTGCCGATGAGTATGCCACCGCCGCGGCTGACGGGAGAGTCGTTAGCCCGGGCAGTTGAACGCCGAGGTGTCGAGCACCGACGGGGCGATTGGGCCCGGGTAGTTGAAGTAGACCTTGTTCGGCCCGCCCTGCACGTTGATGACGTTCAAGCGGTAGAAGAGGTTGGTCGAGGCCGCCGTGCCCACCCAGTAGTGGCCGTTGATCGCGCAGCCGTCGAGCATCTTCACCAGGATCTGCCAGTCGTCGGGGTTGGTGAAGTAGAAGAGGCCCGACCCCGGGTTGTAGTACGGCACCGTGGTGGCCGGGACCTCGGGCGTGCCGGAAGCGCCGACGCGGTAGGTCATGCTCGCCGAGAAGTGATCGAGCAGGCAGAGAGACCCCGAGCCGCTCGAGCCGCAGCTGATCGTCGCCGGGAAGGTCCACAGATGGATGCCCGAGCCGCCGAAGGTGCCGTCGAAGTGGTGCAGCGCGTCGTGCAGGCCGTCGCTCCACACTGCCACCAGGCCGGGCTCGGCGGTGGTGAGAGGCACGTTGATCGCCTGTCGGATCTGGGCTTGGGTGCGCGCCACGTTCCACAGGCGCAGCTCGGCGATCGAGCCCGCGGGTGAGTGGACCCACTGCACGTCGCTGCCGATGCGCAGGGCGACGGTCGAGCCGGCCAGCGCGCCGCTCTCGCTCCATGAGCCGACGAGCTCGCCGTTGACGTAGTGGTAGCGGTGCGCGCCGTCGTAGACGACCGCGAAGTGCGTCCAGCCGTTGAGGGTTCCGGCGCCGCGCGCAGTGGCGATCGCGCCGTGGGTGAGGACCGAGTTCAGCGTGGTGCCGCAGATTCCCACGCACCAGGCGCTGCCGCAGCCCTTGCCGATGAGAGCGCTGCAGTGCCCGGCGTTGGCGTCGCCGACCGAGGCCCACCCCTCGATGGTCGTCGCGCTCGTGGGATTGAGCGCCGGATCATGCGCCACTTCGGCGTAGCCGCTGGTCGGCCCAGCCAGCACCACCCAGGCGCCGAACGGCTGGGCGCCGGCCGGAGAAGCGAGCGAACCCAGGCCGACGAGCACCGCGGCAGCCCCGAGTGCCGTCTCGAGTCTCTTCATAGATGCCTCCTTGAGGACGCCGGAGGCAATCGATCGAAGGTCCCAGCGCCCACGCGTTGGGGATTCGGTTTCAGTATGCCACCGCGCCGCCGATCGGATTCCGCCCCGGCGAGCCCGGGTGGGGCGCTATACTGAGCGATTGCATGCGGCAGAAGTCCCACGACTGGCGCGAATGGCGGGCCTGCGAGCGTCCGGTCGAACCGTTCTCGGCGCACGGCGACTACCACCTGGCGCTGTGCTACGCCAACACCTACCACGTCGGCATGTCGAGCTTGGCGCTGCAGCGCGTCTACGAGTTGGTGCACCGGCGCGCCGGCTGGTCGGCGGAGCGCTTCTTCAGCGACGGCGGCGACGAGGGCAGCGTGCCGGTCTCGGTCGAGAGCGGCGCGCCACTCTCCCAGTTCGGCGCCATCGCCTTCTCGGTCTCCTTCGAGGAGGACTACACGAACCTGCTCCGCATGCTCGATCGGGCGCGCGTCCCGCTGCGCCGGCGCCAGCGCGGGGCGGGCGATCCGCTGATCATCCTGGGCGGCGCCTGCGCCGCGATCAATCCGTTGCCGATGGCGGAGTTCGTGGACGTCTTCCCGCTCGGCGCGGCGGAGAACGTGCTCGGCCCCTTGCTCCAGGCGCTCGAGGAAGAGAGCGACCGCGACGCGGTGCTCGAGCGCCTGGCGGCGCAGCCCGGTTTCTACGTCCCCTCTCGCCATCGCCCGGAGGAGCTCGACGGTCCCAACAAGCTGCGCAAGCTCGAGCTCTCGGGCGAGCAGATGGCGCTTCCCGGCCACCTGCCGACCACCGCGATCGTCACTCCGCGCACCGAGTTCGCGGAGAAGTTCCTGATCGAGATGTCGCGCGGCTGCCCGGAGAAGTGCAAGTACTGCTGGGCCACGTTCGGCATGGGCCAGTTCCGCTGGCACCCGACCGAGTTCATCCTCGCCGCCCTGGAGCGGGCGCGGCCGGTCACCAACCAGCTCGGCTTCGTGGCCACCGCGGTCGGCGACCATCCCGAGATCGAGCGCATCCTGGGCGAGGCGAACCGCCTCGGTTTCCGCACCTCGGTGTCCTCGATCCGCATCCCGGCGGTGACCGAGGGCGTGCTCCAGGCGCTGCACGCCTCGGGCGACCGCTCGATCACCCTCGCCCCCGAGACCGGCACCGACGCGCTGCGCTGGAAGCTCAACAAGCCGGTGCCGAACGCTCTGCTGCTGGAGAAAGCGCGGCTCATCTTCCGGCAGCGTTTCACGACGCTCAAGCTGTACTTCCTGATCGGCGTGCCGGAGGAGACGATGGCGGACGTCGCGGGAATCGTCGACCTCGCGGCGCAGTGCCGCGCAGTCATGCTCGAGGAGCTCGCTCCCTCGGGGATCGTCGGGACGATCACCCTCGGAGTCAACATCCTGGTCCCCAAGCCCTACACGCCGTGGCAGCGCGAGGCGCTGGCCGAGGAGCGCGGCCTGAAGGAGAAGATCTCGCTCTTGAAGCGCGGCGTCGCCCGGCTCGGCAACGTCGAGCTGCAGGCCAACATGTCGATTCGCCAGGCGGTCTGGCAGACCTACATCAGCAAGGCGGGAACCGATGCCGCCGACGCGCTCGAGCGCGTGGCGCGCGGCCAGCATCTCTCCGCCGTCCTGCGCGAGCTCGACGACCGCATCCGCCCGGAGGTGTACCGGCGTCAGGAAGGCGACCTGCGCTGGCACTTCCTGCGCATGGGCTGACGCAGAAGCGCCCGGCCGCTCGCTGAAGCGGACCGGGCGCCTCCCACGAATAGGTATCTCTAGCGGCCGCCGCGGCGGTTGCGCCAGGCCGGGGCCGGGCGGTACGCCGCTCCCGGGCGGTGTCCCGAGCCGGCGCGCGGCGGACCCGACTGCGGCGCCGGCTGTCCCGAGCGCGACGCCGGCTGCGTCGTCGCCGCCGCGCCGCGGGCGGGCGGGCGCCCGAGCGGCGCGGCCGCCCGACGCTCGGCCTTGGCCTTGGCGCGGGCTCGCTCCTCGGCCTTGCGGGTGCGGATCTCGGCGATGCGCTCGCCGAGCGGGATCTCGAAGCGCTCGTTCGGCCGGTGCTGGTAGTCGAAGCCTTCGACCGTGCGCCGCGGCAGCGCCCTGGCGACGGCGCGCTCGATCGCCTTGAGCTCGCCGTGCTCCTCCGGCGCGACGAAGGTGTAGGCCTCGCCGGTCGCGCCCGCCCGCGCCGTGCGGCCGACGCGGTGGATGTAGTCGTCGGGCATATTCGGCACGTCGAAGTTCACGACGTGCGACAGCGCTTCGATGTCGATGCCGCGCGCCGCGACGTCGGTCGCGACCAGCACCCGGTAGCGCCCGTCCTTGAAGCCCTGGAGCGCCTGGGTGCGCTGCGCCTGGCTGCGGTTGCCGTGCACCCGCTCGCAGGCGATGCCGTGGCGGTCGAGGTAGTCGGCCAGCCGGTTGGCGCGGTGCTTGGTGCGGGTGAAGACCAGCGCGCGCTCGATCCGCGGGCCGCGTAGCAGCTCGAGCAGAAGCGCCGGCTTGAGATCCTGGCGCACCGGGAAGATCGCCTGCGCGACGCCGGTCGCCGGCGCCGCCGGCCGCTCGACGTTGAGGGTCACCGGGCTGCGCAGCAGCTCGTGGGCGAGCTTGCGGATCTCCGCCGGCAAGGTGGCCGAGAAGAACAGCGTCTGCTGCGGCTTGGGGATCTTGCGCAGGATGCGGCGAATGTCGGGCAGGAAGCCCATGTCGAGCATGCGGTCGGCCTCGTCGAGCACCAGCACCTCGAGCCCGGCGAGGCGGGCGTACGGGTGCTGCATGTGGTCGAGGAGACGGCCGGGACAGGCGACGATGACGTCGACGCCGCGGCGCAGCGCCCGCTCCTGGGGCTCCATGCCGACGCCGCCGTAGACGGCGGCCGCCTGGATACCGCTGTGGCGGCCGAGGGCC
>JBLMYC010000154.1:0-6722 GCA_050258075.1 Acidobacteriota bacterium
TGTACGCCCTCGGCCAGCCCGCCGCCGAGGACATGGCGGGCAAGCCCTGGACCGCGCTCTTCACCGCCGAGTTCCGCGCCGCCCACCCGCCCCGCACGATCCGCTCCTGGGGACCGCCGCGGGAGGGCCGCGTCGAGAGCTCGCAGCACGACGCCGAGATGCTCCGCCAGCTGCGCGCCCTGGGCTATCTCTAGCAGGATACGAAAGCGGCGGCGCAGCCGCCTTCGCCGCGCCGCCGCTAGATCGAACCAAGACCTGCTGCTACGCCGCCGGCCTCCAGGCGTTGGTGGTGCGGTTGTAGTCGAAGGCGACCGTCCCGCCGTCGTCGGTGTTCTTGATCGTGATCCGGACCCAGGTGTTGGCCGGGAACAGGTTCACGAGACCCGTGCCACGCAGCACGATCTGGGTCGAGCTGCGGCGCAGCACGTTCGTCCACGGCGTCCCGCCGATCGTGACCGCGAGCTTGGAGTGGAAGTTGGTGCCGGTCACCTGCACCCGGAACGGGCTCGACAGGCTGACGACCGCGCTCACCGTCGGCGACTTCGCCACTGGCTGCGAGCCGACGTTGACCGTCACCCGGCCCAGGTTGGAGTCGACGTAGCCGTTCCACGCCGCCACCGTGAATCCGTCCGTGCCGGCGAAGCCGTCGTCCGGGTAGTACGTCGCCTGGGTGCCCTGCAGGCCGGCGCGGCCGTGCTGGGGCTGCGACACGACGCGCAGGGTCAGCGCGTTTCCGTTCGGGTCGCTGGCGCGGATCGCGATCGCGAGCGGGCTGCCGGTCGCCCCTGAGGCGCTGGCGTCGGCGACCGTCGCCGACGGATACGGCGAGCCGTCGCCGCCCGGGCCGTTGTGACAGGCGTAGCAGCCGATGCGGAAGCCGCGCCAGAAGGTCCGCGTGAAGCCCTCCTCGCCGCTCGCAGTCCAGTCGGCCTGCGACTGCGATAGCACCGTGCCGCGCAGGTCACTGCCATGGCAGGCCTGGCAGGCCGTCGTGCCGCTGTGCTCGGCGACGTCATGATGAGCCCCGACCCAGGCCTGGCCGAGCGGATGCAGCCCGTGCGGACCGCCGTTGACCGTCTGCGGCGCCGAGCCGTGACAGGTCGCGCATTCCGCAAGCGTCCCGACGTGGCCTTGCAGCGCCAGGCTCTGGAGGTTGTCGTTCGGGTGCGACGACGGGTACTCGGCGTGGGTCGAGCCGTGGCACGCCTCGCAGGCGAGCCCGCCATGGCCGTACGAGAAGCGGTAGAGGTCGAGCCCCGGGGCCGGAGCGTCGGAGTTGGTCGCGAAGATCGGATCGACCGCGCTGCGCAAGGTGCCGGACGAGGTCAACGCCGAGGTGAAGCGGATCTGCCCGGCGTTCCTGACCGCTGTGCCGGTGTGGCAGTTCTGGCAGGCGGGCTCCTCGAGCCAGCCCTGACGCGTCGGCGCGCCGACCGCGCTCATTCCGCCATGGCAGCTCTGGCACTGCATCTCGAGCGAGCCGTCGCTCGCGACCGCCGAGCCCATCGCGCCGCGCAGGCACTTGGTCGTCGAGCCGGGGTGGCAGCGATAGCAGGCCGAGCGGTTGCTCGAGGTGTCGAGCGTCAGGCCGTTGGTGGGATCGACCACCGTGGCATGGCGGCGGTGCACCGCCGCGGTCAGCATGGAGACGCCGGAGATCCCCGTCCCCGGCAGGGCATTCGAGCCGTGGCAGGCGGCGCACAGCACCGGCTTGCCGCCGGTCGCGGTCGGATAGAGGCCGCTCGCCGAGTAGCCCACCGCGGCGAGGGTGCTCGTGTAAGCCGAGCTGCCGGCCTGACGGTCATCGTGCAGGCGCAGCACGTTCAGCCGGTAGTCGCGCTGCGGGTTGGGGTCGTTCACCCAGCCGGCCGCCGGCCGCGCCGCGGCCACGCTCCCCGAGGCGTGGCAGGACGAGCAATCCATCTCGTCGGACACCGGCAGGACGATGCCGGTCGAGGCGAGCACGGTGCCGGCGCTGTCGCGCGCCACCAGCTTCATCATCGGATAGGGGTTCTTCGCGCCGCGATCGTCGTACGGCGTGATCGGAATGCCCTCGGCGATGAACCAGCGCTGCACCGCGTCCCACCTCATCGGCTGCGGCTGGTTCGCCCGGCCCGGCATCGCCTGACCGACGAGGCCGGTGTCGACCGGCGGCGTGGCGCCGTACAGCGGGCCCACCCACTGCCAGAAGTTCGTCTTGTCGGCCGAGGTGGTGTTGATCGAGCCGGTCGGATCGGCGAAGCCCTCGTAGGTCACGGTGACGCCGCGGCCCGCCGGATCGGTCACCAGGTCGCCGTTCGCGTCGACCAGCTGGGCGTGGATCGTGTTGTACGGCGGCAGGATTGAGAACACCGAGTAGTCGGGATCCATGCAGTGCATGCCGAGGTTGTTCCAGCCGACGATCCTCCAGCCCGAGGCGGCGAGGAGCCGGCCTGCCCAGCCGACCAGAAAGGCTACGACCACCAGGCCAAGCAGCACGTACGAGAGCGGGCGCTTCTTCATGGTGTCTCCCCCGGGGCTCGCTCCTCGATCGGGCACCATCGCCCACGGGCTCGCCCCTGTGCGAGCCATGGTGCGGACGCCTGGATTACAGGCCGATGAACGAAGCCGCAAAGAGGCCCTGCTCCCGCCCGCGCGCGAGGAAACGCCCACCCCGCCGGGCAGGACGCGCTCGACGTCGCGTCGCAACCGTGGCCTGGAGCGCCCGGTCGCTCCTCCGCCGCTCTTGCTAGAGTCCAGACCCGATCCGCTACGAGGAGCCCATGCCCACCGAACGTCTGCAGTCCCTGCTGGAAACCGAGCTCGCAGCGATCGCCGCGCGCGGCACGGCGAAGCGCAACGAGTCCGTCGTCGTTCGCGCCCTGCCGCCCAGCGGCGACCAGGGCCCGCGCGTCCTGCTCGCCGGCGAGGGCGACAAGCCCTTCCTGAAGATGAACTCCAACTCGTATCTCGGCCTGTCGCGGCGCCCGGAGCTGCTCGCCGCCGAGGAGCACGCGGCGCGCGCCTTCGGCGCCGGCCCCGGCGCGGTGCGCTTCATCAGCGGCACCCACCAGCCGCACGTCGACCTCGAGCGCCGGCTCGCCGAGTTCCACCGCCGCGAGGCGGGGATGATCTTCTCCGCCGCTTACGCCACGGTCCTCTCGGTCATCCTGCCGCTGGTCACCGCCGAGACCGCGATCGTCTCGGACGAGCTCAACCACAACTGCATCATCAACGCCATCCGCCTGTCGCGCCCCAAGGACAAGCAGGTCTACAAGCACCTCGACCTGCGCGGTCTGGAGGCGGAGCTCGAGAAGGCCGCCGACTCCGGCGCCCGGCGCTGCCTGGTGGTGACCGACGGCATCTTCTCGATGCGCGGCGACCACGCCCCGCTCGCCGAGATCTTCGCCATCGCACGGCGCTGGGACGAGCGCTTCCCCGAGAACGTCATCACCGTGGTCGACGACTCGCACGGCGTCGGCGCTTTCGGCAAGACCGGCCGCGGCACCGAGGAGGCGACCGGCTCGGGTCCGGCCGACGTGCTGGTCGCGACGCTGGGCAAGGCGCTCGGCGTGAACGGCGGCTACGTGGTGGGGAGCAGGACGCTCCTCACCTACTTCCGCGAGACCTCGCCGATGTACATCTACTCGAACCCGATCACCCCGTCGGAGGCCGCCGCGGCGGCGGCGGCGCTTGCGATCCTCGACAGCGCCGAAGGCCGCCGCCTGCTCGAGCACTTGCGCGCGATGACCTCGCGCTTCGAGCAGGGCCTCGTGCGGCTGGGCTTCGAGACCATCCCGGGCGAGCACCCGGTGGTGCCGCTGATGGTGCGCGACACCGCCCGCACCCAGGCGCTGGTCGCCCACCTGCGCCACAGCGGGATCCTCGCCACCGGGCTCGCCTACCCGGTGGTGCCGCGCGGCGACGAGGAGATCCGCTTCCAGATCAACGCCGACATGACGCCCCACGACGTCGACTTCGCGCTCGGCGTGCTGGAGCGCTTTGCCGGGCGCTAGCGAGCGATCGTGATCCGCGGTGGGGCGTCGGCGCGGAAGCGCTCGAGGTCCGCCGCCGCGCGCGCCCGGAGCGGGCTGCGCAGCCGCGCGTAGCACTCCGCCCGCAGGCTCAGGAAGTGCTCTTCCCACATCGGGTTGGGCTCGAACGGGGCCAGCGCCTCGGCGCAGCGCTGCGGGTGCGGCTCGGCGAGCCCGGCCAGGCCGAAACGCAGGATCAGACGCTCGCTGTGGAACATGTCGATCGCGAAAGGCTCGCCGAGCGCGACGTAGAAGCGCTCGGCGAGGGCGCGATCGCGGGCCCCCAGCTCGAGCACCAGCGGCAGGGTCTTGCGGACCAGGGGCCGGTAGACCCAGGCGTCGCGCCGGTAGCCGGCGATCGCCGCGAGCAACCGCTCGCCGGCCCCGGCGAGGTCGCCGCGGCTCACCAGATAGCGCGTCCGCACGAAGTCGGCCTCGACCGGCCAGCGCTCGCCGAGCGCCACCGCGACGTCGAGCGCGCGAGCATCTCCCCGCTCCGCCAGGCAGGAGCCGACCAGCAGCAGGTCGACGTGCTGCGCCGGCGCGGCGCTCTGCGCGAACCACTCCGCGCAGGCGCGACCCATGTCGTCGCCGGCGAAGGACCAGCGCGCGGCATCGCGATGGCGCGCCGCAGCGTCCGCCAGCCGCGCCTCTCCCGGGGGCGGCGCGCCGCGCCAGTAGGCGGCGCGGGCCGAGCGCATCTCCCGCCAGCGATCGCCGTCGAGGCCGGCGCCGTGGAAGGCGGGGGAATCCTCGCCGAGCGCCGCCGCCGTCCGCACCAGCTCGCCGATCTCGAACAGACCGAGGCGGCCGAGATTCCTGGCGAAGCCGAACTCGAGCACCGGATGGTCGTCGGTGTTGAGACCCCCGGTCTCGCCCGCCGCCCCGGCTCCGACCGCGCGCGCGAAGGCCGGCCCGCCGATGAACCCCGAGTAGAAGCCCGCGGCACCGCCCACCCCCCAGGTGTTCTCGAGCGCCGTGCGGAAGGGCTCGGTCGCGGCCCGCGCCCGTACCCGCTCGAGGTCGTGGACGATCGGCCGGCGGCTCGCCACCAGCAGCAGATCGCCGTTCTGCACCTGCCAGCTCTCGACCGCCGGGAACACCGCGCCGAGCGTGGCGTACGCGGTGCGCACCAGTTGCGCGTCGACCTCGTAGCCCTGCAGCCACTGCAGGAAGACGCCGTCTTGCCCCAGGCGGCGCTCGACGGCGCGATAGAACTCGACGCTGAACAGGCTGGCGACCCCGGCGCGGTACGGATTCGAGGGCTCGGAGAAGACCAGGTCGTAGCGGTCGCGCCCGGTCAGCAGGAGCTCCCGCCCGTCGCCCAGCCACAGCTTGACTTTGGGGTTGGTCAGGGCGTTGCGGTTGATCGGGGCGAGCACCTCCGCCACGTGGCGCACGACCGGCTCCAGCTCGGCGACGTCGACGCGCTCGATCGACGGCACCTGCGCCAGCCAGCCCGCGGTCGATCCGGTGCCGAGACCGATGACCAGCGCCCGCCGCGGGTCGGGATGGAGCATGGCGCCGAGCAGACCGCTCATCACCTGGGTCGGCGCGTCGCCGATCGCGCTGCCATCCGACTTGCCGTTGATGATGAACGCATACTCGGTATCGAGGCTCAGCGCCACCGCGCTCTCGACGCCGTCGGCTTCCCAGACCGTCGTCCGCCGCTGATTGCCGAGCGTGGCGCGCACGTCGTTGGGGCCCTGCCACTGCGCGCCCATGCGACCGGCCCCGATCGGCGAGTGACGCCAGAACGCGGTCGGTCCGCGGGCCGAGAGGCAGCCGAGGGCCAGCGCGCCCGCCACGACCGGCAGCGCCCACTGCTGCCAGCGCGCGGCGCGGGCCCGCCAGAGGGTGAGACCGCCGAGACCGACCAGCGCCACCACGCACAGCCGCCAGACCCCCGGCGCCGTGAGCAGCGGCAGCAGGCCGAAGCCACCGGCGATCGAGCCGACGATCGAGCCCAGCGTGTTGGCGGCATACGTGCGCCCCACCTCGCGCCCGATGCGCGCCGAGCCGCGGCCCAGCAGGGCGACGAGGAGGGGGAACTGGTAGCCGGCGACGGCGGCCGGCAGCAGCGCCACCAGGGCCGCGACGATCGACCACGAGCCGACCAGGGCCGGGAAGCCGAGGGCCGCGGCGCCGCGCAGGATCGCCGCCACGACCGCCACCCGGTCGCCGAAGAAGAGCGGCAGCGCCAGGAAGAATGCCTCCAGCGTGCAGGTGCCGGCGAACGACAGCAGGGTCGGGCGCCGCTCCCGCGCCCCGGCTTCGTACGCGAGCCCGCCGAGCCCGATGCCGGCGAGCGCCACCGCCAGGATCAGGCCGAAGCTGTACGAGGAGCCCCCGAGCAGCGGCCCCAGCATGCGGTACCAGACCAGCTCCATGAGCAGGAACACGCAACCGACGACCGCCGCCGCCACGATCACCAACCCGGCCGGTGCGGCGCGCGGCGCGGGGCCGGGCGGCGCGGGCGCCGCTTCGTCAGGGCTCGGCGGCGCCTCGCCGAGGGTGCGCGCCAGGCTGCGCGCCACGATCGCCAGCAGCAGGTTGAGCAGCGCGGCGGTCCACACCGTCCGGCGCACCCCCAGCATCTCGATCGCGACGAACGTGGTGAGCAGCGCGCCGCCGACCGCGCCGAGGGTGTTGACGGCATAGATCAGGCCGGTCACCCGCCGGCCCTCGTCGCTCGCCCGCTCCACCGCC
>JBLMYC010000155.1:0-24323 GCA_050258075.1 Acidobacteriota bacterium
CGCGTCGGCGCTGCTGATCACGTCGGCGCCGAGGTCGAAGGAGCCTTGGACGCTCTGCCACAGCGTCGCCGCCCCGCCGGCGACCAGCGCCGCTGCCGCGCCCAGGCCTGCCGCAAGCAGCGCCGTGCCGGCCCGGCGCGGCCGGCGTGCGGCGAGCGCCAGCAGCGCGGCGCCGGCGAGGAGCGGCAGCAGGTTCACCGGCCGTCCGCCGGCGGCGAGCACCGCCGCCGCCGCCGCGCCGGCGCCCAGCAGCACCACCTGCCAGGGCCGCGTGCGTCCCTTGACGACGGTGCCCGAGAGCAGGACCAGGCCGATGCCGCGCAGGGTGGCGAGCGCGAACAGCGACAGCCCGACCAGGCCCCACGCCAGGCGGCGCGCCGTGCCGGCCGCGAAGGGTGGCGCGCTGGGCGAGCCGAGCGGCGCCTCGATCACCAGGTCCGGCAGCCCGGCGCCGGACACCACCATGAGCCCCGGCGCCGGTCTGGCCGCGCCAGCCGCCACCATCGACCAGCGCAACTTGCGACCGTCGCGCCACTCCGGGTTCGGAAACGGCAGGGTGTCGGTCGGCAGGGTACGGCCGGCAACGATGCGCCACGGCCGCCGATCACCGTCGAGCGGCTCGACGGCGAGCAGGGTC
The DNA here is from genome assembly GCA_050258075.1 of Acidobacteriota bacterium. GTDB lineage: Bacteria > Acidobacteriota > Thermoanaerobaculia > Multivoradales > JAGPDF01 > JBLMYC01. The sequence goes on from JBLMYC010000155.1 coordinate 638, forward strand.
ACCGCCGTCCAGCCGGCGACGAACCGCTCGCCGGAACGCGGCAGGTCGGCGCCGCGGAACTCGTGCAGCAATCCTTCCCCGGCCCAGGCCACCGGATCGCCGTCCGGGTTGCACAGCAGCAGGGTGGTGCGCTGGCGGTCGCGGCTGGCCTGCTCGGTCAGGCGGCGAAAGGCCCGCATGCGGCTCGCCGCGTCGCTCGGCGCCCCGCCGATCGCGCTCGCCGCCGCCGCGCCTTCGCGGTGCAGGTCGTGCCACACCCCGGCGTAGCGCGTTGCCGCCTCGGCGCGCCAGGCGGCCTCGCCGCGCCGCGGCAGCTCGGCGGCAACCCACGCACCGAGCAGCAGCGCCGTCGCCAGCCCCAGCGGCACGCCGACCGCGAGCGCCTCGCGCCGCAGCGGGCGGTCGGCGAGGAACAGCGCCAGCGCAATGCCCAGCGCCAGCGCCGAGAACGGCGCCGGGAGAGCCGGAGCGGCGAGCGCGAACAGCAGCAGCGGAAGATCGAGGTGTTGCGGCCGGGACCGCATCGCGGGCTGGGAGCCTGGCTCGGCAGCCCTGGCTCAGGCGTCGAGCATCGGAATGTCCACGCCCGTCTCGCGGGCGCAGGCGATCGCCTCCGGATAGCCGGCGTCGGCATGGCGCACGACGCCCATGCCCGGATCGCTGGTCAGGACGCGCTCCAGACGGCGCGCCGCCTGCGGGCTGCCGTCGGCGACCACCACCATGCCGGCGTGCAGCGAGTAGCCGATGCCGACCCCGCCGCCGTGGTGCACCGACACCCAGGTGGCGCCGTTCACCGCGTTCACCAGCGCGTTGAGGATCGGCCAGTCGGCGATCGCGTCCGAGCCGTCGCGCATCGCCTCGGTCTCGCGATTCGGCGACGCCACCGAGCCGCAGTCGAGATGATCGCGCCCGATCACGATCGGCGCGCTCACCCGACCGCTCGCCACCAGGTCGTTGAAGATCTTCCCCGCCCGGGCGCGCTCGCCGTAGCCCAGCCAGCAGATGCGCGCCGGCAATCCCTGGAAGGCGACCCGCTCGCGCGCCATCGGGATCCAGCGCCGCAGGGCGGCGTCCTCGGGGAAGGCTTGGAGGATCGCCTCGTCGGTCGCCGCGAGGTCCGCCGGATCGCCCGACAGGACCGCCCAGCGGAACGGCCCCTTGCCGCGGCAGAACAGCGGCCGGATGTACAGCGGCACGAAGCCGCCGATCGCGAACGCCTTCTCCACTCCCGCCGCCAGCGCCTGGCCGCGCAGGTTGTTGCCGTAGTCGAAGGTCACCGCGCCGCGCTCCTGCAGGGTCAGCATGGCGCGCACGTGCGCAGCCATCGAGGCCATGGCGCGGCGCACGTACTCCTGCGGATCGTCGCCGCGCAGGCGCAGCGCCTGCGCGTAGGGCATGCCGTGCGGCACGTAGCCGCCGAGCGCGTCGTGCGCCGAAGTCTGATCGGTCAGCACGTCGGGCACCAGCCCCCTTGCAACCAGGTGCTCGAGCAGGTCGACGGCGTTGGCCTCGACCGCGATCGACAGCGCCTGGCGACGCTCGCGCGCCGCGAGGGCGCGCTCGACGGCGCGCGGGATGTCGCCCTCGACCGCGTCGAGGTAGCGGGTCGCGAGCCGGCGCTCGATGCGCGAGCGGTCCACCTCGGCGGCAAGGCAGACGCCGTCGTTCATGGTCACCGCCAGCGGCTGCGCACCGCCCATCCCGCCGAGCCCGGCGGTCACCGTCAAGCGGCCCGCGAGGCTGCCGCCGAAGCGCTGGCGGGCGAGCTCGGCGAGGGTCTCGAAGGTACCCTGCAGGATGCCCTGGGTGCCGATGTAGATCCACGAGCCGGCGGTCATCTGGCCGTACATCGTCAGCCCGAGTCCCTCGAGGCGGCGAAACTCGTCGGCGGTCGCCCAGTGCGGCACCAGCAGCGAGTTGGCGATCAGCACCCGCGGCGCGTCGGCGTGGGTGCGGAACACCGCCACCGGCTTGCCGGACTGGACGAGCAGCGTCTCCTCGTTGCCGAGCCGGCGCAGCGTCTTGACGATCGCCTCGAAGCACTCCCAGTTGCGGGCCGCCTTGCCGGAGCCGCCGTACACGACCAGCTCCTGCGGCCGCTCTGCGACGTCGGGGTCGAGATTGTTCATCAGCATGCGCAGCGCCGCCTCCTGCAGCCAGCCCTGGCAGGAGAGCTGCTGGCCGCGCGGCGCCCGCACGACGCGGGGCGAGACCTGGGTGATGGCCATGGCGGGATTCTAGCGCCGCCGCCGCTCAGCCGGGGATCGAGCGGCGCACCATCTTCATCGCCAGGCCGTTGCGCGAGATGCCGAGCAGCTTGGCGGCGAGCGCCTTGTTGCCGTCGGCGCGGCGCAGCGCCTCGCGGATCGCCGCCGCCTCGCAGGCCGCGACCAGGCGCTCGAGATCGAGGTCGGCGGTCGCGTCGACCCGGGTCGGGACCTGGAGGGTCGGGTCGCGCATCCGCTCGGGCAGCAGGTTGTGGCGAATCGGCTGCCCCGGCGGGCAGACGTACACCAGCTGGCGGATCAAGTTCTCGAGCTCGGCGACGTTGCCCGGGTAGCCGTAGGAGGAGAGCGCCGCCATCGCCTTGACCGAGATCCCCTGCACGCGCTTGCCGGCCTCGTGGCAGAAGCGGTTCACGAAGCCCTGGATCAGCAGCGGCAGATCCTCGCGCCGCTCGCGCAGCGGCGGCACGTCCACCACGCAGCGCGACAGCCGGTGCAGGAGGTCGACGCGGAACAGGTCCCGCGCCACCAGCGGCTCGAGCGGGCCGCTGGCGGCCGCGATCAGCCGCACGTCCACCGCCAGGGGACCACTCGTCCCGGCGGGCTCGATCTCACCGCTGCGCAGAAAGCGCACCAGCCGGGCCTGGATCGCCAGCGGCAGGCTCTCGACGCCAGTCAGCAGCAGGGTGCCCCCCACCGCCTGCTCGAACTTCCCCGGCCGGCGGTGCTCGTCCTTGCCGTGCGCCGGCGAGCCGAAGAGGTCGGCCGCGAGCGCCGACTCCGAAGCCCCGGCGCAGGACGCCACCACGAAAGGGCCGCCGGCGCGGCGACCCGAGAGATGGAGCGAGCGCGCCAGGAGCTCCTTGCCGGTGCCGGTCTCACCACGCAGCAGCACCTGCACGGCCGGATCGATCGCGCCGCGCAGCTGGTCGAGCATCCGCTTCATCGCCGGCGATTCGCCGGTCACCAGGCCGGGCGCGAGGCGCAGGTCGGGCTGTGCCTCGCGCCCCGGCAGGATCGGCTCGTAGCGGCCGACGTGATGCACCAGCCCGAGCACCAGCAGATCGGCGACCGCGCGCAGGGCGGCGATCGGCACCCAGGCCTTGGGCCGGAAGCGCGGGAAGGCGGCGAGCAGGAGATGGGCGCGCTCGAGGCCGCTGAAGAAGCGGAAGAACACCCACGCTTCCTCTTCGAGCAGGTAGCCGGTGAAGTAGCCGACCTCCTGGCGGGCGGTCGGCCGCTGGCGGTTCTGGCGCGCCTGGTCGAGCAGCGGCTCGCCGCACGCCAGCCAGGCGGGATCGCTCGCCACCACCAGCTTGATGCCCTGGTTCTCCCCCTCGAGCTGCAGCAGGAACAGCACCCCGCCGCCGAAGTCGGCGAGCATCAACGTCAGGATCGACTCCGCGGTGGCGCGGCTCTCGGTGTCACCGAGCACCCAGTCGGAGAGCGCCGCGACGTGGGCGGTCATCAGCTCCGGGGTGATGCGCGGCTCGCTCGGTGGCGCGGCCGGCTCGACGACGGAAGCCACCGCCGGCAGACCGGCTTCCTCGACCAGCAGCGTGACCGACCCCAGGCGGATCTCGTCCAGCACCCGCAGGCTCGCGTCGTGCACCCGCTCGCCGTTGACCAGCAGGCCACGCCGCGAGCCGAGATCGTGGATGCGCAGCTCCTCGCCGTCCCAGGCCAGCCGCGCGTGCCGCTTGGCCACGCCGGTGTACGGCAGCCAAACGTCGCAGTCCGGCTGACTGCCGAGAACCGCTTCCGAGAGCGGCACCGGGTAGCGGTGCACGCCGTCGTGCCGATAGGCCACGAGACGCAACATGAGAGTCAGCCGAGCGCCGCGAGCAGGCCGCCCAAGGCCGGCGAGCGCAGCAGCTCCTCGGCGGCCGCGAGGTCGGGGGCCATCTCTCGGTCGACGTCCCACGGCGCGATCCGCCGGCGCACCTCGGCGTGCAGCGCCTCGAGCGGCTGGCTCGAGCGCAGCGGCCGCAGCAGGTCCACGCCCTGCGCCGCCGCGGCCAGCTCGATCGCCAGGATCCGGCGGACGTTCCCGACCACCGTCTGGAGCTTGAGCGCCGCGCCCATGCCCATCGAGACGTGGTCCTCCTTGTCCGCCGAGGTGGGGATCGAGTCGACGCTCGCCGGGTGAGCGAGCACCTTGTTCTCGCTCGCCAGGGCGGCGGCGGTGACCTGCGCGATCATGAAGCCCGAGTTCAGCCCGGCGTCCTCGACCAGGAACGGCGGCAGCCCGGAAAAGGCGGTGTTGGTGAGCTTCTCGATCCGCCGCTCGGCGATCGACCCCAGCTCGGCGACGGCGATCGCCAGCATGTCGGCGGCGAGCGCCATCGGCTCGCCGTGGAAGTTGCCGCCGGAGAGGATCTCGCCCTGCTCGGGGAAGACCAGCGGATTGTCGGTCACCGCGTTCATCTCGATCGCGAGCTTGCGCTCGACGTCGGAGAGCACGTCGCGCACCGCACCGTGGACCTGCGGCATGCAGCGCACGCAGTAAGGGTCCTGCACCCGGACGTCGTTCGTGCGGTGCGACTCGCGGATCGCCGAGCCGCGCATCAGGCGCCAGAGGTTGGCGGCGCTGGCGCGCTGGCCGGCGTGCGGGCGCAGGGCGTGGATGCGCTCGTCGAACGCGGTGTCCGTGCCGCGCAGCGCTTCGGTCGACAGGGCGCCGACCAGATCGGCGGCCTTGGCCAGGCGCCTGGCCTCGAGCGCGGCCAGGGCGAGCAGCGCGGTCATCGCCTGCGTGCCGTTGATCAGCGCCAGCCCTTCCTTCGCCTCGAGGCGCAGCGGACGGAGTCCGGCCCGGCGGAGGCCTTCTTCGGCCGGGAGCACCTCGCCTCCCTGCCGCACTCACCCCCTCCCGATCAGCGGCAAGGCGAGATGGGCGAGCGGCGCGAGGTCCCCGCTCGCGCCGACCGAGCCGCGGCTGGGGACGACCGGCAGCAGGTCGGCGGCGAGCAGCGCGAGCAGCGCCTCGACGACCTCGACCCGCACGCCGGAGTACCCACGCGCCAGGGCGTTGGCGCGCAGCAACAGCATGCCGCGCACCGCCGGATCCGGCAGCGGCTCGCCCACTCCGGCGGCGTGGCTGAGGAGGAGGCGCTCCTGCAGCGTGGCCAGCTTGTCGGCGGGAATGCGCACCTTGGCGAGATCGCCGAAGCCGGTGTTGACGCCGTAGATCGCCTCGCCGCTCCGCAGCAGCCCCTCGACCACCGCCCGCCCGCGACGCACCCGCTCGGCCGCCGCCGCGGCCAGCCGGCAGCCCGCGCCGCCCAACGCGACGTCCTCGAACACCCTCAGATCGAGCGCGGCGCCATCGATCTCGTGCACGACTCGGCAGTATAGGACAGCGCGCTTCGCTCCTCCCCGCCGCGCTGGTAGCATGCGCTCGTGAACGATCTCTTCTTGCGTGCGTGTCGTGGCGAGGCGACCGAACGGCGGCCGGTGTGGATCATGCGCCAGGCCGGGCGCTACCTCCCCGAGTACCGCGCGGTCCGCGCCCGCGCCGATTTCCTGACCCTGTGCAAGACCCCCGAGCTGGCCTGCCAGGTGACGCTGCAGCCGGTCGACATCCTGGGCGTCGACGCCGCCATCCTGTTTGCCGACATCCTGCTGCCGCTCGAGGCGATGGGCGCCCGGCTGGTGTTCGAGGCCGGCGACGGTCCGACGTTTCCCGAGCCGGTTCGCCGCCGCGAGGACGTGCACCGTCTGCGCCGCGCCGACGTCCAGCGCGACCTCGGGTACGTCTTTGCCGCCCTGCGCATGCTGCGCCATGAGCTCGCCGGACGGGTGCCGCTGATCGGCTTCGGCGGCACGCCCTGGACGCTCGCCGCCTACCTGGTCGAAGGCGGCGGCTCGAAGCAGTTCGCGCACCTGCTGTCGTGGAGCTACGCCGATCCGCAGGGCCTCGGCGAGCTGCTGCGCAAGATCGCCGAGACCTCGGCCGACTACCTGTCGGAGCAGATCGACGCCGGCGCCCAGGCGATCCAGCTGTTCGACACCTGGGGCGGCCTGCTCGACGCCGAGCGCTGGCGCGAGATCGCGCTGCCGCCGCTCGCCTACATCGTCGAGCGGCTGCGCGGCCGGGTGCCGCTGATCTACTACTCGAACGGCACCGGCCATCTGCTGCACGTGCTGCGCGAGCTGCCGGTCGACGTGCTGTCGGTCGACTGGCGCACGCCGCTCGACGAGGTGCGGCAGGTGGTCGGGCCGCGCGCCCTGCAGGGCAACCTCGATCCCGGCGCGCTGCTCGCCCCGATCCCCGAGATCGAGCGCCGCACCGCGCGCCTGATCGCGCAGGGCGCCGGCGGCCCGCACATCGTGAACCTCGGGCACGGCATCCTGCAGCAGACTCCGGTCGAGCACGCGCAGGCCTTCGTCGCCGCGGTGAAGCGCATCTCGGCGACGGCCTGAGGCCGTGGCGCGTCACGGCGGAGAGCGCCCCGCCTCCCGGCCACGACGCCCGCGGCGCCGGCGAGTCCTCTTTGTCGTCGGCCTCGCCGCGCTCGCAATGCTGCCCGGCTGCCGCCGGCCACCCGCGAAGCTCGACCTGCTGCTCGTCACGCTCGACACGGTGCGCGCCGATCATCTCGGCTGCTACGGCGACCGCACCGCCGAGACCCCCAACCTCGACCGCCTGGCGAGCGCCGGCATCCGATTCGAGCACGCCGAGAGCGCCGTGCCGCTCACCCTGCCGTCGCACTCGACCATCCTGTCCGGCCTGCTGCCGCCCCGCCACGGAGTGCGCAACAACGGCGCCGGCCGCTTCCCGGCCGACCGGGAAACCCTCGCGACGCGACTCCAGGCCGCCGGCTGGCGCACCGGCGGCTTCGTCGGCGCGTTCGTCCTCGACCATCGCTTCGGGCTCGACCGCGGCTTCGACGTCTACGACGACGACATCCCGCGCGGCCCGGGCGGACCGCAGCTCGAGTCCGAGCGCCCCGGCAGCGTGGTCGTCGACCGGGCGCTCGCCTGGCTCGCGGCGAGCGACCCGCGCCCGTTCTTCGCCTGGGTCCACCTGTACGACGCGCACGCCCCGTACACCCCGCCCGAGCCGTTCAAGAGCCGCCACGCGGATGCCCCTTACGACGGCGAGATCGCGTCGGTCGACTTCCAGGTCGGCCGCCTGCTCGACTGGCTGGCCGCGCGCGGACTGGCAGAGCGCACCGTCGTCGCGGTCGTCGGCGACCACGGCGAGGCGCTCGGCGAGCATGGCGAGCTGACCCACGGCCTGCTGCTGTACGAGCCGACCCTGCGCGTGCCGCTCCTGCTGCGCGGCCCCGGCCTGCCGGCGGGCGCGGTCCTGCGCGAGCCGATCGGCCTCGCGGACCTGGCGCCCACCCTGGCCGACCTCGCCGGCGCGCCGTTCCCAGCGGGCCCCGTCCGCGACGGCCGCGACCTCGCGACCGCGCTGCGCCACGGCGCCGAGCCCGCGGCGAGCGACGTGTATTCGGAGACCGAGTACCCGCGCACCTTCGGCTGGAGCGACCTCGCGGCCCTGCGCCGCGGACCGCTCAAGCTGATCGCTGCGCCGCGCCCGGAGCTCTACGATCTCGGCCGCGACCCCGGCGAGGCGCACGACCTGGCGAGCCGGGAGCGGCGTGACGCGGCCGACCTCGCCGCCCGCCTCGCCCTGCTGCGCCGGGAGACCGGTCCGAAACCCGCACCGGCCCTCGACGCCGAGGCCCAGGCCCGTCTCGAGAGCCTGGGCTACGTCGCGCCGCGTACGCCCCCGCCGACCGGCGCCGCCCTGGCCAACCCGCGTGACCGCGTGCTGCTCTTCCGCCGGTTCGAGGAAGCCCACTGGGCGGAGCTCGACGGCCGCACCGCCGAGTCGACCGCGATCCTCTCGGAGCTGGTCGACGCCGATCCCGCCAATCCGGTCTTCCGCAGCTACCTGGCCCGTTCGCTGCGCGCCGCCGGCCAGCTCGATCGCGCTATCGCCCTTTACCGCGAGGCCGCCGCTCTCGCTCCCCAGGATGCCCAGGCCTGGCACGACCTCGCGGTTGCCCTGCAGGAGGCAGGGCGGCCGCGCGACGCCGCCAGCGCCCTCGCTGAGGCCCTGCGCCGCGATCCCGACCGCCCGGAGTCGCACAACGCGCTCGGCATCGCCCTGTCGCTCCAGGGCAGGATCGAAGAGGGGCGCGCCGAGTTCGCCCGCGCTACCGAGCTCGATCCTCACAGCCCCACCGCCTGGAACAACCTTGGCAACGCCCTGCGCGATCTGCAGCGCTACGATGAGGCCGCCGCCGCCTACGACCGGGCGATCGCCCTGGCCCCCTCCTACCCGGACCCGCTGAACGGGCTCGGCGTCCTGGACGTGCAGCGGGGCCGCCCGGCCGATGCCCTGCCGCTCTTCGAGCGGGCGCTCCGCCTCGCTCCGGGGCTGCACGAGACCCGCTTGAACCGCGCCGTCGCCTTTGAGATGCTGGGCGACCAGAACCAGGCCGTAGCCGCCTACCGGGAGTTCCTCGACGCCGCCCGCGACGACCCGCAGTTCGCGGTCCAGCGCAAGGCGGCCCAGGCGCGGCTCGCGGGCCTGCTGACGCGGACCCAGCGGCGGTAAGCAGCCCGCGAGGTCCCGGGGAGGTGATCGCGCAGCAACCGCCGGCCTAAGGGATCTTCCCGGACTAAGAATCTTGCGCTGTCATTTTTCATTGAACCAGAGGAGACGAAGGACATGAAGAAGACGAGAACACTGATGATGCTGCTGGCGATCGCGGCCCTGCTCGCGGCGCCTGCGGCGCTGCTCGCCCAGACGAGCGGCGGCGACCTCAACGGCAAGGTCGTCGATGCCAAGAAGTCGCCGCTGCCCGGCGTGACGATCACCGTCACCAACAAGGACACGGGCAGCAAGCGACTCGACACCTCCGACGCCACGGGCGACTTCCACATGCGCTCGCTGCCGGTCGGCACCTACAGCGTGGTCGCCGAGCTGCAGGGCTTCTCGACGGTGACCGTCGACGATGTGAAGATCACGGTCGCCAGCGCCCGCAACCTCGAGATCACGATGAGTGAGGCCAAGGTGCAAGAGTCGATCACCGTGATCGACGAGGCGCCGCTGGTGCAGAACGCGCCGGCGGTGGGCACGGTGGTGAGCCAGCAGGAGCTCCAGAACCTGCCGCTCAACGGCCGCCAGTTCGCCAACGTTGCGGTGCTGGCGCCGGGCACCACGCTGTCCTACAACTCCGATCCGACCAAGCCCGGCCAGCTCACGATCGCGCTCAACGGCGGGAGTGGCCGCAATGTGAACTTCCTGGTCGACGGCGGCGACAACACCGACGACACCATCGGCGGCGCGCTCCAGAACTACAACCTGGAGGCGGTGCAGGAGTTCAAGATCCAGACCATGCAGTACAAGGCCGAGTACGGCCGCTCGAGCGGCGGCGTGCTGTCGGTCGTCACCAAGAGCGGTGGCAACGACTTCAGCGGCAGCGCCTACGAGTTCGCGCGGCGCAAGAGCATGAACTCGGAGACCGAGTCGGAGAAGCTGGCCGGCATCGGCAAGCAGGACTACAAGCGCGACCAGTATGGCGCGTCGCTGGGCGGCCCGATCGTCAAGGACAAGGCGCATTTCTTCGTGACCTACGAGAAGACCAAGCGCGACACCTCCTACATCATCAACACCGGCGGCGTGCTGCCCACCCTGGACGGCCAGTCGATCCCGGTGCCCTTCGAGGACGAGCTGGTGACTGCGAAGGTCACCGCCGACCCCTCCCCGACCCAGATGCTGCAGGTGCGCTACGGCTACCAGAAGAACGCCGACAAGTACGGCCAGAGCCCGCTCGCCGCGCCGAGCTCGCTCGGCACGGTCGCCAACAAGTACTCCTCGATCCTGGCCGGCCACACCGCCCAGATCGGCAGCGACATGCTCAACGAGTTCGTGTTCCAGTACACGAAGTTCGACAATCTGATCTCGGCCGACTCGAACGACCCCTACATCTACTTCCCGTCGGGGGTTCACTTCGGCCAGAACATCAACACCCCGCAGAGCACGCACCAGGTGAAGTACCAGTACAAGGATGACTTCAGCTGGTCGCAGACCCTCGGCGGCCGCCGCCACGACTTCAAGGCCGGCTTTGCCTACCTCAACGAGCCGACCCTCGGTGGCGACTTCACGGTGGGCACCAGCGGTCAGTACAGCCTCGCCGAGGATCGCCTGGGTTCACCGGTCACCGACATCACGATCTATGGCGGCGTATCCCGCGACACGACGCCGATCAAGGGGTACAACGGCTACGTCCAGGACGACTGGTATGCGTCGGACAACCTGACCATCAACTTCGGGCTGCGCTACGACCTGTGGACCGGCTTCGACCTGAATCAGACCAGCAATCCGATCTGGCAGGCTCTGTCGACGCAGACCACCTACAACGAGGGCTACCTGCGCGACTTCCAGGGCGGCAGGGGCGGCAAGCTCAAGAACGACACCAACAATTGGGCGCCCCGTTTCGGCTTCACCTGGGACGTCAAGGGCGATAGCCGGCACGTCGTGCGCGGCGGCATCGGCCGCTTCTACGACTTTGCGTACACCAACGCCACCATCCTGTTCCCGGCATCGGCCGTGCAGTCGAACTATGGTGTCGTCTACAACGTCCACAACGACCAGGGCATCCGCAACCCGGACGGCTCGTTCTTCCAGCCCGGCCAACCTCTCCCGCCCAATCAGCTCCCCGGCGCGGACATTCCACCGCCCAACGAGGTCGCTTCTCCGACCCTCGCCACTCCTTACTCCGACCAGCTCTCGCTCGGCTACTCGCTGCAGGTGACGAACTGGCTGGGCCTCAGCTTTGACGCGGTCGCCGCACGGTACCGTGACATCCCGTTCCGCTTCAGGGCCAATTCGTTCCTGGATGCGAACGGCAATCCGATGGACCACGCTCGCTTCCCGCAGTTCGGCAACTTCCGCATGTGGTACGGCGGCGGCGAGGCGAACTACAAGGGCGTGAACATCGGCTTCCGGATCCGCCAGCCGAAGTTCGAGCTGCAGGGCTTCTACACCCTGTCGAAGGCGGACGGCAACGTCCTGCTCGGCGCCGACGAGTTCCGCATCTCGGGCGGCGACGCCCAGGCGGACGGCGGCGGCGGACGGCGCGACGTGTCGATCGACAGCCGCAACCCGCTGTGCAGCGCCTGCGAGGGACCGCTGTACACCGACGCGACGCATCGCGTCACCTTCGGCGGCGTCTACCGGGCGCCGTGGGACATCAACATCTCCGGAATGTTCCGCTATCACTCGGGGCGGCCCTACACCGAGTACAACCTGGCCGGTGTCGACCTCAACGGCGATCGCTGGATCCAGGACCTGCAGCCGGGAGTCAGCCACGTGAACAGCAAGCGCGGCGCTTCCTTCTCGCAGCTCGACCTGCGGGTGTCGAAGGACTTCATCTTCGCCGGTCACTATGGCGTCGAGATCCTCGTCGAGGGCTTCAACATCTTCAACGAGAAGAACCCGACCCTGTACAACCGCTTCGGCCAGGCCAACGCCTACGCCGGGGATCCCGGTCAGGGCGAGCAGCGGCTGTTCCAGCTCGGCGCGCGGTTCCACTTCTAGGCCGCGCAGCCGCTCGATACACCAAGGGCGCCGGATCACTCCGGCGCCCTTTTCTTTTTCCCCGCTGGACCCGAGACAGACCTACATCTTCACCGCCGGCGCCTGCTCGGCTCCGGTCTCGGCCTGGAAGTACGCCTTGGGCTTGAAATTCCAGCCCAGCGCGGCGACGAACCACGCCGCGGGCACGCGCTGCAGGCGGGTGTTGTAGCCCTGCGCCGCCTCGTTGTAGCGCTTGCGCTCGACCGCGATGCGGTTCTCGGCGCCGGCGAGCTGGGTCTGCAGGGTCAGGAAGCTCTCGGTCGATTTGAGCTCGGGATAGTTCTCGACCACCACCATCAGGCGGGACAGCGCCGCGCCGAGCTGGGCCTGCGCCTGGGCGAAGCGCTCGAGCGCCTGGGGATCGTTGGCGGCGCCGGCGGAGCTCACTTGGCCGACCCGGCTGCGCGCCTCGGTGACCTGCACCAGCGTGCTCTTCTCGAAGCTCGCCGAACCCTGGACGACCGTCACCAGGTTCGGCACCAGGTCGGCGCGGCGCTGGTAGACGTTCTCGACCTGCGACCACTGCTGGTCGACCGCCTGCGCCTCGCGCACCAATCCGTTGTACTGGCCCACCGCCATCAGGCCGACGACCGCCACCACCGCGACCGCAACTCCCACCACCGCCAGGACCGCCTTGCTCATGGCTCGAACCCTCTCCTCCGTCGTTCGCGATCAGAATAGCAGGCGCGCCCCACCTCTCCTGGGCCTCTCCAGGCGCGGGTCCTGGAGGTACTAGATGCTGTAGACTCACGCCGCCGAGGCCCAAGATGTCGCGCTCGTTCCTGTCTCCCCCTCCGGATGTCCGTCTCGTCAACTCGTTCGAGCGCAGCTACGACCTGGCGGTCGCCACGGCCCGCACCTGCTACTCGAGCAAGGGGATCATCACCCCGGAAGAGGTGGCCGGGCTGGGCGAGCCGCCGGACAAGGTCGCGGTGCGCCACGAGCGGCGCGACCGGCTGGCGCACGACCTCTATCTCGCCGGCCACCACACGACGTTCCAGCACGGCCACTTCCAGTTCGCGCTCTCGAACGTCAGCCGCCACTTCCTGTGGTCGTTCCTGCACGCCCATCCGTTCTACAACTCCGAGCAGGTGAGCCAGCGCTATGTCACCGTGAAGGAGGGCTCCTACGCGATCCCGCCGCTCTCGGGCGAGGCGCTGGCGGTCTACACCGCGACGGCGGATCGCCTGGTGGCTGACTACCGTGGCCTCTGCGAGCGGCTGACGCCGATCGCCGCCGACGCCTTCTTCCAGGTCTACCCCGGACGGCGCAAGAACCGCGACAAGTGGGCGAAGGACATCCAGAAGAAGGCGCAGGAGATCGCGCGCTACGTGCTGCCGGTTGGGACCTTCGCGTACCTGTACCACACGATCTCGGCGATCACCCTCTTCCGCTACTGGCGCCTGGCCGAGCACTTCGACACGCCGCTCGAGCAGCGGCTGGTCCTCGGCCGCATGGTCGAGGAGGTGCTGCGCCTCGAGCCCGACTACGCGAAGCTGCTCGAGGAGCCGATCCCGCTCGAGGAGACGCCCGAGTTCGAGGCGCTCGCGGCGCTCGCCGCCCTGGGCCGTGAGCATGGCCCCTCGCCCGGCTTCCGCGAGCGCTTCGACGCCGGCCTCGCGGGCCGGGTGAGCAAGCTCGTCGACTGGAACGCGGGCCAGGCGTCGACCGTCGCCGAGGCGGTGCGCGAGGTGCTGGGGACGACGCCGGAGTCGCTGTCCGACGACGCGGCGCTCGAGCTGCTCCTCGATCCGCGCCGCAACCGCTACTTCGGCGAGTCGCTGAACCTGTCGACTCTCTCCAAGCTCACCCGCTGCCTGTCGCACGCCCACTACACGTTCCGCAAGAAGCTGTCGCACACGGCGGACAGCCAGGACCAGCGCCACCGCATGACGCCCGCCTCGCGGCCGATCCTCGCCGCGCAGGTCGACGGCGAGCCCGACGTCGTCGAGCCGATCCTCGTCCAGGTCGACGAGGCGGTGCGCCGCCAGTTCCAGGACTCCTGCGCGCGCGCCTGGGAGGGCATGCGCCAGCTCACCCGCCTCGGCGTGGCGACCGAGTTCGCGCACTACCTGCTCCCCAACGCGGTGGCGGTGCGCTTCAGCGAATCGGCGGACCTCCTCCACCTGCACCACAAGCTGACCATGCGCCTGTGCTACAACGCCCAGGAGGAGATCTGGCGCGCGAGCCTCGACGAGGCCGAGCAGATCCGCGCTCTCTCCCCGCGCCTCGGCCGATTCCTGCTGCCGCCCTGCGGCCTGCGCGACCGCGCCGGCGTCAAGCCGCCGTGCCCGGAGGGCTCGCGCTACTGCGGCGTGCCGGTGTGGCGGATCGATCTCGAGGAGTACGAGCGAGTGCTGTAGAAGGAGCACCGCGGCGCAGCCCGCCGCCTACCAACCGGAGGCAGCATGCCGACCAAGATTCGCGTTCTCCTCCTCACCCTCGTCGCCGCCGTCCTGACGTGGAACGTCGCTGCCGCGCAGCCGCTGACGCTCGAGGTCGACGCCACCGATGCTCCGCGCCTGGTCCTGCACGCGCGAATGTCGATCCCCGCAACGCCCGGTCCGCTGACCCTCCTGTACCCGAAGTGGATCCCGGGCGAGCACGCGCCGACCGGACCGCTCACCAACCTGGTCGGGCTCGAGATCAGCGCCGGCGGCCAGGCACTCGAATGGCGGCGCGACCCGGTCGAGATGACCGCCATCCACTGCACGGTGCCGGCCGGCGCGACCGCGGTCGAGGCCATGGCCGACTTCCTGTACCCGGGGCAGGGCGGGACGTTCACCGGCGGGCCGAGCGCCACGGACGCGCTCGCCATCCTCAACTGGAACCAGGTGATGATGTACCCGGCGGGGCGGCCCGCCAACGAGATCGTGGTGGCGCCGACGCTCCGTCTGCCGACGGGATGGAGCTTCGCCACCGCCCTGCAGGGCGAGCGCGATGGCGACACGGCACGCTTCGCGGCCGTCTCCCTGAACACGCTCATCGACTCGCCGGTCCTCCTGGGAGCGCACCTGGAGATCCTCGATCTCGGCCAGCACGGCGGCGCACTGCACCGCCTGGCGATCGCCGCCGACAGCGCTGCGGCGCTCGCCGCGCCCAAGGACTTCGCCGACGGCTATCAGCGCCTGATCGACGAGGCGCAGACGCTCTTCGCGGGGCGGCACTACCGCGCCTACACGTGGCTCCTGGCGCTCTCCGACCACGTCCAGCACTTCGGGCTCGAGCACCACGAGTCGAGCGACAACCGGCGCGAGGAGCAGACCCTGACCACGGACGGCTTGCGCCGCACGCTGCCCGCACTCCTCGCCCACGAATACGCGCACTCCTGGAATGGCAAGTACCGGCGCCCGGCGGGGCTGCTGTCGCCCGACTACCAGAAGCCGATGGCCGGCGAGCTGCTCTGGGTCTACGAAGGCCTCACGGAATACGTGGGATTCCTGCTGCCGGCGCGCGCCGGGCTGTGGACACCCGAGTACTATCGCGCGCAGGTCGCTCTGCTCACGGCACGCCTCGATCGCGAGCCCGGGCGCTCCTGGCGGCCGCTCGGCGACACCGCCGACGCAGCGCCGCTCCTGTACTCCGCGCCGCGGGAGTGGAGGTCCTGGCGCCGCGGCACCGACTTCTACGAGGAGTCCCTGCTGCTCTGGCTCGAAGTCGACACCACCCTGCGCCGCGCCAGCGGCGGCAAGCTCTCGCTCGACGACTTCTGTCACGCCTTCCACGGCGGCAGCGGTCCGCCGTCCGTCTCCGCGTACGATCTCGACGACGTGGTGACCGCACTCGGCGCGCTCGTGCCCCAGGACTGGCGCGCCTTCTTCCACGACCGCCTGCAGCGCGTCCAGCCCCGCGCCCCGATCGGCGGCCTCGAGGAGAGCGGCTGGCGGCTGGTCTACACCGACCAGCCGAACCAGGCGCTGACCGACGAAGAAGCGCGGGGCAAGACTCACGACTGGACGTTCACGCTCGGATTGCTGGTCGACCAGGGCGGCAAGGTGCTCGACACGACGGACGGGCCGGCGGCGAAGGCGGGCATCGTGCCGGGCATGAAGCTGCTGGCGGTCGGCGGGCGCGTTTTCAATCCCTGGGCGGTCGACGCGGCGCTCGCCGCCGCCAAGCTCAACCGGAAGCCGATCGAGGTCGTCGCGCAGCTCGGCGAGGCGGTGAAGACCCTGCAGGTCGGGGCCTACGACGGGCTCCGCTATCCGCACCTCGAGCGCATCCCCGGCACGCCCGATCTCCTGGCGCAGATCCTGGCGCCGCACGCGCTGGCGCGCCCGCATTGACCGTGCCGGCGTGGGGACCGAGCCGTCAGGCGCGCAGCCGTGAGCGTGAGGTCAGCGCGGCGCGGATCGTGTCCAGCGCCTCGTCGCGCTCGTCACCGGTGAGCACCCTGCGCGGGGCGCGCACTCTCTCGCTGCCCCTTCCGACCTCCTGCTGGGCGAGCTTGATGAGCTGCACGAACTTCGGCACCGTGTCCATGCGCAGCAGCGGCAGGAACCACTCGTAGAGCTTCCTCGCCTCCTGCCATCGTCCGGCCATCGCCAGGTCGAACAGGTGCACCGACTCGACCGGGAACGCGTTCACCAGGCCGGCGATCCAGCCAGTCGCCCCGGCGGCGATGCCCTCGAGGATGAGGTCGTCGACCCCCACGGCGATCGCGATCCGCTCGCCGAGCACGGCGCGGATCGCGGTCACCCGCCGCACGTCGGCGCTCGACTCTTTCACGGCGTGCAGGTTCGGCAGCTCGGCGACGAGGGCCGCGAGCTGGTCGGGCAGGACGTCGGTGCCGTAGGCGATCGGGTTGTTGTACAGCATGCAGGAGAGCGGCGTGGCACCGATCACGGAGCGGAAGTGGGCCGCGGTCTCCTCCCAGTCGCCCCTGTAGACATACGGTGGCAACACCATCAATCCCGAGCAGCCCGCTCTCTGCGCCGCCTGCGCGAGCTCGACCGCATCCGCCGTCGACAGAGCGGCGATGCCCGCGACGAGTGGCGCCCGTCCGGCGAGCGCGCCGGCACAGACCTCCAGCACCCGGATCTTCTCGTCGGAGCGCAGCGTACCGCCCTCGCCGAGAGAGCCCAGCGCCACGATCCCGGTGCAGCCGCTCTCGACCAGCCAGGCGACGTGACGCGCCAGGGACCCGTCGTCGAGGTTGCCTTGCGCGTCGAACGGTGTGGTGATCGCCGGAATGACGCCGCGCCACCTCATGCTTCCTCCTCCCCGCTCGCGGCGAGCGTGGCGAGCGTCGCCGGCTCGACCGGCGAGCGCACGGTGTCGATCTGCCAGCCCATCAGCACCTGCAGGGCGGCGCCGCACACCCGCCCCTGGCACGCGCCCATGCCGACCCGCGTCGCGAGCTTGGCGGCGCGCGGCCCAGCCTGACCGCACAGGCGTCCGAAGCGCACGTCCTCGCAGCGGCAGACGAGCGTGGTGGCGTCCGGCACCTGGCGCAGCTCGCTGCGCGGCGTAAAGACGTCGCCGAGGGCCTGCACGAACGGCTCGAGGCGATCGCGCCCGCGACGCAGCTCGTCGGCCTCCGCCGCTCTGCCGACCGCGGCAAGGCCGGCGATCTGGCCTTCGAGCAGAGCGCGCTCGGCGCCGCCGATGCCGGTCGGCTCGCCGGCGCAGTAGACGCCGGGGACGGTCGTCTCCTGATCGTCTCCCGCGATCACCTTGCCGTGCACCACGTCGCAACCGATCAGGCGCGCGAGCTCGGTCGCGGGGACGAGCCCGTAGGAGCACGCCAGGAGATCGCAGTCGACCGTCCACATGCGCGCCCCGTCGGTGAGCAGCGCCTCCTCCACCGCCCGCGCGCCGCGCGCTCCCGCCACCCAGGTGCCCAGCCGGTAGCGCGCCAGCGGGAACGCCAGGCGATAGCCCAGCGCCTCGCGCAGCCTGCCGGGATGCGCGAGCAGGGCGCGCACGAAGCGCCGCACCTCGAAGCGCGGCGCCTGCTCGCAGACCGCGAGGACCCTGGCCCCGGCACGCCGGAGCGCCGCGGCGGCGGGCAGGAGCAACGGCCCCGAGCCAGCGACGATCGCCCGCCGTCCGCGCACCGACGCGCCGCCCTTGACGAGCGCCTGCGCGCCGCCGACGCCGAGCACGCCGGGCAGCGTCCAGCCCGGGAACGGCAGGAAGAGCTCGCGGGCGCCGGTCGCCAGGACGATCTTCCCGGCGCGGATGCGCAGCGGCTCCTGACCGCGCTCGGCGAGCAGGAACCCGGCGCGTCCTTCGACGACCCGGGTCTCGGTCGAGAGATCGGCGCCGCAGCGCGCGAAGCGCTCGAGCCAGCGCCGCGCTTCGGCCGGCGCACCCGCCGCCGGTCCTCGCCAGATCTGCCCACCTGCCCCCGGGTTCTCGTCGAGGACGAGGACGCGAGCGCCCGCCTCGGCGGCGCGGCAAGCGGCGGCGATTCCCGCCGGCCCGGCGCCCACCACGGCGACGTCGACGTTCCGCGTCTCAGCCACCGGTGCGAACCTCCATTCCCGGGGCGCACGCCGTCAGGCAGCCGCGGCGATGCGGCACGCCGTCGATCGTCACCCGGCACTCGAAGCAGATGCCCATCGCGCACAGCGGACCGCGCGGCCCGCCGGTCACGGAGCGCCGCGGCGCCGCGCGCCCGGCATTCCACAGCGCGACCGCCACCGTCCACCCGGGCTCGACCTCGAGGGTCTCGCCGTCGACCCGGATCGCGAAGCGCTCAGCCATCGGCGGGCTTCTCGGCAAAGCGACGATGCGGATCGAACGGACGCGGGTCGAGCGCCGTCGCCGCGCCGGTCGCGAGCTCGGCGATCAGCCGGCCGGTCGCCGGCGCGGTCGTGATCCCCAGCCCCTCGTGGCCGGCCGCCACGTAGAGCCCGCGCTCCCATTCGCCGATCAGCGGCAGCTTGTCGGGCGTCGACGGCCGGAATCCCGTCCAGGTGCGGATCGCCTGCAGACGCTGCAGGCCGGGCAGGTACTCGAACGCCCGGCGCAGCATGCGCGTCCGCAGCGCGACGTTCAGAGACTCGTCGAAGCCCACGAACTCGCGCGACGAGCCGATCAGCACCTGACCGGTCGCGCGCGGCTGGACGTTGAACGCCACCGACTCCCGCGCCCCGCCGTGTGCGCTCTTCAGATAGCCGAGCTCGACCAGCTGATGGCGCACGAAGCCCGGGTAGCGGTCGCTGATGACCAGGTGCCCCTTGCGCGGCTCGATCGGCAGGCCCGGCAGCAGGCGCGGCGCCCAGACCCCCGTCGCCAGCACCACCAGCCCGGCCTCGACCGCGCCCTCGCGCCCCTCGACCCGCCCCGGCGCGAGCCGCACGACGTCGGCCTTGACGCGCAGCTCGGCGCCGTTCTTCCTCGCCCGCTCGAGCAGGAAAGCCGCCGCGTTCGGTGGATAGAGCACCCGATCGCCGGGGACGAGGAGGGCTCCGGCCAGGCCCGAGCGCAGCTCGGGCTCCGCCTCGCGCAGCGCCGCCGGATCGAGGATCTCGGCCTCGACGCCGCGACCGCGATAGAGCCCCGACTTGCGCCGCGCCAGCGCCATCTCCTCGTCGTCGGCCGCCACCCACAGCGTGCCGCAGGGATCGTCCTCGACATCGGCCGGCAGCTCGCCGCTCCACCCGCGCCACAGCTCGAGCGACGAGCGGGTCAGCTCGATCTCGGCCGCCGAGTCATCCATCACCACCAGATGACCCATGCCCGCCGCGGTCGAGCCGCCGCCCGGGATGCCCGCCTCGAGCACCAGCACCTTCAGCTCCGCCGCGGCGAGCGCGTCGGCGCACGCCGCGCCGACGATGCCGGCGCCGACGACGATCGCGTCCGGACGGCTCACGCCCCGATCCCTCCGCGGAACGGGTCGCTCGCATCGAAGAGCAGGGTCGCGCGGCCGGTCACCCAGGCGCGGCCGCGGATGTGCGGCACGAGCGCGCCGTTCTCCTCGGTCAACCAGCCCTCGAAGCGCCCGCCGCAGACGCTCTCCTGGCGCCAGCGCTGGCCGAGCGCGAGCTCGCCGCGGGCGTAGAGCGCCGCGAGCTTCGCCGAGGTCCCGGTGCCGCACGGCGAGCGATCGTACTCGCCGCCCGGACACATCACGAAATTGCGGCTGTCGGCGTCCGCGCCGAGCGCCGGTCCGAAGACCTCGACGTGGTCGATCTCGCCGCCGTCGCGGCCGGTGATGCCCCGCGCGGCGAGGGCATCCTTGATCGCCATCGTCTGGGCGCTCAGCCGCTGCAGATTGCCCATGTGGATCGGCTCGTCGAGACGGGTCAGGAAGAACCAGTTGCCACCCCACGCCACGTCGCCCACCACCCGTCCGAGGCCGGGCACCTCGACCGCGACGTCGCGGGCGTGGCAGTACGCCGCGACGTTGGTCAGCGTCACCGCGCCGTCCCCCTCGAGCTCGGCCGCCACCGTGCCGACGGGGGTGTCGATGCGCACCGTTCCGGGTTGCACGCGACCCAGGTGCGCGAGCGTCCTGACCACACCGATCAGCCCGTGGCCGCACATGCCGAGGTAACCGACGTTGTTGAAGAAGACGACCCCGGCGAGCGAGCCGGCCGCGACCGGGGTGGTGAGCAGGGCGCCGACCACCGCGTCGTGACCGCGCGGCTCGAGGACGACGGCGCGGCGCAGGTGTTCCTGCTCGCGGCGCATCGTGTCGCGGCGCTCGGCCATCGTGCGGCCGTTCGGCGCGGGCCAACCCGACAGGACGACCCGGGTCGGCTCGCCCTCGGTGTGGGAGTCGACGACCTCGATCGTGGCCGGGAAATCGCTCATCCTGCGTCCCGCGTGAGCTGGCCGTCGATCATCCGCCAGATGCCGCGCGGATTGCCGTCGCGGAGCTCGGGCGGCAGCAGCCGCCCGGGCACGTCCTGGAAGCACAGCGGGCGCGCGAAGCGCTCGATCGCCGCGGTCCCCACCGAGGTCGAGCGGGCATCGGTGGTCGCCGGGTACGGGCCGCCGTGCTGCATGGCGTGCCCGACCTCGACGCCGGTCGGCACGCCGTTGACGACCAGCCGTCCGACCTTGCGGCCGAGCACCGCCAGGAGCTGGCGGTGCTCGTCGAGGTCGTCGTCGCTGCCGTCGACCGTCGCCGTCAGGTGGCCGTCGAGCCCCCGCGCCAGCTCGACCAGATCTTCCTCGCCGGAGCAGCGCACGACCAGCGTCGCCGGACCGTACAGCTCGGCGTGCAGGCGCCGCTCGGCGGCAAACGTCGCACTGTCCGTGACCAGCAGGGCTGCCTGCGCCGCGGTCTCCGGACGCGGCCCGCGCGCCGCCGACCGCGCCGCGAGCGCGACGCCGGGCAGCGCCGCGGCGGCTGCCAGCCCGGCCTCGTACGCCGTCTTGATGCCCGGACCGGTCATCGTCCCGGCCGGCGCCGCGGAGAGCGCCCGGCCGAGCGCCTCGATGAACGCGATCCCGGCGGCGGAATCCTCGACCACGATCAGCCCGGGATTGGTGCAGAACTGTCCGCAACCCAGAGTCACCGACGCCGCCAGGGCCTGCGCGATCGCCTCACCGCGCTCGGCGAGCGCGCCGGCGAGCACGAAGACCGGGTTCGACGAGCCCATCTCCGCGTAGACCGGAATCGGTCGCGCCCGGCGCGCCGCGGCATCGAAGAGCGCCCGCCCGCCGGCGAGGGAGCCGGTGAAGGCGACCGCCTGGATCGAGGGTTGCGCGACCAGCCGCTGCCCCACCTCGGGAGACCGCCCTTGCAGGAGAGAGAACGTCCCGTCCGGCATGCCGCTGCGCTCGACCGCGGCGAGGATCGCGCGGGCCACCATCTCCGAGGTTCCCGGGTGGGATGGGTGCGCCTTGACCACCACCGGGCAGCCGGCCGCGAGCGCCGAGACCGTGTCGCCTCCCGCCACCGAGAAGGCGAGCGGGAAGTTCGACGCGCCGAACACCGCCACCGGCCCGAGCGGCACCAGCATGCGACGCAGATCGGGTTTGGGAGCGGGCTGGCGCGCGGGGTCGGCGCGATCGATGCGCGCCCCCAGCCACGAGCCCTCCTCCACCAGATCGGCGAAGAGGTGGAGCTGGCCGAGCGTGCGCGCGCGCTCGCCCTGCAAGCGCGCCAGCGGCAGGGCCGTCTCGCGGTGGCAACGCTCGAGCAGCGCGTCGCCCAGCGCCTCGATCTGGCGCGCGATCTGGCGCAGGAAAGCGGCGCGGCGCTGGGGCTCGCGCATCGAGTAGCCCTCGAAGCCGCACTCGGCGACCCGCGCCGCGAAGTCGATCTCCTCCGCCGTCGCCTCGGCGAGCTCCGGACCGAGCGTCCCGCCGGTCGCCGGGTCGACGGCGCAGAAGGTCTCGGTGCCGGCCCGCGAAGGCGTCCGGCCGATCAGCTGCTCGCCGGTGAGGAAGGCTGGCTCGGGCATCGCGGTGCCTCGATTCTCCAGTGTAGCGTCTGGCCTCTCAGCCCGCCGCCTTCTTCTGCGCGATCCACTCCTTCACCTGGGCCTCGAGGATGCCGAGCGGGATGGCGCCGTTGCGCAGCACGACGTCGTGGAACTCGCGGACGTCGAACTTCTCGCCCAACTCCTTCTCCGCCAGGGTGCGCAGCTCGCGGATCTTGATCTCGCCCATCTTGTAGGCCAGCGCCTGTCCCGGCCAGGAGATGTAGCGGTCGGTCTCGGTCTCGACCTCGTGCAGGGAGAGAGCGGTGTTCTCGGCCAGGAAGTCCATCATCTGCTGGCGCGACCAGCCCATGGCGTGCACGCCGGTGTCGACGACCAGCCGGCAGGCGCGCCACATCTCGTACGTCAGGCGGCCGAAGTTGCTGTACGGGTCCTGATAGAAGCCGGCCTCGAGACCCAGGTGCTCCGAGTACAGCGCCCAGCCCTCGACGAAGGCGGTCGTCTCCGAGAAGCGGCGGAACCTGGGCAGGTCGGTGAGCTCCTGGGCGAGAGCGATCTGCAGATGATGCCCCGGCACCGCCTCGTGGTAGGTCAGCGCCTCCTGGGTGTACAGCGGCCGGCTGTCGAGCGCATAGGTGTTCACCCAGTACGTGCCGGCGCGCGTGCTGCCGACCGGCGCCTCGACGTAGCGACCGCCGGTGTACTTCGGCGCCAGGTAGTCGGGCACCGGCTCCACGCCGTACGGCAGGCGCGGCAAAGTCTTGAACAGCGAGGGGAGCTTGCCGTCCATGCGCTTGGCGATCCACGCGGCACGCATCAGGAGCTCCTCCGGCGTCTTGGCGTAGAAGCGCGGATCGGTGCGCAGAAAATGCAGGAACGCCTTGAAGTCGCCGTGGAAGCCGACCTGGCGGATGACCTGCTCCATCTCGGCGCGGATCCGCTTCACCTCGGCGAGGCCGATCGCGTGCACCTGCTCGGGCGTCACGTCGAGCGTCGTGTGGTGCTTGACCAGCCAGGCGTAGTACTCGCGGCCGTGCGGCAGCGCGGCGGCTCCGAGCGTCGTGCGGCAGCCCGGGATGTACTCCTTCACCAGGAAGTCGGCGAACCGCCGGTAGCCGGGGATGACGCTGTCGGCGATCACCTGCCGCGCGGCGCCGAGCAGCCGCGAGCGGTCGGCCTCCGGAACACCGGGCGGGAATTTCTCGAACGGCTTCCAGAAGACGCTCTTCTCCGGCGCATCGACGACCAGGGCGGTCGCCGTCTTCTCGTAGCCCTTGAGCACCACCTGGGGCGGCGTGAAGCCGGCCTTCAGGCCACTGCGCATCAAGGCCATCTCCTGCCCGAGGTAGGTCGGCCAGGCGCGCAGGCGCTGGAGGTAGTTGTCGTAGTCGCGAGCGTTGACGAACGTCATCTCGTTCGGCAGGTCGGCGAACTCGACGTGGAAGCCGCTGTCGGCATTGATCGCCATGCGGTCCTCGCCGAACTCGTAGCTCCGGAGGCCGTCCTCGAGC
>JBLMYC010000156.1:0-10976 GCA_050258075.1 Acidobacteriota bacterium
CCTGTTCTGTCTCACTCTGGCGAAGATCTGGTGGACGGCACGCGCCCCGGCGGCGGTGCTCGATGCGGAGTCGCTGTCGTACCAGCCGCTCCACACCTTCGCGCCGCGCCGCGTCGCGCTCGCCGACGTCGTTCTCTGCGGACTGCGACCGGGCACTGAGAGCCTCCGCCTGCTGGTGCAGGGCGGCGATCGCCTGCGCGAGCTGTACCTGAACCTCGGTCTGGTGAAGGGGCGCAACGAGCTCCTCGAAGAGCTCGGCGCGGCGCTTGCGGCGCGCGGGCTGGAGCCCGATCCGGGGCTGGTTGGCGGCTGGCGCCGGCCCGGCTCGGCGGCGCTCGCGCCCGGCATTCCGGGTTAGGCTGCGGCTCATGCACGAGCTCTTCGTCTCCTGGCCGTCGCTCGGCTGGATCGTCCTGCGCACGCTGGCGGTCTACGCGGTGGTGGTCGCCGGCCTGCGCCTGGCAGGCAAGCGTCAGATCGGCCAGATGACGCCGTTCGACCTGGCGCTTCTCCTGCTGCTCGCCAACGCGGTCCAGAACGCGATGGTGGGAACGGACAGCTCGCTCCTCGGCGGGCTGATCGCGGCCGTGGTGCTGCTGGTGCTCAACGCCACGGTCGGTCGCCTGGCATTTCTCAGCCCCGGCCTCGGCCGTCTGCTGCGCGGTCACTCCCGGCTGCTCGTCAACCGCGGCGTCGTGGTCGAGGCCGCGCTCGCCGAGGAGGGCATCCGCCGCGAGGACCTGATGCAGGCGCTGCGCGAGCACGGCGTGGGAACGCTCGAGGACGTGCGGCTGGCGGTGCTCGAGGTCGACGGCTCGATCTCGGTGCTGAAGAACGAGGACGTCTCGGGCGACTCGCACAAGCCGCACCGACGGTTCCGTTTCCGGAAGGTGAGCTGAGTCGCCGTCGCGCTACTCGCCGCGGGCGAGGCGGATCAGGCTCTCGAGGGTCTTGAGCTTGCGGTCCTTGGCGGCGAACAGACGGGCGGCGAGCAGGGCCGAGGCGGCGTGTGCCGACAGCAGGTCGAGGAGGTCCTTGTCGTCGGAGCGCAGCTTGCCCTTGTGCTCGAGCAGCTCGAGGACGACCAGGGCGCCGAACACCTCGTCCTGCATCTTGAGCGGCACTGCGGCGAGGATCGCCGAGCCCGCCGTCGGCCCGAAGCGCAACCCGCCCTCCGCCAGCGTCTCGTCGACCAGCGGATCGCCGCCGCTGTAGACCTCTCCCGCCCACAGCCCGTCGACTTCCGGCCGCAGCCCTTCGCGCAGTGCGATCTCATAGCCGCCGCCCTCCTCGCGCTGCAGCAGCAGCACGAAGCGGCGCGCGCCGAGCAGGTTGATGGCGATGTCGGCGATCGCCGTGCGCACCACCTGCGGATCGAGCATGGCGTGCAGCTGGTAGGTGGCGACGTACAGGTTCATCAGGCGCCCGACCTGGTGCTCGGACTCCACCAGCCGGTCGGCGAGCTCGCTGACGTCGGCCTCGGCGGCCGACAGCCGGCGCTCGAGCTCGGCAGCGCGGTCGTCGCCCACCAGGCCCGGCGCGGGTTCGCCGAGGTTGGCGCCGAGCGCGTGCACCAGGCGCGCGGCGCGCTCCAGGGTGTCGCGCAGTTCGGTGAGCAGCGCGTCGCCGGCGCGGCCGCTGGCCTCGAGCGAGCTCGGAGCTTTGGCTTCGCCGTCGCTCATGGCGTGGTCGCGCGCTCGGGAAGCTGGGCGATGGCGTCGCGGATCTGCTCGTTCCGGAACGGCTTGGTGAGATAGGCGGCGGCGCCGGCCCGCAGGCCGCGGCGCGCTTCCTCCTCGCCGCCTTCGGTCGTCACCACGACGACTTGCAGGTTGGCGAGCTGGCCGCCTTCGCGCAGCCGGTCGAGGACCTCGAAGCCGTTCATCTCGGGCATGTTGATGTCGAGCAGCATGAGGTCGACGTCGGTGTGCTGGGCCATGCGCTCGAGCGCCTCGCGTCCGTCGTGCGCGTGAACCACCGACTGGTCCCTCAACATCACATCGTAGATGCGGTGCATGAGGGCGGAATCATCGACGACCAGGACCTTGCGCGGCTTCACAGTGCCTCTCCGGCGCGGCTCGAGGGGCGCACTCGGCAGTGTAGCCAAGCCCCCGGAGCTTGGCAAGGAAACCTCGGGGCGCTTGCATCATGAGACGGTCTGGGCGACGATCAGGGGCGACGCGGGAGGGCGACATCTGAACGGGAGCAGCGCCGCCGGGCTGGTCGTGGCCGGCTCGGTCCGCCGGGCCATCTGGGGCGGCGCCCTGCACGCCCTGCTCGTCGTGTGCGGCTGGCTGCTGCTGCAGCGCGCCGTCGCATCTGGCGCGCCGCGCTGGCCGATCTACCTGTTCCTGGTCGTGGCCGTGCTGCTCGCCGGCGCCCAGGCGCTGCGCTTCGCCCAGACCCTGGCGCGGGCGCGCGCCGCCCAGCACGAGGCGCTCGCCCAGGGCAAGGAGCTGCGGCGCGCGTTCCGCGAGTTCGGCGTCGGCGACGTGGTGCGCGGACTGGCGATCACGCGCACCCTCCCCGGCCACCTGGCGACCAGCTTCCAGGCCGGCGCCGAGTCCCTCGCCAGCATGGCGCAGCGCTTCCAGGACGGCTCGATCGGCGTCGCCGGCGCTGCCGAGGGCGTCGAGCACGTGGCGGCGGAGCTCGCCGCCGGCTCGTCGCAGCAGGCCGCCTCGGCGGTCGAGATCACCGCCGCGATGGAGGAGCTGGCGCAGACCGCGGCGCAGATCGCCGAGCACGCCGGTCGCCAGGCCCAGCTCGCGGCCGGTGCCGAGGCGGCTGGCGTCGCCGGCGGGGCGGCGGTCGACGACGCGGTGCGCGGGGTCGAGGCCGTGCAGCAGCGCATCCAGGGGATCAGCGGGCGGGCCGACACCCTCGGCACCCGCTCGCAGGAGATCTTCCGCGTCCTCGAGCTGATCACCGAGATCGCCCAGGAGACCCACATCCTGTCGCTCAACGCCGCGATCGAGGCGGCCGCGGCCGGCGATCGCGGGCGCCGCTTCGCGGTGGTGGCCGAGGAGGTGCGGCGACTGGCCCAACGCACCCGGGAGTCGGCCGAGTCGGTGCGCGGTCTGGTCGAGGAGTTCGCCGGAGCCATCCGCTCCACCGTGGTCGCCACCGAGGAGGGCAGCAAGGAGGCGGCGCGGGTGCTCGACGCGGCGCGCTCGGCGGCGGGCGCGATCGCACAGCTGCGCGACGCTTCGGCCGGGACGGCGCGTGTGGCGCGCGAGACCTCGCTCGTCACCCAGCAGCAGACCTCGGCCTCGGAGGAGGTGGTGGCCACGCTGCGCGACCTGAGCCAGGTGGTGCAGCGCATGTCGCGCGACCTGCAGCAGCTTTCGGCCGACGCCCGGCGCCTGAGCAAGGTCGCGGTCGCCATCCAGCTCCAGGCCCAGACCTTCCATCTCGATTCGCCGCGCTCGCTCAAGCATCTGATCGGCGCCTGGCTCGAGCGGCTGGACGCCTCGCCCGCTGGCGGCGAGGCGGCGGTGCTGGAGGAGCTGGTCGCCAACGCGCCCTTCGTCGAGCTCGGCTACTACGTCGACGCAACGAGCGGGGCGCTCACCGAGATCGTCAATCGCCAGCTCTTCGCCGGACGAGCGGTGGCCTCGAGCGAGGACCTGCGCAAGGTCAACCTGCGCCAGCGCCCCTGGTACCGCGCCGCCGAGCGCGACCGGCGGGCGGTCGTCCTGCCGCCCCACACCTCGGTGCTGTCCGGCCAGCCCTGCATCACCGTCGCCTGCCCGCGCTTCGGCGCCGATGGCGCGCTACGCGGCGTGCTCGGCATGGACATCCACATGGCGGGTTGGAGGCGGGTCTAGGTGGCCGCCCCGGCGGCGGCACGTGCCACCGTGGCCCACTTGCTGGTGAGCGCCGGCGGTGTCGTCTGCGGCGTGCCGCTCGACGCGGTGCGGCGGGTGGTGCGCGCCCTCGCCGTGCAGCCGCTGCCCGGCAGCTCCAGAGAGCTGCTCGGCCTCGCCGAGTTCGCGGGCGAGCCGCTGCCGGTGCTGGACCTGGCGGCGCTGGTCGCGGGCGGGACGTCGGCGCCTGGCGGGCCGTCCCCGGTGACCGTCGTGGTGTGGGCCGGGCCGCAGGACGACCGCGAGCTGGTCGGTCTGGCGGTCGAGGCTGCCCTCGAGGTGCGCCCGCTCGAAATCGCGGCGGTGGTGCCCTCGGCGAGCGGTCTGGTGCGCGGCGAGGTGGGCCTCGAGGAGGCAGTCGTGCGGGTGCTCGATCTGCGGTTGCTGGGGAGCGCGGCATGAGACTGGACGAGTGCCTGATCGTGCGCGGCGGCGGCGTCCTGTGGGGAGTGCCGCGGGCGCGAGTGCGGGTCCTGGCACGGGCGGCGGGTCTGCCGCGCGACGTCTACCGGGTCGAGCTCGGTGGGCGCGCGCTCGCCGTCGACGAGGTGCTCGGCTTCTCCGCGCGCCTCGAGGTGCGGCCGCTCGGCGCCGTTCTGCGCCGCTTCTGGTCGGCGCCTGCCCTGGGCCTGGCGCTGCACGATGGCCGGCCGGTGGTGGTGGTCGATCCCGACTTGCCGCCGAGCGCGTTGCTCACGAGCGAGGAGCCGCATGGCTGAGCGGCGCCAGCTGACCGCCGAGCGATTTGCGCTGCCCGTCACCGCGCTCGTCGGTCTCGCGCTGCTGCTCGTCGACCAGGCGGCGGGAGCGCCGGCCTGGTACTTCGGCGCCTTCCTGCTCGCCTCCGGGATCGCCCTGTTCATCGAGCGCGTCTGGGTAGGCCAGGCGCTGGAGGCGGCGGAGCGCGAGATCGCCGCGGGCGAGGCGGCCGTGCGCCACGCCGAGCACGGGATGATCGCGGCACTCGACGATCTGCGCGCCCTCGACATCGTCGGCTGCGCCGCCACGGTCGATGCCCTGGGCGAGGCCGGCGTGAGCTTCCGCAGCGCGCTCGGCGGGCTCGAGACGTTGGCGGTGCAGATGCAGCTCAGCTCCGACGCGGTCGCCGAGTCGGCGCGCTCGGTGAACCGCATCGCGGCCGAGCTCGCCTCGGGCTCTTCCGAGCAGGCGGCCTCGGTGGTCGAGATCACCGCTGCGATGGAGGAGCTGGCCCGCACCGCCACGCAGATCGCCGAGAACGCCGCCGCCCAGGCCGAGCACGCGGCGCGCGGCGAGACGAGCGGCGGCGCCGGCGCGGCGGCGGTCGTCGGCGCGGTCGCCGGCATCGCCCGGGTGCGCGAGCGCATCGAGAGCATCGCGCAGCGCGCCGAGGCTCTGGGCGCGCGCTCGCGCGAGATCTTCCGCGTCCTCGACCTGATCGAG
This sequence comes from Acidobacteriota bacterium, assembly GCA_050258075.1. GTDB lineage: Bacteria > Acidobacteriota > Thermoanaerobaculia > Multivoradales > JAGPDF01 > JBLMYC01. The sequence goes on from JBLMYC010000156.1 coordinate 5,292, forward strand.
GACATCGCGCACGAGACCCACCTGCTGTCGCTGAACGCGGCGATCGAGGCCGCGGCCGAGGAGGGCGAGCACGGCCGGCGCTTCTCGCTGGTCGCCGAGGAAGTGCGGCTGCTCGCCCGGCGCTCGGCGGAGTCGGCGGCCTCGGTGCGCTCGCTGCTGCAGGACTTCGCGCAGTCGGCGCAGGCGACGATCCAGGCGACCGACGAGGGCGGGCGCGAGGCCGAGCGCGTGCTGGAGCGGGCCGAGGCCGCCGCCGGCGCTATCGAGGCGCTGCGCTCCGCGGCGACGCAGACCGCCCAGGCGGCGCGCGAGATCGCCAGCGCCAGCCAGCAGCAGGACGCCGCCGCCGGCGAGGTGCTCGCCACACTGCGCGAGGCGAGCCAGGTGGTGCAGAAGATGGCCGACGGCCTGCGCCGCTTCTCCGACACCGCGCGCCAGCTCGACGCCCTGTCGCTCGACGCCAAGCGCCTGGCGCAAACCTTCCATCTCGATTCGCCGCACTCGCTCAAGCACATCGCCGAGGCCTGGTCGAAGCGGGCGCGCGACCGGGTGGGCAACTGGCCGGCGATCGAGGGGCTGCTCCAGGAGCTGGTCGACCAGCTGCCGTACGTCGAGTGCCTGTACTACATCGACGCGCCGGGCACCCGCCTGGCGCTGGTCACCAACCGCGCGCTGCTCGGCGACCGCGAGCTGCCGGACGCGATCCGCGAAGGCCACGGCTTCACCGAGCGCCCCTGGTTCCGCGCCGCCACCGCAGAGCGGCGCACCATCCTGACCGCGCCCTTCACCTCGCTGCTGTCGCAGGAGGAGATCCTCACCGCGGCCACCCCGGTCTACGCCGGCGACAAGCTGGTGGGAGTCCTCGGCGTGGACGTCAACGTCGACGCCTGGACCAAGCGCTAGCGGCATCCGCGCCGTGGATCCCGAGCTTCAAGCTCTGCTTTCGGTGTTCGTCGAAGAAGCGCGCGAGCGTCTCGAGCGCCTGGCCGGTCTGCTCGGACGGCTCGCCACCGAGCCCGCCGCCTCTGGCGAGGCGAAGCGCGAGCTGCACACCCTGAAGGGCGCCGGCCGGATGATGCAGCTCGGGGAGTTCGCCGAGCTCTGCCACGCCGCGGAGGAGACGTTGCTCGCCGCCGGCGCGGCGGCGGCGCCGGTGCTGCTGCGGACCTGCGACCGGCTGGCGGCGATGACCGAGGTCGTGGGACGCGGCGGCGCGCTGGCGAGCGATCCGGAGCTCCTCACCGAGCTCGCCGCGTCGGCACGGTCCGGCGCCCGGGAAGCCGCGCCCCCCGCTGCGCCGGCGGCTCCCCCGCCCGCCACCGCGCCAGCGCCCGCCGCGCCGTCGCCCCCAGAGTCCGCGCCGAGCCTGGTGCCGCGCCTCGCCGAGCTGCGGGTGGACGCCACCGCACTCGACGCGGTCTCCGAGCGCGCCATGCAGGTGCGAGTCGTCGCCCTGGCGACACATCGCTCGGTCGAGCGGCTGCAGGAGCTCGCGACGCTCGCCGAGGAAGGCATGCGCGAGCCGCAGCCGATCCAGGTGCTCGCCATGCTGGCCAGCATGCTGCGCCGCGCGGCGGGCGAGATCGAGGGCAGCCAGCGGCGCCTGCTGCGCGCCGGCGAGGAGCAGCTCGAGACCATCCTGGCCCTGCAGATGCAACCGTTGCGCGGGCCGCTGCTCTCGCTGGCGCGTCACGCCCGCGACCTCGCCCGCACCCTCGGCCGTCAGGTCGAGGTGACGATCGCCGGCGAGGAGACGCGGCTCGACCGTCGGGTGGTGCGCGAGCTCGAAGGCACGCTGCTGCATCTGGTGCGCAACGCGGTCGACCACGGCATCGAGCCGCCGGCGGCGCGTGCCGCGGCCGGCAAGAGCGCGGTGGGCCGGCTCGAGCTCAGCGCCGAGCCGGCCGGCGAACGGGTGCGGCTGCGCATCCGCGACGACGGCGGCGGGATCGACCCGCGCCGGGTGGCGTGGCGCGCGGCGGAGCTCGGCTGGCTCGACGAGACGACCGCCGCCACGCTGTCGAGCGAGGACGCCCTGCGTCTGCTCTTCCGGCCCGGCTTCAGCACTCGCGAGAGCGCCTCGGAGATCTCCGGCCGCGGCATCGGCCTCGACGCGGTCGCGGCGGCGATCGAGCGGGTCGGCGGCACGCTCGAGGTGCGCTCCGAGGTCGGCCAGAGCACCAGCTTCCTGCTCGACCTGCCGGTCGCCCGGCGCGGCGAGCTGCTGCTGCTGCTGCGGGTCGGCAACCAGCGTCTGGCGCTGCCGGCGGCGAGCCTCGCCCGGGTGTCGGGGCTGCCGTCGACGGCGGTCGTCGAGCGCGATGGGCGTCTGCTGGCCCGCATCAGCGAGCGCCTGGTTCCCTTCGTCAGCCTGCCCCGCCTGCTCGGCCAGCCGCTCGCGTCGCGCACCCTGCTGCTGGAGGGCTTCTCGGCCGGCGTTGCCTTCGCGCTCGCGGTCGACGGCATCGAAGGCGAGGAGGAAACGCTGCTCCGCCCGCCACCGCGCCGGGTCGCGCTGCCGCCCTGGCTCGAAGGCCTGGCGGTCCTCTCGAGCGGTGAGCCGATCGCGGTGCTCTCGCCGGTGGCGCTGGGGCGGGAAGAGGTGCGGCGACCGGCGGCGGTCGTTCCCGTCGCCGGGCTGCGCTGCGCGGCGCGGATTCTGCTGGTCGACGACTCGCGGGTGACGCGCGAGATGGAGCGCCGGCTGCTCGATGACGCCGGCTTCCTGGTGGTCGTCGCCGCCGACGGTGCCGAAGCCCTCGAGTGCCTGGGGGCGCAGGAGTTCGACTGCGTGGTCACCGACATCGAGATGCCGGGCCTCGACGGCTTCGAGCTCACGGCTCGCCTGCGCTCGAGCGAGCGCTTCGCGCATCTGCCGATCGTCGTCGTGTCGACCCGCGACCGGCCTGAAGACCGCCTGCGCGGCCTGCAGGCCGGCGCCGACGCCTACCTCACCAAGCAGAGCCTGGTCGCCGCCGAGCTGGTCGACGTGGTGCGCCGGCTGAGCGGGCGCTAGGAGGCTCGACTGCCCGCCCCGCTGCGCGTCCTGCTGGTCGACGACTCGGCGTCGGTGCGCGCCGTGCTGCGCCGCTTCTTCGCCCGCCAGAGCGACTTCGAGATCGCCGGCGAGGCCGAGAACGGCGCCCTGGCGGTCGAGGCCGCGCTGGCCTTGCGCCCCGACGCCATCGTGATGGACCTGCAGATGCCGGTGCTCGACGGCTACGCGGCGATCGAGCGCATCATGCACCAGCGCCCGACGCCGATCGTGGTGCTCTCCTCGCGCGCCAACCGTGACCTGATGCGCACCGCCTTCGAGGCGATGCGCCGGGGCGCGCTCGAGGTGCTGCCCAAGCCGGAGGACACGGCGGAGTGGAATCAGCTCGCGCTGGCGCTGCCGGAAACGCTGCGCGCCGCGGTGCGGACGCGCGCGGTGGCGCCGCCGGAGCGACCGGCGCCGCTGTCGTCCCCACCGACGCGCCCGGCACCCGGCCCGGCCGCCGGCCGCCACCTGCGCTGGGTCGCGATCGGCGCCTCGACCGGCGGCCCGGTGGCGCTGCGCGATCTGCTGGCGGCGATCCCCGCCGGCGCGCCCGCGAGCTTTCTCATCGTCCAGCACATCGCGGCGGGCTTCGAGGAAGGGCTCGCCGACTGGCTGACGCACGAGGTCGCGCTCGGGGTGCGGCTGGCGGCGGACGGCGAAGCGCCGCCGCCCGGCTGCGTGCTGCTGGCGCCGGCCCATCACCATCTCCGTCTCGAGCCGACGGGTCGCTTGCGCCTCGACGCCCTCACCCCGCCCCGCCGCGGCCACCGGCCGTCGGCCGACGAGCTGCTGCTGTCGGTCGCCGGCTGCGCACCGCGCCAATCGGCGGGCGTGCTGTTGACCGGTCTCGGCAGTGACGGCGTCGAGGGTCTGCTGGCGCTGCACACGGCCGGCGGTCTCACCCTGGCGCAGGACCAGGCGAGCTCGGCGGTCTGGGGCATGCCGCGCGTCGCCCTGGAGCGCGGGGCCGCGCAGCTGGCGCTGGCTCCGACGGAGATCGCGCGCGTGCTGTGCGAAGCCTGGGAGCGTCCGGGGCGGTGAACGCCGAGCTCGAGCGCTTCGCCACCCTGGTGCGCGAGCTAACCGGCAACGTGCTGCCGCCGTCGCGGCTGCCGTACCTCGCCGAGCTTCTCGCCCGCCGCGCCCGGACCGCCGGCTGCGAGAACGTCGGTGCCTACCTCGATGCCCTCGCCGCCGGACGGCTGGCCGGCGAGTGGGAGGCGCTGGTACCGCTGGTGACGATCAAGGAGTCGTCGTTCTTCCGCGCCCCGCAGCAGTTCGAGGCGATCTCGCGCACCGTGCTGCCCGCCCTGCTGCGCGCCCGCGCCGCGACGCGGCGGTTGCGGGTGTGGTCGGCGGCCTGCGCCTGCGGCGAGGAAGCGGCGACCCTGGCCCTGCAGCTCTGTGAGACGCCCGAGCTCGCAAGCTGGGACTGGCGGGTGGTGGGGACCGACGTCGATCCGGAGGCGCTGCAGCGGGCACGGCGCGGGCTGTATGGCGATCGCGCCGTCGCTCAGGTGCCAGCGACCGTGCGTGAGCGCCACTTCGCGCGCCGCGGTGGGCTGTGGGAGCTCGATGCAGCGGTGCTGTCACGCATCGACTACCGGTCGCTGAACCTCGCCACCTTCCCTTATGCCCTGCCGGACGCGAGCTACGACCTCATCCTGGTGCGCAACGTGCTGATCTACTTCCGCCGCGCGTTGCAGCGCCGGGTGCTGGCCCACATGGCCGAGCGGCTGGCGAGCGATGGCTATCTGTTCCTCGGCGCCTCCGAGACGCTGTGGCAGATCCAGGACGTGATGGTGGCCGTCGAGCTCGGTGACAGCTTCTGCTATCGCCATCCCGCAGCGGCCGAGCCGGCCGGGCAGCCAGGGCGCCGGCTGGCACCGCCGACGACTCCGGCGAAAGCGGCGCCGCCGCGGCCGGGCCCGCCGCCCGCCGCGCCGGCCGCGGAGCCTTCACAAGCTGCCGCCGCACCCCGGCCGGCCGCAGCCGACCACCTGCTCGAAGCCGTCCACCTCATCGTGAGCGACCGGCTGAGCGAGGCGCGCACAGCCGCCGCGGCGGCGCTGGCGGAGGATGCCTCGGAGCCCTCCCGGCACGTGCTGGTGGGCTTCACCTGCGACCTGCTCGGCGATCTGACCGCCGCCGTCGCCGCCTACCGCGCCGCGCTGTACCTCGAGCCGACCCTGTACCAGGCAAGACTGCTGCTCGCCGATTGCCTGCAGCGCCTGGGAGACCGCGACCGCGCGCGCGGCCAGTATCGCGAAGTGCTCGCCGCTCTGGCGCACGGCCGGGCGCGCGAGTTGCCACTGCTCGCCGCTCTGCCGCTCGCCGACCGCGAAAGCGCGGCGCGCCGCAGCCGGCAGGCGCTCGGTGCCTGAGCGCTCAGCCGGGACCGCGCCGCTCGTCCACCTGGCGGCGCAGGAGCTCGTTCTCGAATGCGATCCCGACCTGCGCGGCGGCGAGCTCGAGCAGATCGATGCCCGACACCGGCTCGTCGCGCGGCCCGTTGTCGGCGTAGACGAGAGCAATGGCGCGCTGGGCTCCCTGGACCGGGAAGACGACCGCCTGTCCGGTGCGCGGCCGGCCGAGGCGGGCGGCGAAGAGGCTGGGCAGCAGTGCGGTCTCGAACTCGCAGCGCT
>JBLMYC010000157.1:0-8825 GCA_050258075.1 Acidobacteriota bacterium
CCCGGCCGCGAGCGCCACCGGCTCGGCGCCGAGAGCGAGCGCGAGCAACGCCGCCGCCATCGCGTTCTCGAGATTGTGCAGGCCGACCAGCGGCAGGTCGCCCGGGCGGAAGAGCTCGCGCAGGGGCTCGCCGGGACGCGCCTCGACGACCGCTCCCGAGTCGAGGAAGCAGCCGTCGTCGACCGGCCCGCCGAGCGCGAAGCGCCGCCGCCGCGCCGCGGTCGGCGCATCGGCGACCAGCGGGTCCTCGGCGTTGAGCACCGCGACGTCCTCGCGATGCTGGTTCTGGAGCAGGCGCAGCTTGGCGGCGGCGTATGCCTGCAGGCTGCCGTGACGGTCGAGGTGGTCGGGCGAGACATTGAGCACCGCCGCGGCGCGCGGCCGCAAGGTGGCGATCGTCTCGAGCTGGAAGCTCGACAGCTCGACGACGAAGACGCGGCCCGGCGGGCCCTCGACGCACGAGGCCAGCGGACGCCCGATGTTGCCGCACACCTCGACCGCGAAGCCCGCCCGGCGCAGCAGCTCGCCGGTGAGCGCGGTGGTCGTGCTCTTGCCGTTCGAGCCGGTGATCCCGATCAAGGGGCCGTTCAGGAACGGGAACGCCAGCTCGACCTCGGCCAGGACGGGCAGTCCGGCGGCGCGCGCCGCGGCGAGCAGCGGCCGGCTCGCCGGCACCCCCGGGCTCACCACCACCGCGTCGATCCCCGCCGGCAGCGCGGCGGGCTCGCCGCCGGCCCGCAGGTCGATCGCCAGGCCCGCGAGCTCCGCCTCGAGCTCGGCCGCCGGACGGCGGTCGACGCCCACGACCGCGACGCCGTGGGCGCGCAACAGACGCGCCGCCGCCAGACCCGAAGCGCCGAGGCCGTAGACCAACACGCGGGAGAGCGGCTGCGCCGTCCAGGGGCCTTTCATCGCAGTTTCAGAGTCGACAGCCCGACCAGGGCGAAGAGCAGCGAGAGGATCCAGAAGCGCACGATGACCTTCGGCTCGGCCCAGCCGGCGAGCTCGAAATGGTGGTGCAGCGGCGCCATCCGGAACAGCCGCCGCCCGGTCAGCTTGAACGACGCGACCTGCAGGATCACCGACAGCGCCTCGAGCACGAACAGGCCGCCAACCAGGACCAGCAGCACCTCCTGCTTGGCGAGCACCGCCACCGAGCCGATCGCGCCGCCAATCGCCAGCGACCCGACATCGCCCATGAACACCTCGGCGGGATGGGCGTTGAACCACAGGAACCCGAGGCTGGCGCCCACCAGAGCGCCGCAGAACACCGCCACCTCGCCCACGCCGGCGACGTACGGCACCTGGAGATACCGCGCCACGACGGCGTTGCCGGCAACGTAGGTGAAGATCGCGTACGTCCCGGCGGCGATCAGCGTGGCGCCGATCGCCAGGCCGTCGAGGCCGTCGGTCAGGTTCACCGCGTTCGACGCCCCGACCAGCACGAAGGCGACGAAGGGCACATACAGCAGCCCGAGATGGACGACCGCTTCCTTGAAGAACGGGAAGTACAGGGTGGACTGGAAGCGCCACAGCGGCGGCAGGTACAGGAGCACGATCGCCGCCAGCCCCGCGACCAGCACCTGGAGCGCGAACTTCGAGCGCGCCGTCAGCCCGAGGTTGCGCCGCCGGCGGAGCTTGCGGAAGTCGTCGACGAAGCCGATCGCTCCGAAGGCCAGGGTCACCAGCAACGCGATCCACACGTACACGTTGGTCAGGTTGGCCCACAGCAGAGTCGGCAGGAGCAGGGCGACGAGGATCAGCAGGCCGCCCATGGTCGGCGTGCCGGCCTTGATCTGGTGGCTCTGCGGACCAACCTCGCGGATGTTCTGACCGACCGAGAGCCGCCGCAGGGTGCGGATGAACCAGGGACCGAGGAACAGCGACAGGAGGAGCGCGGTCAGCGCCGCGCCGGCGCTGCGGAACGTGATGTAGCGGAAGACGTTGAAGACGCCGAAGTCCTCGTGCAGCGGGTACAGCAGGTGATAGAGCATCAGTCGGCTCTCCCGCCCGCCGTGCGCAGCGCCTCGACCACCGCTTCGAGGTGGATACCGCGCGAGCCCTTGACCAGCACCACGTCGCCCGGACGCAGCTCGTGCGCCGCCCACTGCGCCGCCGCCGCCGCGTCGGCGAAGCGGATCGCCGCCGACCCCGCCGCCGCCGCCAGCTCGCCTGCGAGCTCGCCCACCGCGGCGATCGGCGCGAAGCCGCGCACTGCGGCGGCGGCGCCGACCCGGCGATGGAAGAGCGCGGCCTGCTCGCCGAGCTCGAGCATGTCGCCGAGCACGCACCAGCGGCGCTCCCCGGGCAGGCGCGCCGCCGCCTCGAGGGCGCTCTGCATCGCGTCGGGGTTGGCGTTGTAGGAATCGTCGATCAGCGTCGCCCCGATCGGCAGGCGGTGCACGACGCCGCGGCCTGCTGCCGGCTGCGCAGTGGCAACCGCAGCCGCGATCTCGGCCAGCGAAACGCCGAGCGCATGGGCACCGGCCGCGGCGGCAAGGCAGTTGTCCACGTTGTGGGTACCGAGCAGCGGCAGAGCGATCTCCTGGGCGCCATCGTCCCCCTCGAGGATGAAGCGCGAACCGGCGCCGCCCGCTTCGGGCACGACGTCGCGCACGCGCAGGTTGAGCTTGCGATCCCTTCCCCCCCGGTCGCCGTGGCCGTACCAGACGACGCGCACGGGGCCGCCGGCGGCCGCGCGCCGCTCCTGTTCGCGGCGCACGACTCTCGCCACCTGCTCGTCGTCGGCGTTGGCGACGATCAGACCGTCGTCGGGGAGGCCGGCGAAGATCTCGGCCTTGGCCTCGGCGATCGCCGCGAGCGTGCCGAAAAACTCGAGGTGCGCCGGGCGCACCGCGATCAGCATCGCGACGTCGGGCCGGGCGAGAGAGCTGATCCGGGCGAGCTCGCCGGGCGTCGACATGCCGAGCTCGGCGACCATCCACTCGGTGTCGTCCGGGATGCCGAGCAGGGCGAGCGGGAAGCCGTACAGGTTGTTCAGGTTGCCGGGGCTGCGGGAGACGCGATAGCGGCGGGCGAGCATCGCCGCCAGCAGCTCCTTGGTCGTCGTCTTGCCGACCGAGCCGGTGATGCCGACCAGATGCCGCGGCACCTCGCGGCGGACGGCGCGGGTGAGCGCGTGGAGCGCGGCGTAGCTGTCCCGTACCTGGATCAGCGCGGCACCGGTTGGCAGCGGCCCGGCGGGGAGGCGTTCGACGACCGCTGCCGCCGCGCCGGCGGCGAGCGCCGCGCCGACGTAGAGGTGGCCGTCGCTCTTCTCGCCGCGCAGGGCGAAGAAGAGCTCGCCGCCCTCGACCCGGCGCGAATCGAGCGCCGCGCCGCGCCACTCGGCGCGCGGGTCGCCGGCGATCAAGCTGCCCGCCATGGCTTGTGCCGCTTCATCGACCCGCCGCCGGACCAAGCCGTTCCTCCAGCGCCTTGCGCAGCTCGTCGCGATCCGAGAACGGCAGCCGGTCGCCGCCGATGATCTGCTCCTGCTCGTGACCCTTGCCCGCCACCACCAGCGCCCATTCGCCCGGCGCCCCGGCGGCCACCGCGATCGCGCCACGGATCGCCTCGCGGCGGTCGGGGACGATGCGATAGGAAGGGTTGCGGCTCTCGCGCAGGCCGCGCTCGACTGACGCCAGGATCGCCTGCGGGTCCTCGCTGCGCGGGTTGTCGGAGGTCGCGATCGGCAGTTCGGCGAGCTCGCCGGCGGCGCGGCCCATCAGCGGGCGCTTGCCGGGGTCGCGGTCGCCGCCGCAGCCGAACACCACGATCAGCTTGCGACGGGTGAACTCGCGGGCTCCGCCGAGCGCCGCGCGCAGCGCCGCGTCGGTGTGGGCGTAGTCGATGAAGACCGGGAACTCCTGGCCGCGCTCGACCGGCTCCATGCGCCCGGGCAGCGGCCGCACCTCGGCGAGGGCGCCGGCGATCGCCGCATGGGGCAGCTTCAGGGCCTCGGCACCGGCAGCAGCGGCGAGCAGGTTCTCGAGGTTGAAGCGGCCGCGCAGCGCGGTCGCAAACGGCAGCTCGCCGCGCGGGGTCACCAGGACACCGCGGATGCCGCGGCTGTCGAGCTCGACCTCGCGCGCCCAGACGTCGGCCGGCTGGCCGTCGCCGCGGAAGGTGAGGGCGTCGGGGAACTCGCGGCGCAGCCGCTCGCCCCAGGGGTCGGCGACGTGGGTCACCCTGCGGCCACCCGGCTTCAGCATCCCGAACAGGCGTCGCTTGGCCGCGAAGTAGTCGTCGAAGTCGGGGTGGAAGTCGAAGTGGTCGCGGGTCAGATTGGTGAACACCGCGACGTCGAACGCCGCCTCGGCGACCCGGCCCTGGGCGAGGGCGTGCGAGGAAACCTCCATCGCCGCCGCTGCCGCCCCGGCGTCGCGCATGGCGCGCAGCACCGCGAAGAAGTCCGAGGCCTCCGGCGTCGTGCGCTCGCCCGGGAAGCTGCGCCCGGCGAACTCGTAGCCCAAGGTGCCGAGCACGCCGCACGGCCGTCCCGCCGCGCTCAGCATGCGCTGCAGGAGCACCGCCACGGTCGACTTGCCGTTGGTACCGGTCACTCCGGCCATCACCAGCTCGCGGTCGGGGTGGCCGTACAGTCGGGCCGCGATCGGCGCCAGCAGGCGGCGCGGCTCCTCCGCCGTCAGCCATGGCACGGCGCTCGCCGCCAGCGGCTCGCCTTGCGCCAGAACGGCGACGGCGCCGCGCTCGACCGCGGCGCCGGCGAAGCGGCGGCCGTCGAAGTGCTGGCCGGTCCAGGCGACGAAGAGGTCTCCCGGGCTCACCCGCCGCGAGTCGTGGCTGACGCCGCGGACCTCGATCTCTTCGAGCTCGCGCGCCGGCGCCCCGCCGACCGGGAGCCCGGCGACCACGTCAGCGAGGCGCATCACCGCGCTCCCGACTGGAGCCACAGCTCGATCCTTTCGCCCGGCGCCGCGAGCGGCACGCCGGGGGCCGGCTCCTGGCGGGTCACGAAGCCCGAGCCGTTCACCACCGGATGGAGCCCCAGCGCGGTCGAGCGCGCGATCGCCTCGCGCGCGGTGAGGCCGGAGAGATCGGGCACCGCCGGGCCCGAGACCGGCGCCGTGGCGGCCGGGGCGGGCACCGCGGCCGAGGCGAGCACCACCCCGTTCGGCGGCGACGAATCCTGCGGCGCCGCCTCTCCCGGCCAGTGCTCCGGCGGATCGCGGTCGGGCGGCACGCCGAGATAGAGCAGCGATTCCTTCAGGATGGCGCTGAAGGTGGGCGCCGCGACGTCGCCGCCGTGGTAGATCCCGCTGCGCGGCTCGTCGAGCACCACGATCGCCACCAGCTCCGGCCGGCGGGCCGGGGCGAAGCCGACGAAGCTGCCGACGAAGCGATCGGGCGAGTACACACCGCCGATCGCTTTCTGCGCCGTGCCGGTCTTGCCCGCCACCGTGTAGCCGGGCACCGCCGCGGCCTTGGCGGTGCCGTCGGTGATCACCCCCTCCAGCATCCGCTCGAGCGGACGGATCGTCGCCGGGTCGGCGGGGCGCGAGATCTCGACCGGCGCCGGATGCAGGTCGCGGCGGACTCCGGCGCGCTCGACCGCCTGCACCACGTAGGGCCGCAGCAGATGGCCGCCATTGGCGACCGCGGCGAAGGCGTTGGCGATCTGCAGCGCGGTCGTCGCCAGACCCTGACCGAAGGCGACGTAGGCCTTGGTGACGTACGCCCAGCGCTCGACCGGTCGCAGCAGACCGGCGCTCTCGCCGGGCAGGTCGATGCCGCTCTGCTGACCGAAGCCGAAGCCGCGAATCTCGTCGTAAAGTCGGCGGTCGCCGACTTGAAGGCCGATCTTGATCGCGCCGATGTCGGAGGACTTCGCGATCACGTCGCGGAAGGTGAGCAGCCCGAACGGCTTGTGGTCGTGGATGGTGACGCCGGCGAGCGTGATCGAGCCCATCTGGCAATCGAGCACGTCGTTGGGATCGAGCAGGTTGGCGCCCAGCGCCGCCGCCGCGGTGACCATCTTGAACGTCGAGCCGGGCTCGAAGGCGTCCTGGATCGCGCGGTTGCGGCGGTCCTGGGCCGGGGCGTCGCCGAACCGGTTGGGATCGAACGAAGGCAGGGACGCCATCGCCAGGACTGCGCCGCTGCGCGGGTCGAGCACCACCGCGGTGCCGGACTTCGCCTGGTACTGCGCCACCGCTTTGCCGAGCTCGCGCTCGGTCACCTGCTGGATCGCGGCGTCCAGGGTGAGCTCGAGGCTCGCTCCGGCCTCGGCCTCGGCGAGCACGTCGTCGGGCCGCGCCGCGGTGCCGCGCCGAGCGTCGCGCAGCACGATGCGGCGCCCCGGCTTGCCGGCGATCTCCTGGTCGTACTCGGCCTCGAGCCCGGCGAGACCGTGGTCGTCGGTGCCGACGTAGCCGACGACGCCGGCGGCTAGCGAGCGCAGCGGGTAGTAGCGCTTGCTCTCGCGCCAGAAGTACACCCCCGGCAGGTTGAGGGCGCGCAGCGCCTGGGTCTGCGGCGGGTCGAGCTTGCGCGCCAGCCAGACGAACTCCTTGTCGGCCTCCAGCTGGCGCAGGAGCTTGGCCGGATCGCCGCCGGCGATCCGCGCGACCGCCTGCGCCACCCGCGACGGATCCTGCACCTGCTGCGGGACCGCATACGCCGAGTCGACCTCGATCGACACCGCGAGCTCGCGGCCGCGCGCGTCGCGGATGGTGCCGCGCGGCGGGTCGAGCTCGACCACGCGCTGCTGCTGGCGCTCGGCCCGCCGCCGGTACTCGTCGTGGCGCCGCACCTGGAGGTCCCAGAGCCGGGCGACGATCGCCGCCGTCCACAGCACCGCGAGCGCCAGCAGGATGGCCGCCCGGCGCTTCACCGGTGCAGCTCCTCCGCGAACACCGTCTGGTCGACCGACGGCGCCTGCATGCCCAGCTCGGCGGCGGCGCGCGCCGCGATGCGCTCGGGACTGGCGAGGTAAGCGGCCTCCAGGCGCAGCTCGCGCTCGCTCTGCTCGAGCTGGCGCAGACGTCGCTCGTCCGCCGCGATCCGGTAGGCGGTGCGCAACGACTCGAGGTGGATCCAGGTGTAAGCGATCAGCGCCAGCCCCAGTGGCAGGAGGCCGGCCAGGACCAGCAGGAGCTCGCGCAGCCGGCGGCGATCACGCTCGCGCACCAGGTACGCGTTCTTGACCGGCCGCCGGGCGGCGTACACGCTCTTCACGCCCGCCCCAGCCTCCGCGCCGCACGCAGCCGGGCCGACCGCGCCCGTGGGTTGAGCGCCACCTCGGCCGGGCTCGGGCGCAGCGGCTTCTTGGTCAGCACCTCGATCAACCGGGTCTCGGCGCGGCGCCGGCCGGTCGTCTGGTCCTGCTCCCCGAGGGCCATCCCCCGCAAGGTGTTCTTGACGATGCGATCCTCGAGGCTGTGGTAGGAGATCACCACCAGGCGGCCGCCGGCGGCGAGCTGCTCGACCGCGTTCTCCATCAGCCGGCGCAGCTCCTGGAGCTCCTGGTTGGTCTCCAGACGCAGGGCCTGGAAGGTGCGGGTCGCCGGGTCCACCCGGCCCTCGCGACGCAGCGGGCCGCGGCCGCCGCCCTTCAGGCGACCGATCAACGAGCGCAGCTCGGTGGTGGTCCCGATCGGCTGCGTCGCACGCGCCTCGACCACCGCGCGGGCGATGCGCCGCGCGTCCCGCTCTTCGCCGTATTCCCGAAAGATCCTTTCCAATTCGGCCTCCGGGTAGGTGTTGACGATCTCTCCGGCGGAACGTCCGCCGGGCCCCATGCGCATGTCGAGCGGTCCCGCGAAGCGGAAGCTGAAGCCGCGCTCGGGCGTGTCGAGCTGCAGCGAAGACACGCCGAGGTCGGCCAGGATTCCGGCCGCGCCGGCGACCCCCGCTGCCTCGAGCAGACGCGGCAGGTCGCCGAAACTTCCCTCCACCAGCCGGACCCGATCGCCGAAGGGCTGCAGTCGCCGCGCCGCCAGCTCCAAGGCCTGGGGATCGCGATCGATCCCCAGCAAGCGAACCTGCTCCGACGCTGCAAGCAGCGCCGCGGCGTGGCCACCCAGCCCGACGGTGCAGTCGACGAACCAGCCGCCGCGCTCGGGCGCGAGCAGCTCCACCGTCTCCCGCAACAGGACCGGCTCGTGTCGTGCTTCCAACGGATCAATGAACCCCGCGGCGCCGGGCCAGGTCCGGCAGCCGCTCTAGATCCCGCGTTCGCTCAAGTGCTTGAAGTCCTCTTCGGTGAACGGCTGCTCGCTGAAACGCTTGGCGAGGCGCTCCAGGTTCCACACCACCAGGTGGTCGAGCCGCGCGCTCACCGCCACGTCCCCGTTCATCCCGGCACTGTCGCGCAGCAGCTGCGGCAGCACCACTCGCCCCTGGGCATCGAGCTGCGCCTGCTGCCCGTAGTGGTTCACCCGTTCCAGGTAGCGCTGCTTGATCGGGTCGGTCGACGGCATGGCAAGAAGCCTCGCTTCGCGCTCTTCCCACACCGGGAGGGGATAGATCAGCGCACAGTCGCCGTGCACCGAGGTGATGAACACCTCGCCGCCGTAGCGCTCTTCGATGTGACGGCGGAAGTCGGTCGGGATCTTCAGCCGTCCCTTGTCGTCGATCTTGGCTGGCGCGCTGCCGCGGAACATGGTCCTCGTCCCAGATGCGGGAGAACGGTGCGACTGTAGCACTCGACTCCACTTTTGTCCATTTTTCTCCACCTCCTCGCCGCTCGGATCCCGCCCCCGCCAGCGCCGGGCCGGCGGCGGGTCAGCGGCCGACAATGGAATCGGGCTAGTCGGCGGGTGGAGGGGTAGGGGTCGGCGCGGGGGACGGACTGGGCGGCG
>JBLMYC010000158.1:0-16666 GCA_050258075.1 Acidobacteriota bacterium
CGCATGATGCGCGAGGGCCTGAACTTCAAGCTGCCGTGGGAGAGCGTGTTCGCGCAGCCGTCGCTGCAGAACCGGGCGCTGCAGATGGAGTTCCAGGCCATCACCCAGGACCAGGCGAACGTCAAGTTCTCGACCATGATCGTGTACGCGGTCGCCAACTCCGAGGAGGAGACGATCAAGAAGGCGGTGTTCGCCTTCGCCTCGCCGCAGGAGTTCCTGCTCGCCCTGCAGCGCACGATCGATGGCTCGATCCGTCAGTTCGTCGCCGCCACCAAGCAGGCCGACATCCTGGGCACGCGGGCGGAGATCGTCGATCACACCAAGAAACAGCTCGACACGGTCGTGTCCTCATGGGGCTACGACGTGCGCGACATCCAGATCACCGACATCACCTTCGATCAGGAGATCATGGACTCGATGGCGCGCGTGGTGTCGTCGAAGAACCTGCTCGCGGCCGCCGCCAACGAGGGCGCCGCACTGCTCGTCAAGCGCACCAAGGACGCCGAGGCCGAGGCGGCGTACAAGACGATCGGCGCCCAGGCCGAGAAGACCGCGTCGGCGCTGCGCGGCGAGGGCCTGGCCCTGTTCCGCAAGAACATCGCCGAGGGAATGAAGGAGGCGGCGGAGAGCCTGCGGGTGGCTGGCGTCGACGCCAATTTCCTCCTCTACCTCGAGTACACCGACGCCTTGAAGTACGTCGCCGATCACTCGCAGGGCAAGGTCATTTTCATGGACAACGGCGCCGGCGCGCCGTCGCGGGTGGTGCAGAGCATCCTG
The DNA here is from genome assembly GCA_050258075.1 of Acidobacteriota bacterium. Lineage (GTDB taxonomy): Bacteria > Acidobacteriota > Thermoanaerobaculia > Multivoradales > JAGPDF01 > JBLMYC01. The sequence goes on from JBLMYC010000158.1 coordinate 778, forward strand.
GGGATGGGAGCCGAGCTAGCGCCGGCGTCGCCGCCGCCCACTCCGCCCAAGGCCTGAGCTGCGCCGGCGCGGCGGCTGCGCCGGGCGGGAGGAAAGCACCATGAGGCTCACGAATCGCATTTTGCTGGCGGGGACGGTGCTGGCTCTTGTCGCGGCGCCGCGCCTGCTCGCGGCTCCGGCGCAGGGCACGATCTCGGGCGTCGTCTTTCACGACCTCAACGCCAACGGTCTGCAGGACGGCAGCGAGGTGGGGCTTGCCAACTGGACGGTGACCGCCACCCAGGGTGGTACGACCGACAGCGCCACGACGGACGCGCTCGGCAACTTCCTGATCACGAACGTGACCTCGGGGACCTGGACGGTGCAGGTCGTGCCGCCGGTCGGCTGGGTGCCGACGACGCCGGAGTCGGTGCCAGTTCTGGTCGGGACGTCGGGCAACTCGCTGGCGGGAAGCTTCGGTTTCGCACTGCTGCCCGAGGCGCCGGCGCTCGACGGGGCCGGCGCGACGATCCTCGCCCTGCTGCTGTTCGGCGGGGCGCTGGTCGTCCTCCGGCGCTTTCCGCGTCGGCGGCGAGACTGAACGCGGCCGGCGGGCGAACCGGAGGCTGCCGGCGGAGTTAGAGTTGGGCGCCATGACGTCGAACCGCATCGAGATGGACAGCCTCGGCGAGGTCGAGGTTCCGGAGCACGCCTACTGGGGCGCGCAGAGCGAGCGCGCGCGGCGCAACTTTCCGGTCTCGGGCCTGCGCTTCCCGCGCCGCTTTGTCGCCGCGCTCGGCCTGATCAAGGGCGAGTGCGCGGCGGTGAACGCCGAGCTCGGCATCGTCGACCGCAAGCTGGCCGACGCCATCCAGGCCGCGGCCCGCGAGGTCGCCGAGGGCAGGCTCGACGAGCACTTCCCGCTCGACGTCTTCCAGACCGGCTCCGGCACCTCGACCAACATGAACGCCAACGAGGTGATCGCCAACCGCGCGATCGAGATGCTGGGCGGGGTGCGCGGCACGAAGCGGCCGGTGCATCCGAACGATCACGTGAACGCCTCGCAGTCCTCGAACGACGTCATCCCGACCGCCATCCACGTCGCCGCGTACTCGGCCGTGAGCGAGGACCTCGCGCCGGCGCTCGCGGCGCTCGCCGCGGCGCTCGCCGCCAAGGCGAAGGAATTCGACGACGTCGTGAAGATCGGCCGCACCCACCTGCAGGACGCCGTGCCGGTGCGTCTCGGGCAGGAGTTCGGGGGCTACGCGCAGCAGGTGCGCAACGCCGGCGAGCGGCTGGCGGCGGTGAAGCCGCGCCTCGCCGAGCTGGCACTGGGCGGCACTGCGGTCGGCACCGGACTGAACGCCCCGGCGGGCTTCGCCGATGCGGTCATCGCGCGCCTGGCAGAGCGCACCGGGTACCCGTTCGTCGGGGCGCGCAACCGCTTCGAGGCGCTGGCCGCGAAGGACGCCGCGGTCGAGACCTCGGGGGCGCTGAAGACGATCGCGGTGTCGTTCACCAAGATCGCCAACGACCTGCGCTGGCTCGCGTCGGGACCGCGCTGCGGGATCGGCGAGATCAGCCTGCCGTCACTGCAGCCGGGCAGCTCGATCATGCCCGGCAAGGTGAACCCGGTGATCCCCGAGATGACTCTCCAGGTGGCGGCGCAGGTCATCGGCAACGACGTCGCGATCACGTTCGGCGGGGCGGCGGGCAACTTCGAGCTCAACGTCATGATGCCGCTCGTCGCCTACGATCTGCTGCAGTCGATCGAGCTGCTGGCGAGCGCGGCGCGGCTGCTCGCCGAGCGCTGCGTCGGCGGCATCGTCGCCGACCGCGAGCGCTGCACGGAGCTGGTCGAGCTGTCGCTCGCCATGGTGACGGCGCTGGTGCCGAGGATCGGCTACGACGCCGCGGCGGCGATCGCCAAGGAGGCGATGGCGAGCGGCAAGACGGTGCGCCAGCTCTGCCTCGAGAAGCGTGTGCTGCCCGCGGACGAGCTCGACGCGGTGCTCGATCCCCACGGGCAGACGCTCGGCGGCGTGCAGGGCGGCGGCTCCGGCGGCTGAAGCCCGGGCAGCGCCGGCTTGGCGTGCCGCGGCGCTCGATTCCTCGCATTCCACGCATAACGTTTGGCATCGCGCTTGCTGTCCCAGGCTGGGTGATCGCGAAGCACGCGATCGGGCACTCGGCGGCAGGTCTTGCCGCCGCGATCCGGAGACCGCAGGCAAGGAGGGCGAACGATGCAACGACAGCGCAGGCGGTACGCAGCGACGGCAGTCCTGCTGGCGGCACTTCTGATGGTCGGCGCGGCGGCGCTCCTCGGCGCCACCGACAACCCGACGCTGGTCGGGCTGAAGGTGAAGGTCGCGCTGCTGGAACGCTTCGGCGTCGACGCGCTGCATGTCGACGTCGACGTCCATGACGGCACCGCCACCCTCGCGGGCACGGTCAAGAAGCGCGACACGGCGGAGCTCGCCGAGGGCGTGGCGAAGAGCGTCGAGGGGGTGCGGCGCGTGGAGAACGAGCTCAAGCTGGCCGAGTATCAGAACGATCCCAGCAAGCTCGACGTGGCGACGCGCGAGACCGAGCGCGAGCTCGAAGACGGTTTGCTGAAGAGCAAGGTGCGGGTGCATCTCATCGAGCAGATGGGCACCGACGGGATGCGTATCGGGACGGAGGCGGCGGACACCACGGTGACGCTGGAGCTGCCGCGCGACCTGGCTCACGACCGCCGCGTGGAGGCGGTGCGCATCGCCCAGCAGGTGCCGGGCGTGGTGAGGGTCCTGACGGTCGACAAGAAGTAGGAGGGAAGACCCGTCCACGCCCATGTTCGGCCCGGCCGGCGGTGGCCCCGGGGCGCCGCCGGCCGGGCGCGGCCAGGGAGCCGCGTGGGCAGCTGCTGAACGGAGGGTCGTGGCGAGGCTCAGGCGTTGCGGCGTCGCCTGCCGAGCGCGCCGGTTGCCGTCGCCAGCGCGAACAGCACCGCCGCGACCAGCACGATGGCCGGGCCCGAGGGCAGGTCCCACAGGTACGACAGCGCCAGACCGCCCCAGGCGCTGGTGACTCCGCACAGGACCGAGAGGGCGAGCATCGGCCCGAGCGCCCGGGTGAGCGCCCGCGCCGCGAGCGGCGGGATGGTGAGCAGCGCCACCACCAGCACGACGCCCATCACCTGGATCAGCACCACGACGGTGAGCGCGATCAGCAGCAGGAGGAGCGTGAACAGCGCGCCGACCGGCACGCCCTGCACGAACGCGAAGGTCTCGTCGAAGGCGGTGGCGACCAGCTCCTTGCCGAACAGGGTGAGCAGGAGGAGCGCCACGACGGTCGTGCCGAGCGCCAGGGCGAGATCGACGCGCGACACCAGCAGCACGTTGCCGAACAGGTAGGCGCTGAGGTTGGGCGCGTAGCCGGGCGTCTTGGCGAGGAAGATGATTCCCGCCGCCATGCCGATCGCGTACAGCACGCCGATCAGCGCGTCGAGGCTGCGCAGCCGCTCGTTGCCGAGCGCGCCGAGCGCCAGCGCGCAGGCGATCGCGACACCGATCGCGCCGAGGCGCGGATCGAGACCGAGGAAAGCGCACAGGCCCAGACCGCCGAACGCGGCGTGGGCGATGCCGTCGGCGAGGAAGGCGATGCGCTTGCCGACCACGAAGACGCCGAGCACGCCGCACAGGACGGCCGCCGCGGTCGCCGCGTACAGCGCGTGGCGCACGAATTCGAGCCGCAGCGCGTCGGCAACGCCGTTCATCGCAGCGCCTCCCCGGGGGGATGGAAGTGCAGGTGCAGGGTCTGTGGATCGAGGCGCATCAGACGGCGGTCGATTTCGTACACCGCGGTCGTGCGGGCCGCGATCGCGGTCGGGTCGTGGGTGACGACGACGATCGGAATGCGCCGCGCGACCTCGGCGAGCAGCGCGTTGAGCAGGCGGCGGGAGTCGCGGTCGACCGCCGCGGTGGGCTCGTCGAGCAGCAGGACGGCGGGGTCGCCGACCAGGGCCCGGGCGATCAGCACGCGCTGGAGCTGACCGCCGGAGAGCTCGGCGATCTGCGCCCGCCGCAGGTCGGCGAGGTCGAGCGCTTGCAGCCCCCGTGCCGCGGCCTCGCGGTCCTCGGCGGTGTACCGCCGCAGCAGGCCGCGCTGGCCGAGACGGCCCATGCGCACCGCGTCCTCGACCCGCATCGGGAAGCTGCGATCGAAAGTCGAGAACTGCGGCACGTAGCCGATCGCACCCTTGCCGCGGGGCAGCCGGCGGATGACCTCGCCGTGCCAGGGCCGCACCAGACCGAGCAACAGCCGCAGCACCGTCGTCTTGCCGCCGCCGTTGGGCCCGACCAGGGCGAGGAAGTCGCCGCTGCCGACCGCGAGCGACACGTCCTCGACCACCGGCTCGCGCTCGTAGCCGAAGGTGACGTGGCGCAGCTCGAGGAGCGGTTCGCTCATCGGGCGACCGGCAGGAGCGCGCGGCCGAGCCGGCGCAGGGTGGCGAGTGGGTCACGGCCCAGCGGATCGACGACCTCCACCCGCGCCCCGACCGTCTCGGCGACGGCATGGGCGCCGCGCTCGAGCGGCCCGGGGGGCGTGAGGATCACCGTCACTCCCTCCTGGCGCGCCCGCTCGGCGAGCCGCACCAGGTCCGCCAGACCGGGCTCCTTGCCCTCCGCCTCGACCGCGAGCTGGTGCAGGCCGAAAGCGTGCGCGAAGTAGCCGTATGACGGGTGATAGGCGAGAAAGGTGCGCGAGGGGAGCGCCGCGAGCGCGCTCTGAAGATCCTGGGTGAGCGCCGCGAGCTCGCGCTCGAGCGCCGCGCGGTTGGCGGCGTAGACGGCGGCGCCTGCCGGATCGACGGTGGCGAGGACAGTCGCGAGGCGCGCGGCAGCCGTGCCGAGGATCGACGGCGAGAGCCACAGGTGCGGATCCGAGGCGCCCGCCGCCGCGTCGCCAACCGGCAGGAGCTCGGCGCCGGCGGCCAGGTCGACCACCGCGACGCGCGGATGAGCGGCGAGGAATGGCCCGAGCACCCGTTGCTCGAGGGTCAGCGCCGGGTGCGCGATGCGCACCACGACGCGGGCCGACTCGAGCCGCGCGACCTGGCGCGGCGAGGGCGAGTAGCTCTCCTCCGAGGCCCCCGGCGGCAGCAGCGCCTCGACCGCGATGCGATCGCCGCCGACCCGTTCGGCGATCCCCGCGAGCGGCGGCAGGCTCGCCACCACCACGATCGGCTCGGCGTCCGCAGCGGGGGCGAGCAGCAGCATCACTAAGGAGAGCAGCGCTGAGACGAGGAGAGACGTCCGCGAAATCCCCAACCGGCGATGCCCACCCGAAGCCGACGGTGCCTCGCGGGCAGAACGGTCATCGGTGTCAACCCAAACGGGGGAGCGTGCTACGCGACCCCAGAATCCGCCCGGCTCCGGCCTGCAGGCCGGATCAAGTGGGTAACCAAAGACCCTCGCCACCATGACGTCAACCGGCGCACGAAGCGCAGCGGCCGTAGAGGACGACCTCGTGGCTCTCGACCTGGAAGCCGCTCGGCGCCAGGGCGCCGAGGCCGCGCGGGCAGCCGTCGAGCTCGAACGCCTGGCCGCAGCCGCGGCACTGGAAGTGGTGGTGGTGGCCCTTGCCCGCCAGCTCGAACCGCCAGCCCTCGCCCGGCAGCCGAACCGTGACCAGGAACCCCTCGGCGACCAGGGCGTTGAGGGTGCGGTACACGGTCGCGATCCCCAGCCCGCGATGGCGGCGCCCCGCGGCGCGCCGCACCTCGGCCGCGGTCAGCGGCCGTCCGGCGCGCTCGAGCACCAGCCGGATGGCGCGGCGCTGCCGGGTACGGCGGACCGGTGCCGAAGGGGCGGAGCGGGTCGGACGGCGGGCGGCCACGCCCTAGATGATAATCGATTTTCAGTTCGGAACGCGGGCGGAGGGGCGCTAGTCGTCCTCGCCCCGCAGCCGCTCGAGCTCGCGCCGCTCGCGCTTGGTGGGGCGTCCGGCACCGGGCTCGCGCCGCCCGGGAGGGGTGCGCAGCAGACGCGCCAGCGGGTCGCTCGCCGGCCGCGGCGGGCTCAGGTCCTCGAACAGGCGCGGCACCTCGGCCTTGGCGATCGGGCGCTCGGCGAGCTCGCGCACGACCAGCACCCGCGTCCAGTCGCCGATCTCGATCTCGACGCGGTCGCCGAGCGCCACGCTGCGGTGCGGCTTGGCGCGCTGATCGTTGACCGTGACGCGGCCCAGCTCGCAGGCCTTGGTCGCCTGGGTGCGGGTCTTGAAGACGCGCGCCACCTGCAGCCACTTGTCGAGTCGGACCATCGGCGGCGGCAGTGTAGCAGCGCCCACCCTGCTAGGCTGCGCCGGAACGGGAACGCCTCCCATGATCGTGCCTCTGGTCTACAGCTTTCCGTACGGGCTGATCTTCTGGCTGCTGTACGGCCTGGTGATGCTGCCGGAGACGCTGCTCCTCGCCGGCCGCCTGCGGCGCTCGGCGGGCGGCGACGCGAGCGGCGATCGCGGCTCGCTGGGCCTGATCCTGGTCGGCGTGTGGCTGGCGATCGTGTTGGGCTCAGCCGTGGCCTTCCTCGTCCCGGCGGCGACGCTGCGCCACGGGCGGCTCGGGTGGTTCTGGCTCGGCAGCGCCGTGTTGCTCGCGGGGTCGCTGCTGCGCCTGCACTGCCTGCGCATGCTGGGCCGCTACTTCACGCCGGCGGTCACGGTGCGCGAGGGGCAGAGCGTCGTCGAGCGCGGCGCGTACCGCTTCGTCCGCCATCCTTCCTACACCGGTGCCCTGCTCCTGCTGCTCGGCTTCGCCCTGGCGCTGACCAACGGGTTGAGCGTCGTGGTGATGATGGCGATCGGTGGGGTCATCTACGCCTACCGCATCCGGGTCGAGGAGGCGGCCCTGGTGGCCCGGCTCGGCGAGCCCTACCGCGACTACATGCGGCGCACCAAGCGGCTGGTGCCGTTTCTGATCTAGATCCAGAGGAAGAAGGGCTAGCTTGGGGACCGTAGCTTGGCGATTCGCCGCTCGCGCTGCTCCTCGATCCGTCCGCGCTCGACCAGGTACTCGTCCTCTTCCTTCTGAATGGCTTCCGGATCGGCGAGCTTCTGCAGGCGGTCGCGGTGCAGGATCTCGAGCTCCGCGATGCGCGCCTGCGCCTGGCTGCGGATCTCGGCGACCTCGGCGCGCTGCTCGTCGGTGAGCGCCGTCTCGCGCGGTCGCTCGATGCCCTGCTTCTCGAGCCGCTCGAGGGCCAGCTCGTAGGACGACTTCATGCGGGTTGGCTTCGAATCGCTCGCCATGCGCCCATTGTAGCCGCCTCGCAGCGGGTGGCGCCCGGGTCCCGCGACGCTCGGGTATCCTGCCCGGCGATGAGCGGGCGCATCCTCTGGCTGTTCGTCGACGGCATCGGCCTGGGACCGGAGGCCGAGTCGAATCCGTTCGCAGTCGAGCCGACGCCGGCGCTGCACGCCCTGCTCGGTGGCGCGCTGACCGTCGAGCGCGTCGGTACCGGTCGCGGCTGGTCGCTGACTGCCCTCGACGCCGCGCTCGGCGTCGCCGGGTTGCCGCAGAGCGCGACCGGGCAGACGGCGCTGTTCACCGGCGAGAATGCGCCGGCCCTGCTCGGTCGCCACGCGACCGCCTTCCCCGGCCCGCGGCTGCGCGCCGTGCTCGCCGAGCACAGCGTGCTGCGGCGGGCGGCGGCGGCCGGCCGCCAGGTGACGTTCGCCAACCCCTTCACGCCACGCTACTGGGAGATGGTCGCGGCGCGGGAGCGCCGGCTATCGGCGACGACCTGCGCGGTGCTCGCGAGCGGCGCCCGCCTGCGCGACCTCGGCGACCTACGGCGCGACGAGGCGGTCACCTGGGACGTCTGCCGCGACCACTTCGGCGGCCTGGCCGGCGAGGACCTGCCGCCGATTCCCGCGGGCGACGCCGGGCGGCACTTGGCGGGCCTGCTCGCCGATCACGACTTGGTGCTGTGGGAAACGTTCGTCACCGACCTCGCCGGCCACCACCGTTTCGGATTCACCGCGGCCGAGGCCCTGCGGCGGGTGGATGGCCTGCTGGGCGGCGCGCTCGCGGCGCTGCCGTCCGCTGCCACCCTGATCGTGACCAGCGACCACGGCAATCTGGAGGACGCGAGCCACACCCGGCACACCCGCAACCCGGTGCCGCTCCTCGCGGTCGGGCCGCTCGCCAGGGAGCTCGCCCGCGCCGAGTCGCTCCTCGACGTCACGCCCGCGGTCCTGCGCGCCCTCGGCGCCGCGTCAAGCTGACGCGGCGCCGCGCCAAGTTGCGGCGCCGGCGCAGCGCGGGTGCAGCGCGGGCGCAGCGCGGGTGCGGCGCGGGCGCAGCGAGGGCGGGCCGCACCTCGCCCGGCAAGCCGCCACAGGTCGGCACCCGTTTTGCTAGTCCTTGGGGCCCCCTGGGAAGACCCCGGTCCGGAGGGAGAACACCGCATGATCGAAGCGCAGGGTCTGAGTCGCCACTACGGCGACTTCGTCGCAGTGCGAGACGTCACGTTCGAGGTCGGCGAGGGCGAGATCGTCGGCATCCTCGGTCCCAACGGGGCCGGCAAGACCACCACCATCCGGATGATCACCGGCTTCCTGCCGCCATCGGGCGGCCGGGTGCGGGTCTACGGCCGCGACCTGTTCGAGGACCCCGCCGAGGCGCGGCGCGACATCGGCTACTTGCCGGAGAACGTGGCGCTGTATCCGGAGATGCGGGTGAGCGAGTACCTGGCTTACCGCGCTCAGCTCGAGGGCATGCGCGGCGCGGCGGCGAAGAGCGCCCTCGGCGAGACGGTCGAGCGTTGCCTGCTCTCGGAGGTGAAGGACCAGATCGTCGGCACGCTGTCGAAGGGCTACCGCCAGCGCGTCGGCCTCGCGGCCGCGATCCTCCACAACCCGCGGGTGCTGGTGCTCGACGAGCCGACGGTGGGGCTCGACCCCAAGCAGATCATCGCCATCCGCGAGCTGATCCGCGATCTCGGCAAGCGGCACACCCTGCTGCTCTCCACCCACATCCTGCCCGAGGTGGAGCTGCTCTGCGGGCGGGTGCTGATCATCGACCGCGGCTCGATCGTTGCCCAGGGTACGCCGCAGAGCCTGCGCGAGCGCTGGCTCGGCAACGCGGTGCTGCGGGTCGCGCTGAAGGGCGAGGCGGCCGGTGCCGAAGCGCGACTCGCCGCGCTGCCCGGCGCGCTGGCGGTGCGGCGCGACGCGGGCGGAGCACCCGGCGAGAGCGCGCTGCTGGTCGAGCACGACCACGGCCAGGACCTGCGCGAGCCCGTCTTCCGCCTGGCGGTCGAGAACGGCTGGGTGCTGCTCGGCCTGGGCGCCGAGAAGGCCTCGCTCGAGGACATCTTCGTTCGCCTGACGACCCACGATGCAGCGCTGGAGCCCGCCCGCGCCGAGGAGATCGTGCAATGAACGGCATTCGAGCCACCCTCGCCCGCGAGCTGCGGGCCTACTTCTTCTCGCCGCTGGCCTATGCGGTGCTGACCTTCTTCCTGCTCATCAATGGTTTCGTCTTCTGGCTGATCGTCAGCTTTCTGTCCAATCCGCGCTCCCCGGGCGGCGCCCCGGCGGAGCTGTTCTTCGGCCAGACGGTGTTCTTCTGGCTGGTCCTGCTGCTGATCACTCCGGCCGTCACCATGCGCCTGCTCGCCGAGGAGCGGCGCTCCGGCACGATCGAGGTGCTGATGACCGCGCCGGTGACCGAGACCCAGGTGGTGCTCGGCAAGTACTTCGCGGCACTCGTCTTCTACGCCTTCCTCTGGCTGCCGACCCTGATCTACGTCGGCTTCCTGGCACGCTACTCGACGGTCGACTGGGGGACGATCGGGTCCTCGTTCCTCGGCATCCTGGCGATCGGAGCGGTGTTTCTCGCGGTCGGCGTGTTCGCCTCGTCGGTTTCCCGCAACCAGGTGGTGGCGGCCTCGCTGGCCTTCGCGATCCTGATCCTGCTGTTCAGCTTCGGGCTGCTCGAGAACCTGTTCAACCAGCCGTGGCTCAAGCAGGCGTTCTCCTACCTCGACGTGTGGAGCCACATGGAGGACTTCTCGAAAGGCATCGTCAACACCCGGCGGCTGGTGTACTGCGTGTCGCTCTCCGCCTTCTTCCTGTTTCTCTCGGCCCGGTCTCTCGAGACCAACAAGTGGAGGTAGGGGCGCATGCAACGCAATGACACCAACCGGGAGAGCAGCGGCGCGTCCAGCGGGGTGCGCAAGGGGCTGGTCAAGGCCGGCACGCTGTCGGCGGGGGTGATCCTCGCCGCGGCGCTGCTCGTGATCGTCAACTACTTCGGCTGGAAGTACTACCAGCGCTTCGACTGGACGAAGAGCCACTACTACACGCTGTCGGAGAAGACCAGGAACGTCCTCTCGCACCTCGACAAGGACATCAACGTGGTCGTCTTCATGCGGCCGGGCGACCCGCTGTACAGCGATACCCGCGAGCTGCTCGACCGTTACACGGCGTCGTCCAAGCGCATCCATGTACGCACCATCGACCCCGACAAGAACCTCGCCGAGGCCCAGAAGCTGGTCGATCAGTACCAGGTGAAATCGCTGAACGTGGTGGTGTTCGAGAGCGGCAAGGATCGCCGCGTCGTCGAGTCGGCCGACATGGCGGACTATGACTACTCGGCGATGCAGATGGGCGGCCAGGCGCGCATGACCGGCTTCAAGGGCGAGCAGCGCTTCACCGGCGCGATCGTCGAGCTCGAGGAGAGCAAGAAGCCGAAGATCCTTTTCACCACCGGCCACGGCGAAGTGCCGCTGCACGACAACGGCAGCGGCCGCGGGCTCGGCCAGGCCCAGGATCTCCTCGGCCGCGACAACTTCGACCTCGAGGAGTGGTCCTCGCTCGGCCAGGGCGGGGTGCCGGCGGGCACCGATCTGCTGGTCGTGGCCGGGCCGACTTCGGGCTTCATCAAGCCCGAGCTCGACGAGTTCGCCGCCTACCTCGCCGGCGGCGGGCGCATGCTGGTGCTGCTCGATCCGACGCTGCGCGCCGGCGGCAGCGGCCTGGTGGAGACCAACCTCGGCCCCTGGCTGGCGCAGTACGGAGTCAAGGTCGGCGACGACATTGTGATCGATCCGGCGAACCCGCTGCCTTTCTTCGGCGCCGACACGATCTTCGTCAGCAACTACGCCGATCATCCGGCGACCCGATCGCTGCGCCAGGCGCGGGTGCCGAGCGTGCTGTCGCTGGCGCGCTCGGTCGGCAAGGGCACGCCGCCGGCCGGCTTCGACGTCACCGAGCTGTTGAAGACCTCCGACAAGGGCTGGGGCGAGACCAATCTGGCGAAGCTCGACGCGGTGACGAAGGACCCGCAGGACGTCCCCGGCCCGGTGTCCCTGGCGGTTGCCGTGCAGCCGGTGGAGAAGGCGGACGAGAAGAAGCCGGAGGCCGCCGGCGCCGACGCGAAGCCGGCGGCGGCGACGCCGGCGCCGGCTGCCGCTGCGGCGAAGATGCGCCTGGTCGTCTTCGGCGACTCCGACTTCGCGAGCAACGCCCAGCTCGCCAACGCCGGCAACGCCACGCTGCTCGCCGACACCATGAACTGGCTGGTCGAGCGCAAGCAACTGCTCGGCATCGCCGCCAAGACTCCTGAACAGATTCGCCTCAACCTCACCGCCGGCCAGCTGTCGCTGATCTTCTGGACCGTCCTGCTCATCCTGCCGGCCGGAGCGGTGGCGGCGGGCATCTCGGTGTACCTGCGGCGGAGGCGCTAGGCCGATGAAGCCGAAGAGCCTGCTCGTCCTGCTGATCCTGGTCGTCGGCCTCGGCGCGTTCATCTACTTCTACGAGCGCAAGCTGCCGGGCACCGAAGAACGCGAGACGGAGGCCAAGAAGCTGCTGACGATCAAGACCGACGACGTCACGGCGATCACCCTGCAAGTGGGCGACAAGACGGTCAAGCTGGAGCGCGTCGCTCCGCCGCCGCCGGCGGGCAAGGCCCCTGCGGCCGCGACGTCAGAGGACAGGAGCTGGAAGATGACCGCCCCGATCCAGGCGCGTGCCGACCGCTGGGCGGTGGAGCGGCTGGTCGACAGCCTGGCCAACCTCGACAAGCAGCGCGAGCTCGAAGCGTCGGACCGCGCCGAGCTCGGGCTCGACAAGCCGCGCGCCACCGTTACGCTCTCGACCGCGGCCGGCCCGCGCATCATCCGCTTCGGTGCCGAGGTGCCGGCGGCGAGCGCCATGGCGGCCGAGGTCGAAGGCGAGGCGCGGCCGGCGATCGTCGCGAGCTACGTCTGGTCCGACCTCGCCAAGCCGCCCGGCGACTGGCGCAGCAAGGACGTCTTCACCGGCCAGCGCGACGCGATCGAGAGACTGACCCTGACGGCGGGGACGCAGAAGGTGCTGCTCGCCAAGCGCGGCGACGATTTCTGGGAGGAGAGTCCGCTCGCCGACCGCGCCGATCGCGACGCCGTCAACCGATTGCTCGGCGAGCTCGGCGGGCTGCAGGTCGCCAAGTTCCTCGATCCGCCGCCGGCGTCGCCGGCGCAGATGGGCCTCGAGCCGCCGCAGCTCGCGGTCGAGGCGGTGCTCAAGGGCCAGTCCGAGCCCTTCCGGCTCGAGCTCGGCGGCGCCGATGCCAAGGAGGCCGGCAAGCTCTACGCGCGCTCCGCTGGCGCCGTGTTCCTGGTCGATCCCAAGATCGCCGAGTCGATCCGGCGCGCGCCGAACGACTGGCGCTCGCCGATCCTGTCGAGCTTCGAGGTGTATCGGGTCGACTCCGCCACCGTCGACGACGGCAAGGGAGTTCTGACGCTGACCCGGGCGGGCTCCGACTGGAAGCGCAACCAGGACAAGGTGTCCTTCACGCCGGTCAGCGACCTGCTGTACGCCCTGACCGGAGCGCACGCCGACAAGCTGTGGACTCGCGCCGAGGCCGAGAAGGCGGGCGCGACGCTCGCCAAGCCGGCGCTGACCGTCAAGCTGGTGGCGGCCGACAAGCACGACGAGACGCTGACCCTGTATCCGGCGCTGGCGGACGGGACGGCGGTCGCGACGGCGAGCGGCCGCGACGGCACGTACCTGCTGCTGTCCAAGACGACGGTCGCCGACATCCAGAGCAAGCTCCAGACGCTGCGCGGCGCCGAGCCGCTCAAGGAGCGCGCCGAGGACGGCGTGAAGAAGCCCTGAGGGCCGGGGCCGCGGCGGTTTCCGGCCTACAGCCCGCCGCCGCGCTCGCGGTACTCGCCATACACGCCGCGCAGCGCGTCGGCGATCTCGCCCAGGGTGACCTCGGCGCGCACGCAGTCGAGAATCGACGGCATCAGGTTGCGGTCCTCGCCCGCCGCGCCCACCAGAGCGGCAACCGCACCGCCGGCGCGGTCGCGGTCGCGCCGCGCGCGCAGCTCGCGCACCCGCGCGGCCTGCTCACGCTCGGCCTGCGGATCGATCGCCAGGATCTCGGTCGGGAGGTCGGTCTCGTCGCGGTAGGCATTCACTCCCACCACCGTCGCCGTGCGTTGCTCGATCGCGCGCTGGTAGGCGTACGCGGCGTCGGCGATCTCGGCCTGCTGGAAGCCGCTCTCGATGGCGCGCAGCGCGCCGCCCATCTCGTCGATGCGGCGGATGTAGCCGCGCGCCGCCTCGACGATCTCGGCGGTCAGCGCCTCGATCGCCCAGCTGCCACCGAGCGGGTCGGCGACGTCGGCGACGCCGCTTTCCTCGGCGACGATCTGCTGGGTGCGCAGCGCGATCTTCGCCGAGCGCTCGGTCGGCAGCCCCAGCGCCTCGTCGAAGGAGTTGGTGTGCAGCGACTGGGTGCCGCCGCACGCCGCGGCGAGCGCCTGGATCGCCACTCGCACGATGTTGTTCTCGGGCTGCTGGGCGGTGAGCGTCGAGCCCGCAGTCTGGGTGTGGAAGCGCAGCCAGAGCGAGCGCTCGTCCTTGGGCGCGTAGCGCTCGCGCACCAGCTCGGCCCACAGCCGCCGCGCGGCGCGGAACTTCGCCACCTCCTCGAGAAAGTTGTTGTGGGCGTTGAAGAAGAACGACAGGCGGGGCGCGAACTCGTCGATCGGCAGGCCGCGGCCGAGCACCGCGTCGACGTAAGCGAGAGCGTTGGCGAGAGTGAAGGCGACCTCCTGCGCCGCGGTCGAGCCGGCCTCGCGCATGTGGTAGCCGGAGATCGAGATCGGGTTCCACTTCGGCACCCGCTCGGCGCAGAAGGCGATCACGTCGCCGGTCAGCTTGAGCGAGGGCCCGGGCGGGAAGATGTAGGTGCCGCGCGCCGCGTACTCCTTCAGGATGTCGTTCTGCACCGTGCCGCCGACGCGATCCCAGCCGACGCCCTGCTCTTCGGCCACCGCCAGGTACAGGGCCAGCAGGATCGCGGCGGTGGCGTTGATCGTCATCGAGGTGGTGACCCGATCGAGCGGGATGCCGTCGAACAGGCGGCGCATGTCCGCGATCGAGTCGATCGCGACTCCGACCCGGCCGACCTCGCCGCGCGCCAGCGCGTGGTCGCTGTCGTAGCCGATCTGGGTCGGCAGATCGAACGCCACCGAGAGGCCGGTCGTGCCCTGCGACAGCAGGTAGCGATAGCGCCGGTTCGACTCGGCGGCGCTGGCATAGCCGGCGTACTGCCGCATCGTCCAGCGGCGCCGGCGATAGCCGTCGCGGTACAGACCGCGAGTGAACGGATAGGCGCCGGGATCGCCGAGCGCGGTGTCGTAGTCGGGCGTGTCCTCGGGGCGGTAGAAGGGCTTGAGCGCCGCGCCGGAGGAGCTCTGCGGCGTGCGCTGCGCTGGATGCGGCGGCGCTTCGGGCTTGGTGGTGTCGCGGGCCATGACAGCAGGGATTATAGGAGGCGGCGGCCGGCCGGCGGTCGACCGTGGCGCGCTCTTGTGCTCTGGGGATAGGCCACCACAAGACGCGCCAAAGCTTGCGCGTCGCACGCGATGAACCACTACATGTTGCGGTGTGCTCTTGACTTCGCCGGGACGTTGCCGTAACGTTGCGTCGATCGCAATCACTGGGGACGCGAGCTCGAGAGTCATTCGAGGATTCAAACCGGAGGTGCCATGGCCACGCAGTTGCCCGTCGAACCCGATCGCCCGATAGCGGCGAACGAAGCGCTTCCGAGTCGGCAAGCGGGCAGCGCGGGCCACGGCCTGCACTTCGAGCGGCGCTACACCGTCGCCGGTGTCCATCCCTTTGACGCGATCGAGTGGGAGCAGCGCGACGCGGTGATCGGCAACGAGCGCGGCGAGAAGGTCTTCGAGCAGAAGGGCGTCGAAGTCCCCAAGTTCTGGTCGCAGACCGCGACCAACGTGGTGGTTTCGAAGTACTTCCGTGGACCGCTCGGCACGCCGCAACGCGAGACCTCGGTGCGGCAGCTGATCAGCCGGGTCGCCGACACCATCGCCGGCTGGGGACTGCAGGGCGGCTACTTCGCAAGCGCCGCCGACGGCGAGGTCTTCCACTCCGAGCTGACCCACATCCTGCTGCACCAGCTGGCGTGCTTCAACTCGCCGGTATGGTTCAACGTCGGCATCGAGGAGCACCCGCAGTGCTCGGCCTGCTTCATCAACTCGGTCGAGGACACCATGCAGTCGATCCTCGGTCTCGCCAAGACCGAGGGCATGCTGTTCAAGTACGGCTCGGGCACGGGCAGCAACCTGTCCTCGCTGCGCTCCTCGCGCGAGGCGCTCGCCGGTGGTGGCACCGCCTCCGGACCGGTGTCCTTCATGCGCGGCTTCGACGCCTTCGCCGGCGTCATCAAGAGCGGCGGCAAGACGCGCCGCGCCGCCAAGATGGTGATCCTCAACGCCGATCATCCCGACATCGTCGACTTCATCCGCTGCAAGGAGATCGAGGAGAAGAAGGCCTGGGCGCTGATCGAGGCCGGCTACGAGGGCGGCTTCAACGTGCCGGGCGGCGCCTACGACTCGGT
>JBLMYC010000159.1:0-6264 GCA_050258075.1 Acidobacteriota bacterium
GTAGAAGACCGAGCCGATCGCCAGCGCGAGGGTCGACAGCGCATAGGCGACGACGTAGCTCCCGGCGATCCGCCGACACAGCCGGAACAGCAGCAGGTAGGCCACTCCAACCGTCAGCCACTGCCAGAAGATCAGGCTCTCGACGCCGAAGAGCTTCGTCCAGCCGTAGAAGAAGACGTCGGCGAGCCATTCGTGGTTCTGCCACGGATGACCGCTGGCGGTGAACGACCAGGAGTCGGTGGCCGGCACGGCGCGCCGCTCCCAGATCAGGCGGCCCGCCGCGAGATGGAACCAGAGGTCGATGTCGAACAGGGCCCGGAACTGCAGCCGCCAGAACGTGGCAATCGCCGCCAGGTGCCAGAGAACCGGCGTCGCTCGCTCGGCGACGGCCGAAAAACGGGCGGCTGAAGCGCTTGGCGGTTCCGGCGGCGACGGGTTTCGCTTGGACCCGCGACTTCCTTGATCGCGGCGGTTCTGCGTCCGGGCGCCGGTGCGGTCCACGCGTTTCACCGACGACGAATTTTAACCAAGAAGAGCCCGCGCGGAAGCCCCCCGCGATCCGCGACCGCGGCCGCCGGCCGGAGCGGACACCCTGCGGCCCCGTGCTACAGTGCGCGGCCGTGACCCCGGACACGAAGCCGTCGTCGGGCGCGCCGACCGCGCCACGCCGCCGCTTTCCCGACGCCTTCGCGCTGCTGGTCGGCTGCGTGCTGCTCGCCGCGCTGGCGAGCTTCGTCCTGCCGCCCGGCCAGTACGACCGCCGTGACGACCTGGCGACCGGGCGGCGGTTGGTCGTCGCCGGCACGTTCCACGCCGTCGAGCGCCATCCGGTGGGACCGTTCGCGGCGCTGGTCGCGATACCCAAAGGCCTGCTCGACGCCGGCCCGATCGTCTTCCTGATCTTCCTGGTCGGCGGCGCCTTCGCGGTGATCGAGCGCACCGGCGTGCTCGGGCGCGGCGTCGGTCTGCTCGAACGCGCCCTCGCCGGGCGCGAAATGCTGGCGATCCCGGCCTGCGCGCTGCTCTTCGCGCTCGGCGGCATCTTCGAGGGAATGCTCGAGGAGATCATCGCGCTGGTCCCGGTGTTGCTCCTGCTGGCCCGCCGGGTGCGCCTCGACCCGCTGACCGCCGTGGCGATGAGCATGGGAGCGGCGCTAGTGGGCGGCGCGTTCAGCCCCGCCAACCCCTTCCAAGTCGGCATCGCGCAGAAGCTGGCGCAGCTGCCGCTGCTCTCCGGCGCCGGCTTCCGGATCGTCGTCCTGGTGATCGCGCTCGCCGCCTTCATCGCCTGGACGATGCGCCACGCGGCGCGCCATCGGCCGACCGCGCTGCCGGCCGAGGGGCCGGCCGGTGGCGCGATGTCGTGGCGCGACGCCGCCGTCCTCGTCCTGGTGCCGCTCGCCTTCGCGGTCTACGTCTTCGGCGTGCTCCGCCTGGGCTGGGACTTCGATCAGATGTCGGCGCTGTTCTTCGCCATGGGGATCGGCGCCGGCCTGCTGGGCGGGCTCGGCATCGAGGGCACGATCGAGGCCTACAAGCACGGCTTCAAGGACATGGCCTGGGCGGCGATCGTGGTCGGATTCTCGCGCGCCATCTACGTGGTGCTCGATCAGGGGCACGTGATCGACACGATCGTGCACGCCCTGGTCACGCCGATCGCGGGGCTGCCGCCCGCCCTCTCCGGGCTGGGAATGATGGCGGCGCACACCGCGATCCACTTTCCGGTGCCCAGCATGACCGGCCACGCGGTGCTGACGATTCCGATTCTGGTGCCGGTTTCCGACCTGGTCGGCGTCTCGCGCCAGGTCACCGTGCTCGCCTTCCAGTACGGCGCCGGGCTGGCCGAGATGCTGACCCCCACGAACGGCGCGATGATGGCGATCCTCGCCGCCGCCGGCGTCGGCT
The DNA here is from genome assembly GCA_050258075.1 of Acidobacteriota bacterium. GTDB lineage: Bacteria > Acidobacteriota > Thermoanaerobaculia > Multivoradales > JAGPDF01 > JBLMYC01. Next base: position 1,906 of record JBLMYC010000159.1, read on the forward strand.
ACGACCGCTGGCTGCGCTTCATGCTGCCGATCTACGGAATCCTGGTGGCCCTGGGCGCCTTGGCGATCGTCGCCGCGGTCGCGCTCCGCCTCGCCTGAGGGCCGAGCGCTTCTCCGGTCAGCGGATCCAGCCGATCAGGATCGCGCCCAGCGTGGCGCTGCCGACCACCGCCCACAGCGCGACCCCCATCACAAAGGGCTTCGCGCCCACCCGCGCCACCGCCTGCCGGCTGAGCCCGAGGCCGAGCAGGAAGAGGGTCAGCACCAGCGAGCGCTGCGCCGCCGCCGCCACCACGTGCCCCGCCGGCTGCAGGGCGGGCAGGAACGTGACCGCCGCCGCGGCGCCGAGGAAGCCGAGGATGAACCACGGCCGCTTGCCTTTCGGCCGGTCGGCGTGCGCCTCGCCGCGCCGCGCCACCAGCGCGCCGAGCGCCAGCGTCACTGGCACGATCCACAGGGCGCGCGCCAGCTTGATCGTCGTCGCCACGACCAGCGCCTCGCCGCCATAGGTCGCCGAGGCGCCGACCACGCTCGAGGTGTCGTGGATGGCCAGCGCCGCCCACAGGCCGAACGCGTGCTGCGACATCTTCAACGCGTGGCCGAGCAGCGGGAACATCAGCAGCGCCGAGGCGTTGAGCAGGAACACGATGCCCAGCGCGGCGCTGGTGTCCTCGTCGTCGGCGTTGATCACCGGCGCCACGGCGGCGATCGCGCTGCCGCCGCAGATCGCGGTGCCGACACCGACCAGCACCGCGGTCGAACGCCGCACCGCCAGCAGGCGTCCGAAGACCGCCGCCAGGGTGAGAGTGCAGGCGATTCCGATCAGGGTGTAGCCGAAGCCCTTGAGGCCCACCACCGCCACCGTGCGCAGGTTCATCGCCGCGCCCAGCCCGACGACCGACGCCGCGAGGAGCTGCGAGGTGAGCGGCTTGGTGCGCGCCGCCCAGGGGTTGCCGAGCAGCAGCGCCACGGCGACGCCAATCAGCAGCGCCGCCCAGGTCGGTACCGCGTGCCAGCCGATCTGCGGCAGGTCGGGCAGCAGACAGAGAAAGCCGAGGATGGGAATCAGGGTTCGGGCAGGCGATCGCATGCGATGAATTCCGTAAGAGGTCAGGCGGGGCGAGCGCCGGCGGCGCCGCGCCGTGGTGTCAGAGAAAGCCCTTGGCGCGCATCCAGTCGTCGCTGTAGATGCTGCTCAGGTAGCGCGCCCCGGAGTCGGGAAACAGGGTGACGATGCGGGCCGGGCGGTCGAGCCGGCGCGCCACCTCGCGCACTCCCCACAGCGCCGCGCCGCTCGATCCGCCGGCGAAGATCGCCTCGCTGCGGGCCAGCTCGCGCGCCGCGACAAAAGCCTCACGGTCGCTCACCTGGAGCATCTCGTCGATGAGCTCGAACTCCGGGCAGGCGATCACTTCCTCGTCCCCCAGGCCCTCGACGAGGTAGGGCCCGGGGCGGCCGACCTTGCCGGTGTTGAAGTACTCGGTGAACACCGACCCGACGACGTCGACCGCGACGATCCGGATCGCCGGGTCGCGCTCCTTGAGGTAGCGCGCCACGCCGGAGATCGTGCCGCCGGTGCCGATGCCGGCGACGAAGAAGTCGATCCGACCCTCCATCTGGCGCCAGATCTCCGGCCCGGTCGTCGTGTAGTGCGCCTCGTTGTTGGTGCGGTCGTTGTGCTGGTCGGGGAAGAAGGCACCGGGGATCTCTTCCGCCAGCTGCCGCGCCTTGCGGTTGTAGCTCTCCGGGTGCTCCGGAGGCAGGGTGCCGTCGACCAGCACCAGCTCGACCCCCAGGGCGCGCAGGCAGTCGAGCTTCTCGCGGCTGGTCTGCCGCCGCACCACCATGACGCAGCGCAGCCCTTTGAGGATCGACATCATCGCCAGTCCCATGGCGGTGTTCCCGGACGAGGCCTCCACCACCACGCCACCCGGCTTCAGCCGACCCTCGAGCATCGCCTTCTCGATGATGTAGCGCGCGATCCGGTCCTTGACGCTGCCCATCGGGTTCATGAACTCGACCTTGGCCAGCGCTTCGCAGCGCGCGCCGCCGAGCGAGCGGTGCAGGCGCACCAGCGGCGTCCAGCCCACCGCGTCGGAGATCCGGTCGTAAACCCGCAGATCGCTCATCCGCGCGATCCTACCAGCCGTCCGGCCATGGCGGCCGCGCTATACTGCGCAGCCAACCCCAATTGGCCCAGGGGCGCGGGTGAGCAAGCGACGCCGGGGACCCAGCAGCAGCGCCGACAGCAGCCTTCGCGGCTTGACCAAGGACCGGCTGATCGCGGAAATCCTCGCCCTGCGGCGACGCGCCCGGCCGCCCGGCGCAACCGCGCCGGCGAGCTTCGGCCGCCGGCTCAGCACGGTACGGGCGCCCGCGGCGGTGGCACCCGCCTTCCTCAAGGCCCAGCAGTACGTCGCCCGCTACTTCCGCGACCAGGTGCACCGTCCCGACGAGGCGACGATCACCATCGCCGGCGAGCGCTACGTGCTGATGCGCGCCGCCTCGATGTCGGTCGAGTTCGTCGAGCTGGTGACGTCGCTGTACCACGACAAGGGCCCGGCCGAGGCGCGCAGCGTCGCCGACAACCTGCTGTTCGACCTCGCGCACGCGATCGGCAAGGCTGACGCGCGCAGCTTCCATCACAAGATGGGGGTCGTCGACCCGATCGAGCGGCTGTCTGCCGGGCCGGTCCACTTCGCGTTCTCGGGCTGGGCCTTCGTGCACATCCTTCCCGAGTCGCGGCCCAGCCCGGACGAGGACTACTTCCTGATCTACGACCATCCGTTCTCCTTCGAGTCGGATGCCTGGCTGACCAAGGGCAAGCGCAGCGACAAGCCGGTGTGCATCATGAGCGCGGGCTACTCGTCCGGCTGGTGTGAGGAGAGCTTCGGCCTGCCGCTGGTCTCGGCGGAGATCGAGTGCGTGGCGAGCGGCGGCGAGCGCTGCCGCTTCATCATGGCGCCGCCGTCGCGCATCGAAGAGCACGTCGCCCGCCACACCGCCGGCGGCCCGGGCGCCGCGCCGCGCCCGCCGCGGACGATGGCGGTCGCCGTCCCCGAGTTCTTCCAGCGCCGACGCCTGGAGGACGAGCTGCGCCGGGCCAACGAGCAGCTCGAGGAGCGGGTTAGGGCGCGCACGTCGGCGCTGCTCCAAGCCAACGAGCGGCTGCAGCACGAGATCGCCGAGCGCCAGCTGGCCGAGCAGCAGCTTCGCCTGCTGGGCTCGGCCGTGGAGAGCGCCAGCGAGGGCATCCTGATCCTTGCCGCCGGTCATGGGCAGGGCGAGCCACACATCACGTTCGTCAATCAGGGGCTGTGCCGGATGACCGGCTACCAGGGAGGTCTCCTCGTCGGCCGGACGCTCGCCGTCCTGGGTATCGCCGAGGACGATCTGCCGGTGCTCGACGCCCTCCACCACAGCCTTGCCCAGGGCCGCGCCTTCCAGGCCGAGGCGACGGCGACCCGCGCCGACGGCTCGCAGTACGCGCTCGAGCTGCACGTGATGCCCGCCGAGACGCAGGGCCAGTCGATCCACTGGATCGCCATCCTGCGCGACGTCTCGGAGCGCAAGACCCAGGTGGCGGCGCTGCGCCGCCAGGCGGTGCACGACGCGCTCACCGACCTGCCCAACCGCATCCTGCTCTACGACCGGCTGGAACAGGAGATCCTCAAGGTCGTCCGCTCCGACAAGGCGCTGGCGCTGCTGTTCATGGACCTCAACGGCTTCAAGGAGGTCAACGACACCTTCGGCCACCACTGCGGCGACGTGCTGCTGCGCCAGGTCGGACCGCGCCTGCGCGCCAAGCTGCGCACCATCGACACGGTGGCTCGCCTGGGCGGCGACGAGTTCGCGATCCTGCTCCCCGAGATCCTGACCGCCGAGGCGGCGGCGACCGCCGCGCGGTCGCTCCTCGAAGCGATTTCGCAGCCGTTTGCGGTCGACGGCCAGCAGCTCTCGATCGGGGCATCCATCGGCATCGCGCTGTGCCCCGAGCACGGCAGCGATCCGACCACCCTCATGCGGCGCGCCGACGTCGCCATGTACGTGGCCAAGAACGGCGGCCGCGGCTACGAGGTGTATTCGCCGGAGTCCGACGCGCACAGCCCGGAGCGCCTGGCGCTGCTCGGCGACCTGCGGCGCGATGCCTGCCGCGAGCAGTTTCTGCTCCACTTCCAGCCCGAGGTGGACATCGCGAGCGGCCGCCCGATGCGCTGCGAGGCGCTGGTGCGCTGGCAGCATCCTCAGCAAGGGCTGCTGCTCCCCGCCCAGTTCATCCCCCTGGCGGAGGCCGGCAACGCGATCCAGGCCGTCACCGAGTGGGTGCTGGGCGAGGCGGTGCGGCAGTGCGGACGCTGGC
>JBLMYC010000160.1:0-26805 GCA_050258075.1 Acidobacteriota bacterium
CGCTGCCCGCCGAGCTCCGTCGACCGCGGCGTATCGCGCAGCGCCAGCATGGCGAAGGAGGCCGCGATCCCGACCCCGCCGAGCACGAGGAAGCACACCCGCCAGCCGTACGCCGGCTCGAGCGCGGCGGCGACCAGGGCGGCGAGGATCACGCCCACCGGGATACCGCCCTGGAACCAGCCGGCGACCCGGGCGCGCTCCTGCGGCGGATAGAGGTCGGCGAGCAGGGCGAGCGCCGCCGGCCCCAGCGCCGCCTCGCCCACCCCCACCAGCACGCGGGCGGCGCCGAGCGAGACGAGGCTGCGGGCGAAGCCCGACAGGGCGGTGGCGGCGCTCCACACGAACAGGCCGGCGGCGATGATGCGGCCGCGGTCGAAGCGGTCGGCGAGCGTCCCCAGGTAGACCGCGGCCAGGGTGTGGACGAGGATGAACGCGTACCCATACAACAGACCGAGCTGGGCGTGGTTCAGGCCGAGGTCGCGTTCGATCGGCACCCCGAGCGCCGCGATCAGCTGGCGGTCGGCGTAGTTGAGGACGTTCAGCAGGACGAGCAGCGCCAGGGCCAGGCGCGCTCGGGGGACCGTCGGCATGGGGGAAGTCTAGTGCGGCTGGCTGATAAGCTTCCCGAGCGCATGAAGAACGTTCGCATCGCCAACGGCCAGGGCTTCTGGGGAGACTCGGTCGACGCGCCGCTCGAGCTGCTGCGCGGCGGGCCGCTCGACTATCTCGGCATGGACTACCTCGCCGAGGTCACGCTGTCGATCATGATGCGCCAGAAGCTGAAGAGCCCGGCGCTCGGCTACGCCACCGACTTCCTCGACTTCGTGCGCCGTGCCCTGCCCGAGATCGCGGGCCGCGGGGTGCGGGTGGTCACCAACGCCGGCGGCCTGAATCCCGCCGCCTGCCGCGCCAAGGTCTTCGAGATCGCGCGCCAGCTCGGGGTCAAGGGCCTGCGGGTCGGGGTCGTCGAGGGCGACGATCTCCTCCCGCGCCTCTCCGAGCTCGTCGCCGCGGGCCACGCCTTGAAGAACATGGACAGTGGTGAGCCCCTCCAGCCGCACCTCGCGAAGGTGACGAGCGCCAACGCCTACCTGGGTGCCCGGCCGGTCGCGGAGGCCCTCGCACAGGGCGCGCAGATCGTGCTCTGCGGGCGGATCACCGACACCGCGCTCGCCCTCGGCCCCCTGGTGCACGAGTACGGCTGGGCGGCGGACGACTGGGACCGCCTGGCGGCGGGGACGATCGCCGGCCACATCCTGGAGTGCGGAGCGCAGGCGACGGGCGGCAACTTCTCGCGCTTCTGGGAAGTGCCCGACCTGTGGAACGTCGGCTATCCGATCGCCGAGGTGCGCGAGGACGGCACCTTCACGGTCACCAAGCATCCGGGGACGGGCGGCCTGGTCACCGTCGACACGGTTTCCGAGCAGCTGGTCTACGAGATGGGGAATCCGACGGAGTACATCACGCCCGACGTGATCGCCGACTTCTCGACCATCCATCTGCGCCAGGCGGGCGCCGACCGGGTCGAGGTCAGCGGCATCCGCGGCCGGCCGCGCACGCCGTTCCTCAAGGTGTCGGCGTCGTACCTCGCGGGCTACAAGGCGTCGGGGCAGGTGACGATCTCCGGACCGCGCGCCCTCGACAAAGCGCGCCTCGCGGCCGACATCGTGTGGAAGCGCCTCGAGCGCGCCGGGGTGAGCTTCGCCGAGGACGACCGCGCGGTCGAGCTGCTCGGCGCCGGGGTCTGCCTGCCGGGGATCCTCGCGGCGCCGCCCGAGCCGCCGGAGGTGGTGCTGCGGCTCGGGGTGCGCGACGCCGACCGCGCCAAGGTCGAGCGCTTCGGCAAGGAGATCGCACCACTGGTGACCGCCGGACCGCCGGGCGTCACCGGCTTCGGCGGCGGACGGCCGAAGGCGCAGGAGGTCGTCGCCTACTGGCCGGCGCTGCTCGACCGTCGCGAGGTCGAGCCGCGTCTGCAGGTCTCGGTCGAGGAGGTCTAGTGCGCGGCGGGACGGCGGGGACCGTCGCCCGAGCCGTGAGCCTGGCTGCCGGGCTGGTGCCGGTGCTGCTGCTCGGCGCGCTCGGCGCCGTCGCGACCCAGCGCTGGGGGTTCGCGGCCTGGGGGATCGTGGTGGCGGTCGCCTTCGCGGGCTTCCTGCGCTGGGGCCTGGTCGCGGGCTGGAACGCCTGGCTGCTGCTCGGGCGCGTGACGCTCCTCTTCGCGGCGGCGGCGGCGTTCTACGGTCACCTGCTCGAGCGCTCCGGACAGGGTTTCGACGCGGGCTACCGAGCGCTCGTGCCGAGGCTGTACACGCCGACGCTCGCGGCGCCGCGGAGCTTCTATCTGGTGGCGGTGGTCGCGACCGTGGTCGGCGCGCTGCAGGTGCTGATCGGGCATGGCGCCACGCGCCGTCCGCCGACCGCGCGGCGGTTGGGCTGAACGAATGGGAGATCGCGCATGAAGGTCCGTCTGGAGCGGTTGGCGCACGCGCGCAGCGGCGACAAGGGCGACGGCAGCAACGTCGGCCTGATCGCGTTCTCGCCCGCGGTCTACGAGCTCCTGCGCCGCGAGGTCACGCCGGAGCGGGTGCGCGCCCACTTCGCCGAGGTGTGCCGGGGAGCGGTGGAGCGCTTCGAGGTGCCGAATCTCCTGGCCCTGAACTTCATCCTCCACGACTCACTGGGCGGCGGCGGCACCGAGAGCCTGAAGACCGACGCCCAGGGGAAGACCCACGGCCAGGGCCTGCTGCAGATGGAGATCGAGGTGCCGGAAGACCTCGTCGCGGAGCTCTCCCGCCCATGACCGAGACGAGGTACGAACGCCTGCAGGTGCGCCGCGAGGGCGACCTGCTGTGGGTGACGCTCGACGACCCGCAGCGCGCCAACGCCCTGTCGCCGACGATGATCGAGTCGGTGACGGCGCTCTATCGGCGCAACTGGCTGCAGGAAGGCGTGCGCGCCATCCTGCTCTCCGGCGCCGGGAAGAACTTCTCGGCCGGCGCCGACCTCGAGCACCTGCGGCGCCTGCGCGACGCCGGCATCGAGGAGAACCGGGCAGACTCGAAGCGTCTGCGCGACCTCTTCCACGCCGTGCTGCGCCAGGAAGCGCTGACGATCGCGCTCGTGCACGGGGCCTGCGTCGCCGGCGGCTGCGGCCTCGCCACGGCGTGCGACTTCGTCATCGCCGGCGAGGACGCCCGGTTCCTGTACAGCGAGGCGCGGATCGGCTTCGTCGCGGCGCTGGTCGCGACCTTCCTGCCGCTGCGCCTGCGCGGCGCCGACATCCGCGAGTTGCTGCTCAACCCGGATTTCGTCCCGGCCGAGCGCGCCCTGGCGATCGGGCTCGTTAATCGCAGGGTCCCGGCGGCGGGACTCGTGGAGGCGGGCGCGGCGCTCGCCTCCGAGGTGCTCGGCCGCGCCAGCTCGCAGTCGATCGCGCGCAGCAAGCGCCTGATGCTCGACATCGTCGGTCAGAGCCTCGAGGACGCCATGGACCACGCCGCCGAGGCCAACGCCCAGGCGCGCCTGACCGACGACTGCCGCCGTGGCATCGACACCTTCCTCGAGACCAAGCAAGCGCCGCGCTGGCGCGAGTGACGCGCCGGCGGCAGCGGTCTGGACGCCGCTTCGTAGCCGCTCGTAGAGTTTGGGCTCGAGAAGGCGAGCGAATCCGCGAATGAACTGGCTGCCGATCGAGATCGCGCTGCTGCAGCTCGTCGTGCAGAGCGTCCTGTGGGCGCTCGGGCGCGGGCTGGGACGGCCGCTGCATCGCGCGGCGATCGTCTGCGGCCTGCTTGCGCCGTGGGTGCTCCTGGCGCCGTGGCTGTTCGGCGATCGGCTGCTGGTGCCGGTCGATTTCTTGTCGCGCCAGGTGCCCGACGTGCCGCAGCCGCTGGCCGAATCCGAGCTGCGCTACGGCTCACAGCTCTCCGATCCGGTGCTGCAGTTCCTGCCCTGGGAGCTCGAGGTCCGTCACGCTCTGGCCGCCCGGCGCCTGCCGCTGTGGTCGGATCTGCTGGACGGCGGCAGCTCGCCGTGGAGCAATCCGCAGGCCGGCGTCCTGTCGCCGATCGCGGCGTTGGCGCGGGTCGTGCCGATCCAGCACTTCCTGCTCGCCGAGCTGGTCCTGAAGCTGACCGTGGCGTGCGAGGGGCTGTGGGTCCTGGCGCGGATGCTGGGAGCGGGGAGCGCCGCGGCGAGCCTCGCCGGACTGGGCTACGCGGGGAGCGGCGCCCTCGTCGCCTGGGGGCTCTTCCCGCACAGCGCGGCCGCCGCCTGGCTGCCCTGGCTCGTCGCCGGCACCGTGCGCCTGCTACGACGGCCGGACGTCCTCGCCCTGATTGCGACCAGCCTCATTGCGGCAGCCGTGCTCTTGTCGGGTCAACCCGAGGTGGCGGCGGCTGCGGCGGGCCTGGCGTTGTTTCTGGGTGGGGCGGTGCGCCGGCGTAGCGCGCGCGCCGTGCGCCGCGGGCTGCTGCATGCGGGCGCCGCGGCGCTTCTCGGTGCCTGTCTCGCAGCGCCGCTGCTGCTGCCCTTCGCGCGGCTCCTGCCGCACACGCAGCGGGCCCAGGAGCACATGCAGAGGGTGCTGCCGGCGATCGGTGGCTGGAGCGAGCCGGCGAGCTGGTTCGTCGAGCGCAAGGGCAGCATCCTGCTCGCGCCGCTCAATCCCTACGTCTTCGGCCTGCCGTATGGAGGGGTCGAGAAGGCGCAGGTCGACACGATCTGGCCGATCGCGCTGCTGCCGTATGCCTCGCTCGCCGTGATCTTCGGGGCGGTGGCCGCGCTCGCCAGCCGCCGGCGCCGGAAGCGAGCCCTCGTCCTGTGGACCTTCGCCGCCGTGGTGCTCCTGCTCGGCGTCGGCTTCCTGCCGCTCGCGCGCCTGCTGTGGATCGTCCCGCCGCTGCGCCTGCCGGAGTACGCGCGCTTCGAACCGGCGGCGGTCGCCGCGCTGTGCGCTGCCGCGGCCCTCGGCCTCGACGCCGTGCTGCGTGCGGGGCGCCGCCGCGCGCTGGGCCTGGTCTTCCTGATCGTCGCCGCCGCGAGCCTCGCCCTGCGCTGGTCGCCGCTCGTCGCCGGCGCCTGGGCTTTGCTGGCGCTCTTCGTCGCCCTCGCGCCGCGCTGGCGGCGCGCGGCGCTCGGCGCGGCGATCGCCGCGCTGGCACTCGATCTCGTGCCGTGGGGACGCACCCTGCTGCCGCGCGGCCAGACGTGGTTCTTCTATCCGCCGTCGCCGGTCCTCACGGCGACGCGCGTGGCGGCCGGAGACGGCCGCGCGGTCGGCCTCGGCAATCTGGTCTTCCCCTCGTTGCTCCCGGTCTACGGCCTCGCCGAGGTGCGGCCGCACAATCCGCTTGCCCCGGCCGGCCAGGTCGAGGCGTTGGGCGCCGCGTTTGGCTACTCGCCGAGCACCCAGGAGTACTTCGCGTCGTTCGACCATCCGGACCATCCGCTGTTGCGCTTCCTCGGCGTCCGGGTGGTGGTCTCGAATCTCTACCTCCAAGCGCCGCGCACGCTCGTCCCCGTCGATCCCGAGGTCTCCAGGCTCTACCGCCTTTACCGGGTGCCCGATCCGCTGCCGCGCTGGTTCCTCGCCACCGGCGCCGACGTCATGCCGCGAGCGGCCGTAGCGTCCTGGATCGCCGCCATGAAGAGCCCGAGCCGCGTCGCGCTCTGCGTCGAGGAGGTCGGTGACTGGCGCCCGCCGGAGCGCGCGCTCGACACGTCTCTCGTCAACCCGATTGCGAGCACGCCGGGCCGGGCGCGCCTGCGGGTGGGCGGCGAGGGCGAGCGCCTGCTCGCGACCTCGCTGCCGGGCCCCTTCGGCTGGCAGGCGCGCGCCGGAGGCGCGGGACTGCGCACGGTGACCGTGGACGCCGGGTTCCTCGGCGTCGTCCTTCCGGCCGGGGTGTCCGAGGTCGATCTGCGCTACGTGCCGCCCGGCCTCCGACTGGGGACTGCGCTGTGCAGTCTCGGGCTGGTCGCCCTGGTCGGGCTGGGAGTCGGCGCGGTGCGGGAGCGGCGATGAGAAGTCGCGGGCGCGCCGGTCGCCTGGTCGCCGCGGCGCTCGTCGCTTGGGCGCTCGGCTGCTTCGCCGACGGCTGCGTGCTGCGCTGGGAGCGGCCGAACCAGCAGGCCAGCGTCGCGTCGATGCCAGCCTCCTGGGCGTTCGGCTGCCCGCCGCTGCTGCGCTTCCAGCGCTTCCTGGCGGCGGCGACGCGCGATCTGCCGCCGGGGAGCCGCCTGGCGGTCGCCGGACCGGTGCCGCGCGCCATGCAGGAGGCCTTCTACGCGATGTGGGCCGCCTATCTCCTGCCCGAGCATCCGGTCATGCTGGCGAGCGACGCGCCGCCGCCCGGCCGCGTGGACTACGTCCTGGCGTATCGCCGCCAGCTGCAGCTCGACGTGCTTGAGCCTGGGAGGCGCGTCCAGGGCGGCTGGGTATACCCGGTGCGACGCAAGGAGGCTCCGCGGTGAGTCTCCTCGCAGCGCTCCCGATCGCCCTGGTCGCGGTCGGGCTCGGGCTCGCCGCCGGGCGCCTGGCGAGCGGACGGATCGCCTGGCGGCCGCAGGCGCCTCCGGTCGGGCTCGGAGTTGGCGTCGCTTTCGCCGCCGGACTGGCCGCGCTCCACGTCGCGCTCTACGGCGCCAGCATCGCCGGCTGGCGGTGGAGCGACGGCGCGTTGGCTTGCCTCGGCGCCCTCGGTCTCGCGGCGCTCGTCTGGGGTGTACTGGGTACCGGGCGCCGCCGCGGCGGGCCGGGGCCGGGCTGGGGAGACGTGATCGCGCTCGTCGCGCTCGCCGTCCTCGCCTGGCACGCGCTCGAGCTGCGGATCGTGCTCAGCGATTTCGTGTACCACTGGGGCCTCAAGGGCGAGAAGTTCTTCCTGCACCGCGGCGTCGACTGGTCGCTCCTGCACGGCTTCGGAGCCTGGCGGACGCACCCCGACTACCCGACGCTCCTGCCCGAGCTCTTCGCGCTCACCGCCATCCTCCGAGGAGGATTCGCCCCCGAGCCGATGATGGTGTGGTCAGTCGTCTTCGCCCTCGCCCTGGTCGCCGCCGGCCGCGACGCGCTCGGGCGCGGCGGCGCACCGCCCTGGGCGGTCCAGGCGGGGACGGCGGCCTGCGGCCTGCTCGCCGCCGGATTCGCGCTCAGCCACGGCCTGGTGGGTGGAGCCGACTGGATTCCAGCCTGGTCGCTGCTCCTGGCCCTGCCGGCGCTCACCGGCTCGCCCGATCAAGGTGCCGACTGGCGGATCGGCGCGGCGGCGGCGGTTGCCGCGGCGGGCAAGATGGAGGGTGTCCCGCTGGGCTTCTTCCTGGTGGCCGTGCACCTCCTGCGAGCGCTGCGGGCCGGGCGCATGCGCGGTGGAATCGCCGCGGCACGCACGCTCGCCCGGGCGGGCCTGCTGCCGGCGCTGGTGGTTCTGCCGTGGATCGTGCAGAGCCTCCGCCTGCATCTCTTCCAGGCGACGAACAGCGGCGCCTTCTCCCTCGAGCGGCTCGGAATCGTGGGTCGGACGCTCGCCGACGTCGTGCTGGCCCGAACCTGGTACGGCCTGCCGCTCCTGCTGCTCGCCGTGCCCTGGCTGCTCGGACGCCGGCGGGTGCGGAGTGCCGCGATCGTCCTCGTCTTGCAGTGCCTGTTCATCCTGTACGCCTGGGCCAGCCCGCCGATCGACACCGAGCTCCTGGTGCGCTGGAGCGCGGACCGCCTGTTCTTCCAGCTCTTGCCGGGTCTCGTCGTCCTGATCCTCCTGGAAGCGGCCGGCGATCCGGCGACCCGGTTGCAGGCGGAGAGCGATGCTGCGATCCTTTCCGGCCGAAGCCCGGGTGAGATCCGCGTGCGCCCGATCCGCCTCGATGAGCCCAGTTGATGAGCGATGACCCGATGACCGATCTGGCCTTCTCGGCCGCCGACCGCAATCCCGTGGTCGCGGCGTTCGTCCGGTCGCAGGGGATCGCACCCGGCAGCCTCGTCCTCGACGTTCACGCCGAGGACGAGATGCTGGGCTTCGCGCAGGAGGCTCTGGGCGGGGACTTCGACGCGATCGGTGCCTATCTCGTCGCCGGCCGCGACGTCGCCGCGACGATTCGCCAGCTCGTCCTGTGGAAGCACGGCGGCTTCGCCCGGCTCGGCGCGATGCTCGACTTCGCGAGCGGCTACGGCCGCGTCACGCGCTGGCTGCGGCGCGAGCTTGCGCCCGAGCGGTTGTGGGTATCCGACATCTACGCCGGAGCGGTCGATTTCCAGCGCCGCTGCTTCGGGGTGAACGCCTTCGAGTCGGCGGTGCGGCCGCAGGACCTCGCGGCGCCGCGGCGCTTCGACTTCATTTTCGTCGCCTCGCTCTTCACCCACCTGCCGCGGCCGAGCTTCGAGGCCTGGCTCAGCCGGCTGGTCGACCTGCTCGAGCCGGGCGGCCTCCTCGTCTTCAGCGTGCACGACGCCGAGCTGCGCGAGCTCGGGCGCGACATGCCGGCGGATGGATTCCTGTTTCGCGCCCTTTCCGAGAGCCGCACGCTCGATCCCGAGCAGTACGGCTCGACCTGGGTCAGCGAGGCCTACGTGCGGGACGCCGTCGAGCGCTTGGCGCCCGGCGCCGGCTGCTCGCGTCTGGCGCGCGGCCTGTGCCACTTCCAGGACCTCTACCTGGTGGCGCCGCAGGGCGCCGACTTCGCCGGGCTCGCCTTCGACGGCGGCCCGGAGGGTGTGCTCGAGCGCGTCGAGGCGCGCAACGGCACGCTGTACCTGCGGGGCTGGGCGGCGAGCCTCGCGCCGGGCGGGCGCATCGCCGAGGTGCGCGCCGGCATCGCGGGCGCCGGGGATGCAGTGGCGCACGACTTCTACCCCCACGCCGGAGTTGGCAGCCGCTACCCGCAGCTCGGCGCTGCGCCGAACGCCGCCTGGTCGCTCGAGCTCGCGCTCGATCCACGGACACGCTTCTCGGAGGCGGTGCTGGTGGTCGAGGCGATGAGCGAGCGGGGCATCGCGACGACCCTCCACCTCGGCAGCGTCGAGTCGGCGCTGCGCCGCTCGAGCGAGTGGGACTTGCGCCTGGCGATCGCGGCGCAGCAGCAGGCCGAGGCCAGGCGCGAGCGGGCCGAGCTCGAGGCCCGCCGGCAGGCGCTCGCCGCCGAGGCCCTTGCGGCGCGGGTCGCGGCGATGGAGGCGAGCTTCTTCTGGCGGCTGCGCAACCGCTGGTTCGCGCTCAAGCGCGCGCTGCGCCTCACCGACGAGCGCTAGGAACGCGCCGCGTCGTGGCGGCGGAGCGTTCGCGGCCGCGGTTGTAGTATTCGAGCCAATGAGCTGTCGCCAACGCCCACGTGGCGTCCGGGGCCGGAGGGCGTGCGGTTGCCGCTTCCGGCGGTCGCCGTGAAGCTGCGCTGCGTCCGCTGCGGAACCGAGTTCAAGCTGCCCGCCGAGGCGGTGGGCTCGGTCCAGTGTCCGACCTGCGGGGCGAAGTACCGGCGCGGCGGCGACCCGACCGGCACCCTGACCACGACGCGCGCGACGACCCGGCCCAAGCCGGACGAGCCGCCGACCACCCTGATCGCACGCCCGGCGCCGCCCGCGCCGCCGGTGAAGGAGCCGCTGCCGGCCGTGGCCGCTCCGGTCCGCGCCGCGGAGCCGAGCGCTGCGCCGGCCTCGGGCGCGACGCTGGGCGCCGCGACGCCGGTCGCCGAGCCGTCCTTCGCCGAGGGCCAGGTGCTCGGTGGCCGCTACCGGATCGAGAAGTACCTCGCCCAGGGCGGCATGGGCGAGGTCTACGAGGCCTTCGACCAGGAGCTGCAGGTCGAGGTGGCGCTGAAGACCGTGCAGCCCCGGGTCGCGCAGGACGATCTGGCGGTCGAGCGGTTCAAGCGCGAGATCCAGCTCGCGCGCCGCGTCACCCACCCCAACGTCTGCCGCATCTTCGACGTCGGCTACCACTATCTTCCGGACGGGCAGCGGGTGGTGTTCCTGACCATGGAGCTGCTGCTCGGCGAGACCCTGGCGACCCGCCTGCGCCGCGCCGGACGGATGACCGGCGAGCAGGCGCTGCCCATCCTGCGTCAGGTGGCGGCAGGCCTCGCGGCGGCGCACAAGGCCGGCATCGTCCACCGCGACTTCAAGAGCGAGAACGTCTTCCTGGTTCCCGACGCCTCGGAGCCCGGCGGGATGCGCGCCGTGGTCGCGGACTTCGGCATCGCCCGGGCGGCCGAGGACCGCGATTCGCATCTGACCTCGACCGGCGGGGTGATCGGCACACCGGCCTACATGTCGCCGGAGCAGCTCGAAGGCGAGGAAGTGACCTCGGCGACCGACATCTACGCCTTCGGCCTGGTGATGTACGAGATGGTGACCGGTACGCTGCCTTTCCGCGGCGACACCGCGCTCGCCACCGCGGTGAAGCGCCTGACCGAGCCGCCGCGTCCGCCGCACGAGCTGGTGCCCGACCTCGAGCCGCGCTTCGACGCGGTGATCCTGCGCTGCCTCGAGCGGCGGCCGGAAGACCGCTTCGCGACCGCCACCGAGGCGGTCAACGCCCTCGACCCGCCGCTCCAGACCCGCGTCCTCCAGCCGATGCGGGCGGTCGTGGCGCCGCGCGGCGAGCGGCGGCAGCGCTGGATCGCCGCCGGACTCGCCCTGCTGCTGCTCATCGCGGTCGTCAGCGCCGTGCTGCGGGTGCGGGCGCGGCGCGAGGCCGGTTCGCGCATCGACGCCCCGCGCCGCTCGGTCGCGGTGCTCGGCTTTCGCAACGTCACCGGGCGCCCCGACGAGGCCTGGATCTCGACCGGTTTGACTGAGATGCTGAACACCGAGCTCGCGGCCGGAGACCGGCTGCGCCTGGTCTCCGGCGAAAGCGTGGCGCGGGCCAAGATCGAGCTCGGCCTGCACGACACCGACAGCCTGGCCGCCGACACCCTCGCCAAGGTGCGTCGGGTGCTGGGCGCCGACTACGTGCTGCTCGGCTCCTACACCGCGCTCGGCCGCGACACCGGCGGCAAGCTGCGGCTCGACCTGCGGCTGCAGGACGCGGCCGCCGGCGAGAGCCTGCAGCCGGTCGCCGCCGACGGCACCGAGGCGGCCTTGTTCGATCTCGTGAAGCAGGCTGGCGAGGAGCTGCGCGCGCGGCTGGGAGCGAAGGGCGGCGCCAGCACCGGCGGCTGGTGGGCGCCCGAGCGCTGGAGCCCGGAGGCGACGCGGCTCTATTCGGAAGGCATCGCGCGGCTGCGCGCCTTCGACGCGCAGGGGGCGCGCGAGCTGCTCGAACAGGCGGTCGCCGCCGACCCGAAGAGTCCGCTCGCCCGCTCGGCGCTGGCGGGTGCCCTTTCCGCTCTGGGCTACGACGCGCGCGCCGCCGAGGAGGCCAAGCGCGCCTTCGACCTCTCGGCGGACCTGCCGCGCGAGCAGCGGCTCGAGGTCGAGGGCCGCTACCGCGAGACGGCGCACGACTTCGCCAAGGCGGCCGAGATCTTCGGCGCGCTGTTCGACTTCTATCCCGACAGCCTCGACTACGGGCTGCGCCTGGCGGCGAACCAGTCGGCGTCGGGCCAGGCGGAGAAGGCCCTCGAGACGATCGCCCGTCTGCGCCAGCTGCCGCCGCCGCAGAACGGCGACGCCCGCATTGCGCTCGAGGAGGCCGGCGCGGCCGGCGCGCTCGGCGACTTCCGCCAGTCGCAGCAGGCGGCGGCCGCGGCGGCGACCGCTGCCCAGGCCGCGGGCGCCCGCCTGCTGGTGGCGCAGGCGCGGGTCGCCGAGGGCTGGGCATTCCGCAATCTCGGTGATCCCAGCCGCGCCCGCTCGGCGAGCGAGGAAGCGCTGCGCCTGTACGGCGAGCTCGGCAATCGCTCGGGGCAGGCACTCGCGCTCGCGACCCTGGCCGGCGCGGTGTACGACCAGGGCGATCTCGCCGGCGCCAAGCAGCGCTACGAGGAGGCGCTCACGACCTACCGCGATATCGGCGACAAGAGCGGCGTGGCGCGCGCCCTCAACAACATCGCGGTCGTGGCGCGCAACCAGGGCGACGCCGACACGGCGCGGAAGCTGTACGAGGAGACCCTCGGCATTTGCCGCGAGACCGGTGACCGCGGCGGCACCGCTTCGACGCTGAACAACGAGGCGACGCTGCTGGTGCAGCAGGGGCGGCTGGGAGAGGCGAAGAAGCTGCTCGAGGACGCCCTCGCCCTGCGCCGCGAGCTCGCCGACCAGGGCGGCGTCGCCTACGCGATCAGCAACCTCGGCGTGGTGCTCGAGAAGCAGGGCGATCTCGCCGCCGCCACCGCCCGCCACGAGGAGGCGCTCAAGATCCGCCGCGAGATCGGTCAGCGCATCGGCGAGATGGCGTCGCTCAACAACCTCGGCCGCGTGCTGCTCGACCAGGGAAACCTGCCCGCGGCGCGCGAGCGCTTCGGCGCAGCGCTCGACGGCTGTCGCAAGATGGCGAACCGCAGCTGCGAGGCGAGTGCCCTCGCCGGTTTAGGCGAAGCGGCGCTTCTGGCCGGCGATCTCGCTCACGCCCGCCAGAGCTACGAGGCGGCGCTGGCGATCCGCGAGGCGATTGGCGAGCGACAGGCGGCGGCGGAGAGCCGCCAGGCGCTCGCCGGCCTGTCGTTCGAGGAGGGCGAGGCGCCCGCCGCGGTGGCGGCGCTGGCGAAGTCGGCCGCCGAGCTCGCGGCGCTCGGCCTGCCCGACGCCGAGGCGCTGGCCCACGCGGCGCGGGTGCGCGCGGCGCTCGAGGTGGGCGACACCGGCGAGGCGCAGCGCGCCGCGACCGCCGCGGCGGCGCTCGGCGCCAAGAGCGAGAGCCGGGCGGTGAAGATCGCCGGCGAGCTCGCCGCCGGTCGAATGCTGGCGGCCCGGGGCAAGCGCGGGCAGGCGCTCGACACCTTCCGCGCCGCGCTCGCCGACGCCACCGCCGCCGGCCTGCTCGACTGGCAGTTCCAGGCCCGCTTGGCGGTCGGCGAGACGGAGATGGCAGGCGCCGACCGCTTCCGCGGGCGCGGCGACCTCGCGGCGTTGGCCCTGGACGCCGAGAAGAAGGGCTTCGGGCAGATCGCGCGCCGCGCCGCCCGCGCCGCCCGCGGCTGAACGTGGCGCGCGGTATCATGGACGGCGTTCGATGCGCCTGATCCTGTTCGATATCGACGGCACTCTCCTCGACTGCGGCCGGCAGGTGCGCCCGCTCTTCGCCGCCGCGCTCGAGGAGGTCTTCGGCACCACCGGTGACGTCCACGGCTACGACTTCGCGGGCAAGACCGATCCGCGCATCGTGTTCGACCTGATGACCGGGTCGGGCGTGCCGCGCGAGGCGGTCTGCGAGGGAATGCCGCTTCTGCGCCAGCGCTATCTCGAACGGCTGGAATCCGGCCTGCGGCGCGAGGAGATGCGGCTGCTGCCCGGTGTCGCCGATCTGCTCGAGCGGCTGTCCGGGCGCCCGGAGCTCGATCTTGGATTGCTGACCGGCAACTGGGAGATGGGGGCGCGCATCAAGCTCGGGCGCTTCGGGCTGAACCGCTTCTTCTCCTTCGGCGCCTTCGGCGACGACGCGGTCGAGCGCTCGGAGCTGCCACCGGTCGCGCTGCGGCGTGCCGCGGCGGCGAGCGGCCGCCTGTTCACGGCGGCGGAGACGCTGATCGTCGGCGACAGCGTGCTCGACGTCGCCTGCGCGCGGGCGCACGGCGTGCGGGCGCTGGCGGTCGCGACCGGGCGGACGGCGGCGACGGATCTCCAGGCGGCAGGGGCCGACTGGGTGGTGACGGACCTCGGGATCGCCCACCGGGCGCTTCCGCTGCTTGCGTGAGGAGACCATGGCCTCGACGGTAGACATTCCCGCGCCGATGCGCGATCTGCTGCACGCCGCGATGCTCGACGAGAACGATCTCGTCGCCTTCCTGCGCAAGGGCCCGCTGGTGGAGATGGCGGACAAGCCCGATCACGCGCGCTGCACCGGGACCCTGCCGGTGCGCCGCGCGCTCGATCCGGAGACCTCCGAGATGCGGCCGGTCGAGGTGGTGCTGCGCCGCTCCGCCGAGGGCCGCTGGCAGGTGGTCGCGATCTCCGGCCTGGATATGCCGGAGCTCGCCTAGCCGAGAGGCCGACTCGGGCCGCGCTAGGCCGGGCCGCGCTAGGCTGCCCGCGCTGGCTGGTGGCGCTCGACCGCCATGGCGGCGAGCCGCCAGCCGAGCATCCCTTCGGTCAATTCGACGACGCGTCGCGCCCCCAGGCCGAGAAGGGCGAGGGAGGTGGCGCGCATGGCCGGATCGCTGAGCCCGGCTCCCACCACCACGATCTCGGTCGTCGGTGTGGCGCCCGCCGGCAGCGCGGTGGGCGCCCCGGCCGGCAGGGACAGCGCGCCGGGGATGTGGCCGGCGGCGAAGTCGGCGGCGGGGCGGACGTCGAGCACGCAGAGCGGCCACTGCGCGACCTTCTGGCGCCGGGCGAGCTCCGCCGGATGGGTCTGGAAGATCATCTTGCCGAAATGGGTGTCCATGTCTTCATCGTACCGCGGCGAGCTCGCGCCGCAGGAAGGACTGCGTGGCGTTGAGCGCCTGGACGAGCGGCGGCCGGGGCCCGGGGAAAGGATGGCGGCCGCCCAGCCCGTGGTCGCCGCCCTCGACGATCACCACCTGCCTGGGGTTGCGCGCGGCGCGCTCGAGCTCGATGCCCTCGTCGTGCGGCACCGTATCGTCCTGGGTACCGTGGACGATCAGCCACGGCATGCGCCGGCGCGCCGCCGCGGCGAGCAGATCGTAGGCCTCGCGGTTGCCCTCGACGTCGCGCAGCAGGTCGAGCCCCACCTCGAGCCGCTGGCCGGTGCGCAGGTTGAGGATCGGAAGCGCGCCGCTGCGGCGCCAGGCCTCGACGTGCTCGGCGGGAATCCGATCGAACCGGCTGATCGCGGCCCAGGTGACGAGCGCCCGGACCTCGAAGGGAAGGTCGGTGCGGGCGGCGGTCAGCAGGGCGATCGCGCCGCCGCGGCTGTGGCCGAAGAGTGCCAGGCGATCGAGATCGACCCGGCCGGGCGCGACGCGGGGTGCGAGCGCCGCGAGGACGTCCTCGATCTCGGCGAGCTCCTGGGCCACGGTGTTGGTGCGGAAGGCTTCGAGGTCGCTGACCAGCTCCTCGCCCGGCTGCATGCCGCTGCCCGAGAAGTTGAAGCGCACGACGACGAAGCCGCGCTCGGCGAGGAGCTCGCCCAGATAGGGGAAGAATCCCCATTCCTGGAAGCCCTTGAAGCCGTGGGCGCAGACGACGACCGGCCGCGCCGCGCGCTCCTCGGGCAGGTCGACGGTGCCGTGCAGCACTCGCCCCGCCCGGCTCTCGATCACGAAGGAGCGCCGCTCGCTCACCGCGCCATTCTACGCGGGGCTTTCAGGCGGCCGCTCCGTCTCCCCCATGTCATCCCGAGCGTGAGCGAGGGATCTGGGTGGGGGTGTGGCCTCGCGAACATCCGAGTACGGAGTTCACCGCGGGAAGTCGGCAGCAACGCACCACCCGCCCACCCAGGTCCCTCACTCTCGTTCGGGACGACAGGGGGCAGGGCAGGGGGCGAGATCCTGCACTCCGGTAGACTCGCCGCGATGACCCAGCCGTCCGCTCCCGCCATTGCCCGCCTTCCCCTCGATCGCTGGCACCGGGCCCGCGGGGCGCGGATGGAGCCGTTCCTCGGCCGCCTGGTGCCGCGCTCGTACGGTGATCCCGCCGCCGAGGAGCGGGCGGCGCGCTCGGGCTGCGGCCTGCTCGACCGCTCGTTCCACGACCGCCTCGAGCTGCGCGGTGAGGACCGGCAGCGCTTCCTGCACGGGCTTCTGACCTGCGATGTGAAGGCGCTCGCGCCGGGCCAGGGAGCGTACGGCTTCTTTACCGCGATCAAGGGCCAGGTGCTGGCGGACGTCGTGGTCCTGGCTCTCGAGGACCGCCTGTGGCTCGAGCTACCCGCCGGCCAGGCCGAGCCGATCGCCGCTCACCTGCGCAAGTACGTGGTCGCCGACCGGGTGGAGATCGCGCCGCTCGCGGACATGGTGCCGCTCCTGCTGCTGGGGCCGCAGCTTCCACCGGCGCTCGCGGAGCTCGCTCTGCCGGCGGCGCCTTGGTCGCACGCCCGGACGAGCGTCCTCGGCACCGAGGTCCACGCCGCGCGCGCGGCGCGAGCCGGGGCGCCGGCGCTCGAGCTCTGGGTGTCGGCCTCGATCGCCGGGCCCTTCGCGGAAGCGCTGGTTGGCGAGCTCGGCGTCCAGCCGGTCGGCTTCGAGGCGGCGGAGGTGCTGCGCATCGAGGCCGGCGTCGGTCGCTTCGGCCAGGATTTCGGCCCCGAGCACTTCCCGCAGGAGACCGGCGCCGAGGCCGAGGGAGTGAGCTACACCAAGGGCTGCTACCTCGGCCAGGAGGTCGTCGCCCGCATCCACTACCGCGGCGGCGTGCAGCGCGCCCTGCGCGGCCTGCGCTTCGCCGGCGCCGAGCCGCCGGCGCTCGGCGCTGCGGTCGAGGCCGCCGGCGAGACCGTCGGCCAGGTGACCAGCGCCTGCCGCTCGGCGCGCTGCGGCGCGATCGGCCTCGCGGTTCTGCATCGCAAGGCGGGGGAGGTCGGCGCCACGGTCGAGATCGCCGGGGACGGCCGGGCCGAGATCGTCGTCCCGCCGTTCGCGTAGGCTCTTTCGACATTCCCTCTCATGGAGGCAGGAGCCCGCCTGGCGGGGTGGTTGACCCGTCCCCTGGCGGTTTCTATAATTCGCCAAGTGACGAAATGAAGCCGCGCGTCCTCTTTCTCTGCACCCACAACAGCGCGCGCTCGCAGATCGCGGAGGCGCTGCTGCGCAAGCTGAGCGCCGGCGAGGTCGATTCGTTCAGCGCCGGCAGCGAGGCCTCAAGCGTCCATCCGCTGGCGATCCGCGCGCTGCAGGAGGCCGGCATCGAGATCGCCGGGCAACGCTCGAAGCACCTGGACGAGTACCTGGGCGAGCAATTCGACTACGTCGTCACCGTCTGCGACCGCGCCAACGAGTCCTGCCCGATCTTTCCGGGCGCACCGCGGCGGCTGCACTGGAGCATTCCCGATCCGTCCGCCGTCGAGGGCCCGGAGGAGAGTCGCTTGCAGGCTTTCCGTGCGGCGCTCCAGGATCTCGACGGGCGGATTCGTCTTGTCCTCCCCGAGATCGTTGCGAGCCGATGAGCGACCTCGCCCGCCAGGTCGACCGGCACAAGGCGCTCGGCCACCCGGCGCGCCTGCGCATCCTGGCGATGCTGCGCGAGGGCCCGCTCTGTGCCTGTCAGATCACCGCGGTTCTCGGGCTCGCGGCCTCGACGGTTTCGGCGCATCTCGCCGAGCTGCGCCGGGCGGGGCTCGTCGAAGAAGAGAAGGACGGGCGCTGGGTGGAGTTTCGCCTCGCGGCGGACGCCGAAACCGAGCGCCAGCTCGCCACCCTGTGGCCGGTGCTCGAGCGCGACGCCGCCATCGCGGCCGATGCGGCGCTCACCCGGCGGCTGCGGCGCGTGGAGCTGGAAGTCCTGTGCCGGGCCGATCTCGACCTGGTGAAGCTCGGCCTGCGGCGCAAGGACGCGCCCGGTCGGCGCCCGCGCCGTTCGGAGGCGGGATGAGCGAGCGCCGCCTGAACGCTTTCGAGCGCTATCTGACGGTCTGGGTGGCGGGCTGCATGGTGCTCGGCGTCGTTCTGGGGCGCGCCCTGCCGGGCCTGGTCGGCGGCGTGCGCGGCCTGGAGTTCGGGTCGGAGAGCCACATCAACGCCCCGATCGCGGTGCTCATCTGGTTGATGATCTACCCGATGATGCTGCGGATCGACTTCGCGTCGATCGCCAGGGTCGGCCGGCGGCCACGCGGCCTGCTGGTCACCCTGGTCGTCAACTGGCTGGTGAAGCCGTTCTCGATGGCCTTCTTCGGCTGGCTGTTCTTCAATCGCCTGTTCGTGCGCTGGATCGGGCCCGAGCTGGCGAGCCAATACACGGCGGGGGTGATCATCCTCGCCGCGGCGCCGTGTACGGCGATGGTCTTCGTCTGGTCCTACCTCTCGGAAGGGGACCCGGCTTACACGCTGGTGCAAGTCTCGATCAACGACCTCATCATGCTGGTCGCGTTCGCGCCGATCGTGAAGCTGCTGGTCGCGGGCACGACCGATCTCGACGTGCCGTTCCGGGTGCTGCTCTACTCGGTGCTGATCTTCGTCGTCATCCCGCTCGCTCTGGGCTCGCTGTCGCGCTGGGCGCTCCTGCGCGCCAAGGGCCGCGAGTGGTTCGAGACCCGGTTCGTGGCGGTCTTCCGGCCGTTCACGGTGCTGGCCCTGCTCGCCACGCTGGTGATGATCTTCGCTTTCCAGGCCGACAACATCACGACGCGCTGGTTCCACGTCGTGCTGATCACGGTGCCGATCCTCATCCAGGTCTACTTCAACTCGGGGCTCGCTTACGGCCTGATGCGGCTCTTGAAAGTGCCGTATCCGGTGGCCGCGCCGGGGGCGCTGATCGGCGCTTCTAACTTCTTCGAGCTGGCGGTGGCGACGGCGATCGCGCTGTACGGTCCGGGCTCGGGCGCGGCGCTGGCGACGGTGGTGGGCGTCCTGGTCGAGGTGCCGGTGATGCTCTCGGTGTGCCACGTCTGTCTGGCGACGCGGCCGTGGTTCGCGGAGGCGCGAGCGTGAGCCGGGTGGATGTGTTGCCGTCTCCGTCCGCTCCGCAGCCGTGGGGTCGGGTCGCGGCAGCGTTCGGGCTGGTCGCGGTCTGGGTCGTCCTGTACCTGGCGCTGCCGGCGGCGGCGCGCTGGACGACGTTCGGCGTGCTCCGCCTGGCTCCGGCGACGCCGCTCGCGGTCGCCGTCGAGTTCTTCCTGTACGAGGCACCGAAGGTGATGCTGCTTCTCGTCCTGGTCGTCTTCGGCGTCGGCCTGGTGCGCTCGTTCTTCTCGCCGGAACGCACGCGCCGGCTGCTCGCCGGACGCCGGGAGTCGGTCGGCGACGTCCTCGCCTCTCTCCTCGGCGTGGTGACGCCGTTCTGCTCGTGCTCGGCGGTGCCGCTGTTCATCGGCTTCGTGACCGCCGGGGTGCCGCTCGGGGTGACGTTCTCGTTCCTGGTCGCGGCGCCGATGGTGAACGAGGTGGCGCTGGTCCTGCTCTTCGGCCTCTTCGGCTGGCGGGTGGCGGCGATCTACCTCGGGTCGGGGCTGGCGATCGCGATGCTGTCGGGCTGGGTGCTCGGCCGCCTCCATCTCGAGCGCCACGTCGAGGCGTGGGTGTATGCCACGAAGGTGGGGAGCGCGGAGGAGGCCGGGCCGGTCTCGTGGGCCGAGCGGGTGCGCTTCGGGCTCGACGCGGTGCGCGACATCGTCGGCCGGGTCTGGCCGTGGGTGCTCCTCGGCATCGCGGTGGGTGCCGGGATCCATGGCTGGGTGCCGACCGACTTCATGGCCTCGATCATGGGCCGCGGCGCCTGGTGGTCGGTGCCGCTGGCGGTCCTCGTCGGCGTGCCGATCTACTCGAATGCCGCCGGCGTGGTGCCGATCGTCGAGGCCCTGCTCGAGAAGGGTGCCGCCCTGGGTACCGTCCTGGCCTTCATGATGGCGGTCATCGGGCTGTCGCTGCCCGAGACGATCATCCTGCGCAAGGTGCTGCGGCCGCCGCTGATCGCGGCCTTCGTGGGCGTCGTCGCCGGCGGCATCCTGGCGGTCGGCTACCTGTTCAACGCCGTGTTCTAGAGCGATTCTTCGCGAGGGTTCGTCCGATGAGCGAGAACGTCCGCAGGGTGGAAGTGCTGGGCCCCGGCTGCGCGCGCTGCAAGCAGACCTTCCAGGTGGTGAAGGCGGCGATCGAGGAGGCCGGTCTGGCGGCGGAAGTGGAGAAGATCGAATCGCTGCCGCGCATGATGGAGCTCGGCGTCCTGTCGACGCCGGCGATCGCGATCGACGGACGCCTGGTGCTCTCGGGCCGGGTGCCCAAGATCGCCGAGGTCGTGGAGCTCCTGGGTGCGCCCGCGCGGGCGGGCGCCTAGACGGTGAACGACGAGCCGCAGCCGCAGCTGCCGACCGCGTTGGGGTTCTGGAACTTGAACCCCGCGCCCTGCATGCCCAGGACGTAGTCGATCGTGGTGCCGTTCAGGTAGCGCGCGCTCACCGGATCGACGAAGACGCGCAGGCCGTCGACCTCGATCACGAAGTCGGTCGGGCGCTGCTCCTTCTCGAAATCGAGCGCGTACTGGAAGCCGCTGCAGCCGCCGCCGGCGACCGCGACGCGCAGGCCGTGCTCGGCGTCGAGGCCCTCCTGCTCGCGGGTGTGCTTGACCATCTCGATGGCCTTGGGGGTGAGGAACACCGGCCCGTTGGGCTGGGCGGCGGGGGAGGGCGACGGGGTGGCGGTGGTCGGTTCCATGAAGGCTCCAAACCCGCTTCCAGCGGGCGATATTCCCGCAAGATACGGGCGGCGGAACGTGTTGTCAACCAGGCTCCGGGCGCAGGTGGCGGGCCTCGGTCTGGGTTCCTACGCTCGCGGACACCCCGACTCATCGGAGCCAATCAGGGTCCGGGGGCCTTCCGTCTTCGCTTCGGAACCCAGACCGAGCCCCGGCGACGGGTCGTGCCCGGACCTTCACGGTAGGATCTTCGCGTGCTCCGCGCGCTGGTCTTCGACTTCAACGGCATCCTGGTGGATGACGAGCCCATCCACTTCCGGCTCTTCCAGCGGGTGCTCGGGGAAGAGGGAATCGAGTTTTCGGAGAAGGACTATTACGACCGTTACCTCGGCTTCGATGACCGGGGCGCCTTCTCGGCGATGTTCGCGTACGCCGGGAGGCCCCTCGATCCGGCCGCCGCTTCCCGCCTTATCGTCCGCAAGGCGAGCTACTACCAGGAGATCGTGCGCCGCGACGGCTACCCGTTCTTCGCCGGCGCCGTCGAACTCGTGCGCGAGGCCGCGGCGGGCGGCATGATGCTCGGCCTGGTGAGCGGCGCCCTGCGCGAGGAGATCGACCAGGCGCTGCGGCAGGTGGGACTACGCGACGCGATCAAGGCGGTCGTCGCCGCCGAGGACGTCGCGGCGGGCAAGCCCGACCCCGAGGGCTACCGCCGCGTGCTGGAGGAGCTCAACGCGCGGCCGCCGCTGCCGCAGCGCCTGCTCCACCCACACGAGGCGCTGGCGATCGAGGACAGCCCGGCCGGCCTCGAAGCGGCGGCCGCGGCGGGCCTCGTGACCCTCGGCGTCGCCCACTCCTATCCGGCGGCCGAGCTGCGCAACGCCGACGTCGTCGTCGAACGTCTCGCGGGGCTCAACCTGGCCAGCCTGCAGGGCCTGTACGCGGCGATGAGCCGCGCCTGAGGCCGGCAGGCAGCTCAGTTCACCGGCACCCGGCCGGTGAAGCCGTCCTCGTAGGTGTGGAAGTGGCCGAGAGTGTCTTCCGGGTACTTCCAGCAGTAGTAGCCGTCGCCGTTGTCCCAGTCGACCAGCCACGGTCCCTTGACCTCGCAGCCCAGCGACTGGATCTCCTCGGTCCACGCCTCGAGGATGCGGCGGTAGGAGACCTCGAGCTCTTCCTTGCGCGCCTCGGCGTCGTCGCGGCTGCGGATCTGGTTGACCAGCGCCTCGACCTGGCGCACCGCGGCGGCGGTGCGGTCGCGCACCACCGGGAACATCGAGAGCGCCTCCTCGTACGTGAAGGTGCGCTTCGATCTCGGGTCGGACGTCATCGGGCTCCCGGCACGAACGCCTCGTAGCAGCGCCGGCAGCGCGCCTCGTACGACTCGGTGTCGCCGACCTGCACCTGCTCGCCGCCGCCGGCGATGCGCTGGCTGTAGTGGGCCGGCGCGCCGCACACCACGCACACCGCGTGCATCTTGTCGACGTACTCGGCGAGCGCCAGGATGGCGGGCATCGGCCCGAACGGGCGGCGCAGGTAATCCTGATCGAGTCCGGCGACGATCACCCGCAGGCCGGAATCGGCGAGCTCCCCCACCAGATCGACCAGACCGGTGTCGAAGAACTGCGCCTCGTCGATGCCCACCACCTCGACGTCGGGCTCGAGCGCCTCGCGCAGCGCACCGCTCGAGGCCACCGAGCGCGCCGCGAGCTCACGGTTGTCGCGGGTCACCAGGCGCGAGGGATCGTGGCGGTCGTCCAGGCGCGGCTTGAAGACCTGCACTCTCTGGCGCGCGATCAGCGCCCGGCGCAGGCGACGCACCAGCTCCTCGCTCTTGCCGGAGAACATGCCGCCGGTGATGACCTCGATCGTGCCGGCGCTGCGCTCGGGGCGCAGGTGCTCGTTCATGACGCGCTCCCGCCTGCCGCCACGACGGGCACCGGCTGGCCCTGGGAATCGACGTGCACGTACACCACCACCGCCTCGGTCACCATGACCGTGGGGCGTCCGGGCCCGGGCCGGTGCGCCTCGACGGTGACCCGGACGGTGATCGAGGTGTGGCCGATCCGCTCGGTCTCGGCGTAGAAGCTCACCAGGTCGCCGACGAACACCGGGGCATGGAACACCACCTCGTGCATGGCGACCGTCACCAGCCGCCCGGGCACGTGGGAGAAGGCCTCGACCGCGCCTGCCTGGTCGATGTAGGACAGGATGATGCCGCCGAAGATGGTGCCCATGGCATTGGTGTCCTTGGGCATCATCAGAGTGCGGATCGCGGGGTCGCGCGGGGCGTGCATGACGCGTGGTATCCTAACAGCCCTTCGCCGCGCATCGCCGGCCGCAGCCCATGGAACCGCCGCGCAACCCAGGTCCCGGCCCCCTCGACGACGTCGCGCTGGTGCAGCGCATCGCCGATCGGCGTCAGGAGGCCCTGAATCAGCTCTACGACCGCTATGCGGCGATGATCCTCGCCCTCGCCACGCGCATCCTGGGCGACCAGGCCGAGGCCGAGGACATCCTGCAGGAGACCATGCTGCAGGCCTGGAACCAGGCGCGCCACTATGATCCGCGCCGCTCGGCGCCGTCGACCTGGCTGGTGCTGATCGCCCGCAGCCGGGCGATCGACCGCCTGCGCAGCCGGCGCGTCAAGCAGCGCACCGCCGTAGCGGCCCACGCCGAGAATCCGGGCGCCCATACATCCCCGCGCGGGGTCGAGGACGTATTGTTCAAGGAGCGCCGCGTACGGGTGCGCCGGGAGCTCGAGGGGCTGCCGGCGGAGCAGCGCTCGGTGCTGGAGATGGCGTTTTTCGAAGGACTGACGCAGAGCGAGATCGCTGGCAAGACCGGCATCCCACTCGGCACCGTGAAGACGAGGACCCTGCTGGCGATGAAGAAGCTGCGTGTCGCGCTGCGCGACGAGATCCGGGAGCTGCTGTGAGCGACGAGCGTCGAGAGCCGGCCGATCCGGAGAGCGCCGCCGTCGAGCGCGCCCTCGCGGTGCTCGAGCGGGGTGGCGGACTGGCGGAGCCACCGGCGGACGAGGCCGAGGCGACGCTCGCGCGCCTTCACGTCGAGACGCTGGGCCTGCTGCCCTACGCTCTCGAGCCGGTCGCGCCGCGTCCCGAGCTCAAGGAGCGCATCCTGCACGCGATTCTCGGCGACGAGACGATCGCGGTTCCGGGACAGGCGCAGGCCATCGTCCGGCCGCCCGCATCCTCCGGCGAGCGGCCGCGGCCGCCGATCCCTCCGGTGCCCTTCCCGATGCCGCAGGTCGCGGCGCGGCCGCGGCGCTGGCCGCTCGCGCTGGCCGCCTCGCTGGCGGTGCTCTTCGTCGCCACCTCGGGCTGGCTGGCGTACAAGGTCTCCGACCTCGGGTCGCAGGTCGGCCGGCTGCGTGCGGAGCTGCGCCAGTCGCAGGCGGCGCAGACCGAGGCGGCGAGCGCGCGGGCGGCGCTCGTTTCGGCGCAGGAGAACCTGGCGCTGGTCAGCTCGAAAGCGGTCATCGTCTGCCCGCTGCGTCCGATGGCGAAAGACGACGCGCCGCCGCCGCAGCCCAATGCCTTCGGTGTGCTGTTCGTCGCCGCCGACCACCAGCACTGGTACCTCTCGGTGCGCGGGCTCGGCAAGTGCCCGACGGGCCGCGTGTACCAGGTGTGGTTCCACGGCCAGGGCGACACCCTGGCGAGCGGCGGCACCTTCGACGTCACGCCCGGCGCCCCGAGCGAGATCTCGAGCCCGACGATGCCGGCCGGTACCCGCGCCGTCAGCGTGACGCTCGAGCCGCGCGGCGGCGTCGCCTCGCCGACCGGACCCATGGTCCTGCACGGCGAGGAGCTGACGCAGATCCTCTAGGGCAGAAGCATCCGCGTCGCGGCAACGCCTTGACGCCATGACGTCATGACGCTACGCTGTCGTCATGCCGGCCAGCCGTCGTGCCACCATTTACTTCGCCCCGGACATCCACCGGGCGCTGCGCTTGCGCGCCGCGGCGACCGACCGCTCGATTTCCGACGTGGTCAACGATGCGGTGCGCGCGAGTCTCGCCGAGGACGCCGAGGACCTTGCGGCCTTCGCGGAGCGGGTAGCGGAGCCCGAGGTCCCCTACGAGACGGTAGTGAGGCGCCTCCGGCAGCGTGGCCGGATATAGCGTCCTGGTGAAGCCCTCGGCCGCCAAGGAGCTGGCGGCGATCGAACCCAAGCGGATGCGCCAGCGGTTGGTGCTACGCATCGGATCGCTGGCGGCAGAGCCCCGCCCGCCCGGCTGTGAGCCGCTCGCCGGAGGCCCGGGGCGCTACCGGATTCGGCAGGGCGCGTATCGGGTCGTGTACGCGATCGACGACGAGGCGAAGACCGTCGTAGTCGTCAAGATCGGTCACCGGCGCGAGGTGTACCGGTGACCGGTGGCTGAATTCTCTAGGCCCTTTACTTCTTCGGCGGCCGGCTGGGTCGCAGCTCGATCAGGCTGGGGAGCGCCCGGTCGGGATAGCGCAGCAGGTCGACGACCGCCCGGGCGACGTCCTCGGCGGTCAGCATCCAGTCGTTCTTGCCCGAGCGGTGGAGCCCGAACTGGGTATCGACGCTGCCCGGCAGGATGGCCGCCACCCGCACCCCGTCGTGGCGCAGGTCGAGCATCGCCGCCTCCGACATCCCGATCAGCCCGAACTTGCTGGCGTTGTAGATCGAGCCGCCGGCGAAGGGGTTCTTGCCCGCCAGCGAGGCGATGTTGACGATCCATCCCGAGCCGCGCTTGCGCATCGCCGGCGCCGCCGCGCGCATGGCGTAGAAGCAGCCCAGGAGGTTGGTCTCGATCACCCGCCGGGCGTCGTCGCCCGACAGCTCGTAGATCGGGCCGAACGCTCCCACCCCGGCGTTGTTGACCAGGAGGTCGAGCCGGCCGCGGCGCTCGAGCGTCCAGTGGACGAGGCTGTCGACCTGCGCCTCGGAGCGCACGTTGCACGGCCGCGCCGCCACCCGCTCGCCGTACTTCGGCCGCAGCTCGCCTTCGGCCTTATCGGTCGAGTCGCGGGTGTGGCCGCAGAGATCGACCGTCCAGCCCTCCTCGAGCAGCGCTTCGACGACGGCGCGGCCGATGCCGCGCGTGCCGCCGGTCACCAGCGCGACGCGCACACCACTCTCCTCAGCCATGGTCAGTTCTCCCTCGGGGAAAGTCCCACCTGCTAATCTACACGCTGTCGGGGTCGGGGAATTCGCGGCCCCGGTGGCTCGTTTTCCTGCTTCGGAGGTCAGCCGTGTACTTCGATCCGTTTTACCTGCTCTTCATGCTGCCGGCGCTGGCGTTCTCGCTGATCGCGACGTTCATGACCCGCTCGGCGTTCAACAAGTACTCCAAGGTGCGCACCGCCCGCGGCCTCACCGGCGCCCAGGCGGCGCAGGCGATGCTCCAGGGGGCGGGCATCAGCGACGTCAAGATCCAGCCCCACCAGGGCATGCTGTCCGACCACTACAATCCGGCCAACAAGACCCTGAACCTCTCCGAGGGCGTCTACGGTGCGAGCTCGGTCGCCGCGGTGGGCGTTGCCTGCCACGAGGCCGGCCACGCCATCCAGCATGCCAATGGCTACAAGCCACTGGCCCTGCGCTCGGCCCTGGTGCCGACCGCCAGCATCGGCTCGAACGTGGGCTACATCGTCATGATGCTCGGCCTGTTCCTGATGTACTCGAGCCACGGTGCCTCGGGCCAGGGCGTGGTGCTGCTCGGCGCGGTGCTCTTCTCGGCCGTGCTCCTCTTCCAGATCGTCACCTTGCCGGTCGAGTTCGACGCCTCCAACCGCGCCAAGCGCCTGGCGGTCGAGCAGGGCATCGTCCTGCCCCAGGAGCGCCAGGGCATGGACCGCGTGCTGAACGCCGCCGCGCTGACCTACGTCGCGGCCGCCGTGTCGACCCTCCTCACCCTCCTGTACTACCTGATGCGGGCGGGGCTGCTGGGCGGGAGACGGGACTAGGGCGTCCGGTAGGAATACACGCTCACCGAGTGGCCGCGCACCGCGGCCGTGCCCTGGAATCTGGCGCCGAGCCGGGTGGCCAGTCGGATCGAGCGCTCGTTCTCGGGATGGATCAGGCTCACCAGGTGATCCCAGCCGAGCGTGTCGAAGGCATGCGCAAGCGCGGCTCGCGCGCCCTCCGCCGCGTAGCCCTGGCCCCAGAACGGCCGCGCCAGGGCCCAGCCGAGCTCGCGGTCGGGCCAGCCCTCCGGGTAGTGGAGCCCAATGCGACCCACGAAGCGGCCGGACGCCCGCTCCTCGACCGTCCAGCTCCCGAACCCGCGCAGCGTCCAGTGCCCCGCGAACATCGCGAGCTGCCGCCAGGCGTCCTCGGCTGAGAGCGGCTCGCCAGAAACCCAGCGCATGACCTCAGGATCGGCGCACATCGCGAGGTAGGGCTCGGCGTCCTCCGCGCGGAAGGCCCGGAGGAGCAGACGCTGGGTCCGGATCTCGGGAACCTCAGCCACC
>JBLMYC010000161.1:0-5573 GCA_050258075.1 Acidobacteriota bacterium
ATGACCTCGCTGGCGCCATCGCCGGTGATGGTGTCGCTGGTGCAGGCCGCGACCAGCCTGCCGATGTTCCTGCTCGCGCTGCCGGCCGGAGTGCTCGCCGATCTGGTCGATCGCCGTCGCCTGCTGCTCCTGACCCAGCTGTGGATGACCGCCGCCGCCTTGGTCCTCGGCCTGCTGGTTCACCGGGGGCTGGCGACGCCGTGGCTGCTGCTCGGGATCACCTTCGCGCTCGGCGTCGGCGCGTCGCTCAACGCGCCGCCCTGGCAGGCGATCGTGCCCGAGCTCGTGCCACAGGCCGATCTCGCTCCGGCGGTGGCGCTCAACAGCATGGGCTTCAACATCGCCCGCGCCGCCGGCCCGGCGCTCGGCGGACTGGTGATCGCCGCCCTCGGCCCGGCCGCGAACTTCCTGTTCAACGGCGTGTCGTTCTTCGGCGTCGTGCTGGTGCTCTATTTCTGGCGCCGTCCGCCGGCCGAGAGCGCCCTGCCCGCCGAGAGCTTCCTCGGCGCGCTGCGCAGCGGCGGGCGCTACATCCGCCACTCGCCGCGCATGCGCGCGGTGATGGTGCGCGGCGCCCTGTTCGTCCTCTGCGGCAGCGCGCTGTGGGCGCTGCTGCCGCTGGTGGCGCGCTTCCGGCTGGAGAGCGGGCCGGGCGGCTACGGCGCGCTGCTCGGCAGCTTCGGGCTCGGCGCGGTGGCCGGAGCGACCCAGCTGCCGCGGCTGCGGGCGCGGTTCCCCACCGACCGGCTGGCGCTCGCCGGCACGATCGGGTTTGCCGTGGCGCTCATCGGCCTCGCCTGGGCTCCGGACGTGGCGGTGGCGGCGATCGCCCTGGCGCTCGGCGGCGGCGCCTGGCTGACCGTGCTGTCGGGGTTCAACGTCGCCGCCCAGACCTCGGTTCCGGCCTGGGTGCGCGCCCGGGCGCTGTCCTACTACCTGCTCGTCTTCTACGCCGGCCTGGCGCTCGGCAGCTCGCTGTGGGGCGCGATCGCCCATGCGCTCGGCACCCCGGCGGCGCTGTCCCTCGCCGCGGCAGGCATGTTCGCGGGTCTCGTCGCGATTCCGCGTTACCCGGTGCGCGGCGGCAAGGGAGTGAACCTGGCGCCCTCCCGGCACTGGCCGGCGCCGCTGATCGCCGCGCAGCCGGAGGCCGACCGCGGACCGGTGCTGGTGACGATCGAGTACCGCATCGAGCCGGCGCGCGCCGCCGAGTTCGCGGCGGCGATGCGCGTCCTGCGCCGCAGCCGGCGGCGCGGCGGAGCGGTGCGCTGGAACCTGTGGACGGACGCCGCCGACCCGGCGCGCTACGTCGAGTCGTTCAGCGACGAGTCTTGGCTCGACTACCTGCGCCACCACGAGCGCCTGACCGCCGAGGACCGCGAGATCGAGGGCCGCGCCCGCGCCTTCCACGTCGGCGAGGAGCCGCCGCGGTTGCAGCTCTATCTTGCCGATCCCTACCTCGAGTGAGGTCGGGCTGTGCTACTGGAAGTAGCCGTTGACGTCGAGGATGACGTTCACGGTGCCGGCGGAGCCGTTGAAGACCTTGGCGTCGGCCGTTCCATTCCAGCCCAGCGAAACGACGGCGTTGTTGGCGCGGGTCGACCCGGCCCGGAAGTTGATCGACGAGACGTTCGGGTTGCTGGGCAACGCCGCCGGGAAGACGGTCAGGAAGCCGGCAGCCGTGGGCCCCGCGACCGTCAGGTTGATCGAGACGGCGCGAGCATCGGCCGGAACGCCGCAAGCGCCGGCGATGGCGAAGCCGCGGGTCGAGCCCGCGGCGAGCGCCGGTCCGCCGAGCGGGCCGATGGCGTTGCGGGTGTCGACGACGCGGCAGGGCGGCAGGGTGTAGAAGGCGAGGCTCCCCACAGGGTCGTCGATCCGTGCCGTCCAGATCTGCTCGCGCGAGGTCGAGAGGTTCGCCCGCCGGTCGGTCCACGCGGGGAAGAAGATTCCCTGGTAGCCGGAGAGCGAGTTGTAGTCGCCGAACTGGTTGCCGAGATCGGCCCCGGCCGAGGTCTCGTCGGTGGGAGCGGAGGTGATCTTCGTCGCCGCGGCCCAGGTCTGACCGGCATCGAAGGAGGACTGGTAATAGACGTCCACCTTCTTGCGCCCGGAATCGGCCACCGTGTCGTAGTACATGACCCCGAGCGCGCCGGTCGCCTCGTCGACCGTCAGCCAGGGGTTGAACTGGTCGTCGAGGCTCGCGAGGTCGTTGAGCATGCGCGGCGCCTCCCAGGTCGTGCCGCCGTCGGTCGAGCGTGTGAACCAGATCCGCGACTTGCAGGTGGAGGCGGTGTTCGTCCCCGGCTCGTTGGCCGACGACCTGCAGCCGATCGCGCCGGTGAGGTCGGTCCATACGACGTACACCAGGTTCTGGGTGGCGGTGCGCCAAGAGCCACCGGTCACGTAGATCAGGGCCTGCCGGCTGGCGAAGGATGGCACCTGGATCTCGTAGGAGGCGTAAGTCGTCGCGATCTGGACCGGCGTACCCCAGGTGGCGCCGCCGTCCGTCGACTTCGCGACGAAGATTCCCTGGCTGCCGGTGTCGGGCCAGAAGGCGAAGACGTCACCCAGGGGGTTGGTCTTGACGTCGCCGCCGATGCCGGTGCCGGTCGTTTCGGCACCGCTCACCTGGATCGGTGTTTGCCAGGAGCCCGCCGGGCCGGTGCGGCGGCTGACGAACACTGAGTCGATGGAGGTCGAGTTGTAGGCGTGCCAGATCGCGTACAGGTTGTCCTTGTAGGGCGAGGACGGACCGTGGTCCGCCCACAACATCTCCTTGTCGGCGGAGGTCTGGCTACCCGAGAACGTCGCGTCGAAGGCCCAGGTGGCGCCGTTGTCGGTCGACTTGTAGGCGCGCAGGCGGAAGGTGGGGCCGGCGATACCGATGGTCGTCGACCAGGCGGTGCCGTCCGACGTCCACTCCACCGTGGGGTCGGACTGGAACGAGTCGGGGGAGACGAGCGGCAGGTTGGTCTGGCCCCAGCTCGCGCCGGCGTCGGTCGAGTAGAACTGGGCCTGCGCGCCGCTCCCGCCGATGTTGTTCGAGGCGGCGATGATCCGGGTCGGATCCCAGGGATCGACGCGGATGGCGGATTCGCTGTGCGGCGCCGTCGAGGCGGGCGAGATGCGCTGCTCGCCGCCCGCCGAGGCCGCGCCTCTGGCCATGGGCTGGTCCGGTTCGGCGCGCGACTCCATGCCCGGCCCAGGAACGAGGTCCTGATGGCTCAGCATCCACTCCAGGGCCTCGTGCAGCACCCGCGGATAGCCGCCGGTCGGGTCGCTCGCCGGGTAGCGGCCCTCGGGGTGGCTCTTGCGCCACCAGATCCGCAGCCAGGGCGGCAGGCCGAGCTTGTCTCTCGCCTCCTCCGGCCGCAGCCTGCCGATCTCCTGGTTGGCGCGGATCAGGGTGTCGAGCGCGCTCCCCGGCACGGCGCGAGCTTCGGTCAGCTGCTGCGCGAGGCTCGGGAAGCCGGGCGGGGAGGCTGGCGCGGACGCGGCGAGCGGTGCGGCGAGCAGCAGGGCAAGAGTGACGATCGGTGCCAGACGCATCGAGAGGCTCGAAAGGTGACCGATTCTAGGTCAAGGGAGCTGCCGCCGGGCGGCGGCTACAATCGATCCATGCGGATGGGCCCAGAGGAGTTCGAAGCCGTAGTCGCCGAGGCGCTCGATGGCATCCCGGCGGAGCTCGGCGAGCTGATCCAGAACGTCGCGGTGGTGGTCGAGGACGAGCCTACCGAGGACGACCTCTTCGACGCCGGGCTCGACCCCGACGAGGACACGCTGTTCGGTCTCTACCAGGGCGTCGCGCTGCCCGAGCGCGGCGGCGGCAGCTACGGCGGTACGCTTCCCGACCGCATCGTCATCTACCGCCTGCCGCTGCTCGAGGCCTGCTCGTCGCGCCGCGAGCTGATCCGCGAGATCCGCGACACCGTGGTGCACGAGGTCGGCCACTATTTCGGGCTGGACGAAGACCAGCTACCCTGAGCGGCGCGCGCTCGGGAGCCGGCACCGGCCGAGCATTCCGCTCCCGCCTTACGGGAAGATGCCCATGTCCTGGTAGACATTGACGATCTTGTTGATCGCCAGGATGAACGCCGCCGTGCGCAGGTCGCACTGGCCGGCGCCGTGGCGCTTGCGGATGCCGTTGATCTGGTCGTAGGCCGAGACCATGGTCTCCTCGAGCCCCGAGTTCACCAGGTCTTCCTCGCCGGCCCCTTGCGCCGCATCGTGCAGCTCGGCCTCGGAGAACTTGGTCGTCACCTTGCGCTCCACCGTGCGCAACAGGTTGCGGAAGGCGCGCTCGTCGAAGCGCTTCTCGAGCCGCCCGAAGCGCACGTGGGAGAGGTTCTTCACCCACTCGAAGTAGGAGACGGTGACGCCGCCCGCGTTCAGGTACATGTCGGGGATGATGAACACCCCCTTGGCGTTGAGGATCCCGGAGGCCTCGGCGGTCGACGGGCCGTTGGCGGCCTCGGCGATGATCTTGGCCTGGATCGCCGGGGCGTTGGCGCCGGTGATCACGCCCTCGAGCGCCGCCGGCACCAGGATGTCGCAGGGCAGCTCCAGGGCGGCGCCCGACTTCGCGAGGTCCTGGGCGCCCGGGAAGCCGAGGATCGAGCCGGTCGCCTTGCGGTGCTCCATCACCTTGTCGATGTCGAGCCCGCGGGGGTCGTGGATCGCGCCCTCGATCTCCGCCAGGCCGACGATCTTGGCGCCTTCCTCGGCCAGGAACTTCGCCGCGTAGTAGCCGACGTTGCCGAGCCCCTGGACGACGACCGTCTTGCCGCCCAGGCCGGGCTCGAGGCCGAGCGCCTTCATGTCGTCGGCCTGCCCGCAGGCTTCGCGCACCCCGAACATCACGCCGCGCCCGGTCGCTTCCTTGCGGCCGTGGATGCCGCCCTGGGCGATCGGCTTGCCGGTGACGCAGGCGAGCGCGTTGACGTCGTGCTGGGCGAGGGTCTGGTAGGTGTCGGCGATCCACGCCATCTCGCGCGGACCGGTGCCGTAGTCGGGGGCCGGCACGTCGATGCCGGGGCCGATGAAGTTCTTGCGGTAGAGCTCGAAGGTGTAGCGGCGGGTGATCCGCTCGAGCTCGGCCTGCGAGTACTTGTTGCGGTCGATCCGTACGCCGCCCTTGGCGCCGCCGAACGGAGCGTCGACGATCGCGCACTTGTAGGTCATCAGCGCGGAGAGCGCCATGACCTCGTCCTCCGACACCAGCATCCCGTAGCGGATGCCGCCCTTGGTGGGGAGCTTGTGCTGACTGTGCTCGGCGCGCCAGGCGTGGATGGTCTCGATCGTGCCGTCGTCGCGCTCGAGCGGGAACGCCATGCGGTAGACGCTGTTGCAGGCTTTCACCTGGGCGAGCAGCTTGGGATCGTGCCCGGCCAGCACGGCGGCCTTGTCGAAGTACTGGTTGACCTGTTCGAAGAACTTGGTTTCGGGCGCCATCCGGTTCCCTTTGGTGACAATTCTCGTCAATTGATGGGAGATTTCACGGCGCGCAGTCATAGCACCGTTGCGAGCCGGCCCGCAAGGGGAACCGCGGCGCGCCGGCCCGGCCCGCGGCG
>JBLMYC010000162.1:0-19353 GCA_050258075.1 Acidobacteriota bacterium
CTGGATCGTGGCGGTGATGGTGATCGTCACCGAGCCAGCGGCCGCGATCGAGCCGTTCCAGGTCACCGTGTTGGTGCCGGTGTTGGCGACCGTTGCGCCGCTCGAGGCGATCGCCGAAACGAGCGCCACCTGTGCCGGCAGCACGTCGGTGAATTCGTTGCCCGGGTTGTCGGGTTGCGGACTGCCGCCCGTGTTCTGGAGCGCCACGGTGTAGGTCACCGGGCTACCGACGGCGAAGACCCCCGACACCGTCTTGGTGCCCGAGACGAAGGCGCCGGAGACGTCGGCGTAGCAGACCGTGACGTCGTTCAAGGTCGGGGTCTGGGTCGGGTCGCTGGTCGCCAGGTACGCCCGGTACTCGAGATAGCGGTTGCCGTTGAACTGGCTGAGCGAGGCGCCGCTCGAGGTGAAGAACGTCGTGGCGGTGCCGTCCGGACCGACGAAGTTGAACGGGCCGAAAGCCGAGTTGCTCGCCGCCACCTGGAACTTCAAGCTCGTCGGCCCGGGGACGGACGCCGTCCAGGACAGCGTCGACCACTGGGTCGTGTCACCGGTGGGCGGGTTGCTGTCCTTGGGCGAGGAGATGAGGTCGCCCGAGGACGGGTACCCGGAATCCATGTATGACCGGAAAACGAGGTCGCTATTCTTGTTGGAACCGACCGGGTTGGAGCACGATGAGGTCGTGCAGGTGACGCGGCTACCGCCCGCGTACACGTCGCCGCTCGTCGCCAGCCACGCCTGGGTCCCCGTGACACGGTCCGCGGCCAAACGGATGACGATGCCGTACTGCGTGCCGGCGGTGAGCGTCGGCGGAGTGCCGTAACTGAACGTGAAGAAACCTCCGGAGCCGCTGGATGTCCCCGCGATCGTGGAGCTCGCCAGCAGACCGCCAGCCGTCATCACGGGCAGGCCGCCGCTGGTGGTGCGCACCTCGAGCGTCATGCTCGGATTCGTCCCCGAGCAGCTGGCGCAGAAGATGTACGCGTCCACGCGGGTCAACGCGCCCGTGGCGGCCGGGGTGAAGGTCTGGCCGATCAGGGACGTGCTGCTGAAACCGTAGCCCGAGCCGAACCCATTGTCATCAGCATGCTGATCCAGGTTCGGGACATCGAGCAGGATCGCGTTCCCCGGGCTCGTGGTCAGGTCCACCCTGGTCGGCACACCGGTCTGGAAGTCGGCCTGCGAGGTGTCGACCAGGCAGCCGCTCAGCGGCGCCGTGCTCAGCGCGAAATTCTCGGTCGTGGTTCCGCCGGTCGTCACCACGACGCCCACGACAGAGCTCGGGTTGTAGCCCGGAGCGCTGGCCGTGATGCTCGGATACGTACCCGCCGCGAGGCCGGAGAATGAGTAGCTGCCGCTGGCGTCGGTCGTCGTGGTACGACTGCCGAGGGCCACCGTGGCGCCGGCGATCGGCGCACCGCCGACGAGCGCCGTCACCGTCCCTTGCACCGTGCCGGTCCCGACCGCCGTGCACGCGGGGAACGCGAACGATCCGAACCGGGTCAGATAGTTCAGTCCATCCACCGCGTAGTACATGTTCGTGTACCAGAACGTGCAGCCGTCAGGGTCGAGCGTCATGGCGCTGTAGTCGCCCCAGCGCGTGCAGGTCCCGCCGCCGCAGTTCCCGGTCTGCGTGCCGGTGCCGTTGATCAGCGACACCTCGGTCTGGGTGATCGCGTTCAGCGGATCGCTCGCCAGGTTCCCGGCGTACTTGATTGCCGGGTCCGTCGTGCCGTTCGTCGTGCTGTACCCGATCGCCAAGTTGCCCGCGCGGTCGACCGCCACGCTGGGCATGAAGCGGTTGAGCGACGCGTCGGGGCTGTAGGTGAAGGCCTGCGTCGTGTTGGACGCCACGGTTCCGCCCGTCACCGTCGTCTGGTAGTAGCGCACGGCGGCCTGGCTCGACGCCGTGCCCGAGGCGCCCACCGTATGGCTGTCCCACAACGACTCGACGCCGCCCTCGTTGCTGTACTGGTTCTGCACCATGAGCCGCGGGGACAGGGTGTCGAGGGCGTTCCCCGGCGACGGCACCGTGTCGTTGGTGCCCGTGAACTGGACCCAGCTGTTGGGGCTGAGCGCGACGAACGGCCCAGTGAAGGTCGACGTCGAGATGCTGTTCCAGTCGACGTGGAACTTGTACACCGAGACAGCGTTCAGGAACTGCCAGACGACGGCGTAGTAGTTGGGGCTCCCCGCCGGCGGCGTCCCTTCCTGCAGGCGGGCGTTCGCCGGGAGCAGCGTGAACTCGGTGGACGGCGCGTCGAACGACACCACTTGCACCGTCGGAGCTCCGGCGTACATCTGCGCCTTGTTGAAGGCATAGACCCGCACGTCCTGGAAGGAGCCGGCGGCGGCATAGTCGAACATGTTGGCCGACATGTAGATGCCGTCCGGCCAGATGCCGAACTTCGGGTAGTCGCCGAGGCCGCCGGTGGTGTTGATCGAATAGAAGTTCCAACCGCCCGAGACCGGGTCGCCGGTCTTCGAGACCGCGAAGCACTGGAAGGCCCCCGGCGGGAAGATCACGTTGCCCGAGGCGTCGACCTGGAATGCGAAATCGGTGATCACCCAGCGATCCTCGAAAGTGTCGTACAGCACCACCGGGTCGCCGAAGTTGTCGGTGTCGCAGAGATTACCGAAGCTCCCCTGGCTCATGAAGGTGTCGAACGTGAAGGCGGCGACCCGCACGCCGTCTGACTTCCGATAGATGCCGATCGAGGTGTTGATCGTCTGGATGTAGTAGGTCGGACCGACATCGCCGTTGGGGTCAGGCGGATGGCCGGCGCCCCAGTTCGCGAAGTCGAGGCCGTCGAAGCTGGCGTTCGGCGACGGGGCCGGAGCGCTTCGCCCGGGAAGCGCGGCAGCGCTCGCCCGGGGTCCGCCGGGAAGCTCGATGCGCGCCACCGGCGGCGGCTCGCGCTCGATGCGCTCCCGCTTGCGGGGCGCGACCCAGGGCAGCAACCGCAGGTCGATCGCGGTGCTGCCGGCGCGCTTCATCTCGATCCCGACCGGTCGCGGGGCGGGGCGAGCGCCCGCCGCCCCTTGTCCGGAGTCCTGCGCCCTGGCGCCGGCGGGCGTCAGGAGGAGAAGCAGCGGAAGCAGCGCGCGAAGGGTTCGACTCATGTTGTCCCCTGTTCCGGCTACGATGCCGCGCCCGCGCGGCGAGAGATCCGCTCTTGGCAACGCCTTAGTAACAGAGACGGCCGGGCCTGTCCACACCCGTTCAGCGTGGCGGCGGCGCCCGCCGATCCTCGCCGCCCCGCTGCCGCCCGTGCTAGCTTGCGCCGCATGGCGATCCGCATCCTGATCACTGGCGGCACCTTCGACAAGGAGTACGACGAGCTGCAGGGGCGGCTGTACTTCAAGGACACCCACCTCCACGAGATGCTGCGCCTCGGTCGCTGCCGCCTCGAGCTCACGATCCGCACCCTGATGATGATCGACAGCCTGGAGATGACCGACGCCGACCGCGGCGTCATCCTCGAGAACTGCCGGCAGTCGCCGGAGTCGCAGATCGTCATCACCCACGGCACCGACACCATGGTCGAGACCGCGCAGGTGCTGGGCAGCCACCTCACCGGCAAGACCGTGGTGCTGACCGGCGCCATGATCCCGTGGGCGTTCGGCAGCTCCGATGGCCTCTTCAACCTGGGGAGCGCCCTCTCCTTCGTCCAGGCCCTGCCGCACGGCGTCTACATCGCGATGAACGGCCGCTGCTTCACCTGGGACAACGTGCGCAAGAACCGCGCCGCCGGGCACTTCGAGGCGGTGCGGCCGGAGATCGCGCGCTCGTAGCCCGCTGCCCGCGCGGCTCCTCGTTGTAGGCTTGCTCCGTGGCCGAATTCCAGCCCCTCGCCCTCCTCGTCGACGACGAGCCCGGCATCCTGCAGACCCTGTCGGGGGTGCTCGCCGACCAGGGGTACCGCATCCTCGCCACGCGCTCCGGCAACGAGGCGCTCGACCTCTACCGGCGCGAGCGGCCGGAGGTGGTGTTCCTCGACGTCTGGCTTCCCGACCGCGACGGCCTGGAGACTCTGCAGGCGCTGCGCGAGCTCGACGCGCACGCCACGGTAGTGATGATGTCCGGGCACGGCACCAGCGCGACCGCGGTCAAGGCGATCAAGATGGGGGCGTTCGACTACCTCGAGAAGCCTCTCGCTTACCAGCAGGCGGTCGACGCCGCCGAGGCGGCGCTGCGCCACCGCCGGGCGCAGGGTGAGGGAGTGCTGGTGCCGACCCCGGAGGCCAGGCTCCCGACCGAGCACCGCCTGGAGCCGCGGCCGCGCCTGTCGCTGCTGCGCACCGGCGAGGAGCCGCAGCGCACGATCCGCCACAGCACGGTGATCTACGGCCTCGGCTTGCACTCCGGCGGGCGCACCGGCATGGTCATCCAGCCGCTGCCGCCGGACAGCGGCGTGCACGTGCTGTCGCTGCCCACCCACACCCTGATCCCGGCCCACGTCGGCGCGGTCGAGGACACCGAGTACGCGACGACGCTGGGGCGCGGCGGGGTGCGGGTGAAGACGGTCGAGCACTTCCTCTCGGCGCTCCACGCCTGCGGCGTCACCAACCTGTTGATCAAGGTGCACGGCGAGATCCCGGTGCTCGACGGCTCGGCGGCCGACTTTTGCCGCACGCTCGAGCAGATCGGCATCGAGGAGCAGGGCGTGCCGCGCCAGGAGATCGTGATCGACCGCCGCTACGAGGTCGGCAGCGGCGACAAGGTGCTGGCGATCGAGCCCGCCGACGGCGACGGCAGCTTCTCGGTCTCCTACCTGCTGCGCTACCCGCCGCCGATCGGCGAGCAGCGGTACGAGTTCCGGCTGAGCGATTTCGAGGCCTACAAGCGCGACATCGCGCCGGCCCGCACCTTCGGCTTCATGCGCGACCTGAAGATGATGGCCGAGCTGGGTCTCGGCTCGGGCGGCCGGCTCGACAACTTCATCCTGGTCGGCGAGGACGAAGTGCTGAACACCGAGCTGCGCTTTCCCGACGAGTTCGTGCGCCACAAGATCCTCGACATCATCGGCGACCTCTATCTCGTCGGCTACCCGATCCGCGGCAAGGTGACGGCGCGCCTGACCGGCCACCGCGACAACATCGCGCTGCTGCGCCAGATCGTCGAAGCCACCCCGGCCTGAAGCGTGGCGATGCGCCACGCCCCGCGGGCCGCTCAGGACTCGGGCAGGCCCTTCAGACGCCGGTACGCCGCCACCAGCGGACGCACGCGGAGCAACCGACCCCGCCAGCGCATCAGCGCGGTGCGCTGCAGAGCCTCCAGCCGCTCCTCGCTCGCCGCGGCTCGCTGGGCGGCTCCGGCGTCCTCGACCCGGGGCAAGACCGCGGCGCAGAACCGCGCCGCGTCCCGCAGGCAGCGCTCGGAGTGGTCGGCGCTCCACCCGCCGCGGTCGACCGCCGCGATCACCTCGCGGTAGAGCTCCACCAGCCGGCGCACGCCGCTGCGCCGATCGTGCTCGTCGCGCACCCGGTCGCGCAGGCGCACGACGTCCGCCGGGTCGTAGCGCTCGATCTCGCGGCGCAGCGCCGCGGCTTCAACCGGTGGGCGCAGAGCGAGCAGACCGAAGTTCGCGTCGCGCAGGGCGGCGAAGCCGTCGCTCGTCACCATCGGGCCCATGCCCTCGACGCCGCACAGCACGACGGCGGCGCCGACCGCCATCGCCTCGAGCGCGCCGCGGCCGCGCGCGAACACCAGGTCGTAGCCGCCGAGCAACGACTCCGGCGCCGCCGCGGGCCGCCCGCTGCGCAGTCCGACGACGTCGAGCGCGACACCCACGGCGGCGCACGCCGCGGCGACCGCTTCCGTCCAACCGCCGCGCTCGGGCGCCTCGTTGCTGAACAGCAGCGCGCGCCGCGGCCGTTCGGGCAAAGTCCGACGCGGTGCGAGGCGCTCGACGTCCACGAAGTTGGGCAACACCTCGACCGCGCCGGGAGCGACCCCGTGCTCGAGAACCAGGCGGTCGCGGCGCAGGGCGTCGACCGCCACGTAGCGCAGCAGGCTCGGGAAGCTTGGCGGCGCTTCCTGCCAGGGCAGCCAGCCGTGACAGACGAACACCGCGGGCGCGCGCGGGAAGCGCAGCATCGCCGCCATCGCCTCGAACTGGTGCTGGCCGTGGATCACGTCGGGCGGCGCGCCCAGGCGATCGAGATCGTCGACCACCGCGACGCCGCGCCGGCGCAGGTCGTCCGCCACCTCGCCGAGGCGGGGCGAGTACACGACCGGGGCGTGGCCGAGCGCGCGCAGCACCTCGGCGACGTCGCGGGTGTAGGTCTGGCTGCCGGCGAAATGGACGAGCTCGCGGCAGGTGATCAAAACCGTCAGGGGCGAGGGCACGCACCGCTAGAATAGCTCGCCGTGGCCCTCGCGCAAGTCGCTCGGCTGGTCACCGCCAGGCTCCGCCGGCCGCGGCTCCTCGCCGTGGTGCACTTCCGCGACGAGATCCGCTACCTGCCGGATTTCCTGCGCAACGTCGCGCCGCAAGTCGACGGCATCGTGGCGCTCGACGACGGCTCGAGCGATGGCTCGGCGGAGCTGATGGCGGCGCACCCCGCGGTCCTCGAGGTCCTCCGCCCGGCGCCGCGCCAGCCCCACAGCTTCGACGAGACGCGCAACCGCCGCCTGCTCTGCCCGGCCGCGGCGCGCCACGGTGCAGACTGGCTGATCGGTGTCGACGCCGACGAGCGCCTCGAAGACGACTTCCGTCGCCGTGCGGCGCGCGCCATCGCCCGGGCCGAGCGCAGCGGGACGACCGCCCTCTCGGTCATCATCCGCGAGATCTGGGACGATCCGCGAACCTGGCGCGCCGATGGCGCGTGGGGGCGGAAGCGTCACGCCCGTCTTTTCCGTTGGCGCCCCGACGCCGTCTTCGACCCCCGGCCGCTGCATGGCCACTGGGCGCCGCTCGACAGCCAGCGCGACGGCGGATTCGCGGAAGCCGACGTCATCCTCTACCACCTGCGCATGCTGCGCCGCGCGGATCGGGTGGCGCGGCGCGCGCGCTGGGAGGCGATCGACCCGCGGCACGAGCACCAGTCGATCGGCTACGCCCACCTGACCGACGAGACCGGGCTGCGCCTGGAGCCCTTGCCCGCCGGGCGCGGCTACCGGCCGCTCGCGACGGCCGGTGAGGACGCGTCGACGGAGGGCCCGCGTTGAGCTCCGAGCTGGCGGTCGTGGTGATCGCGTTGCGTGCCCAGCCGGGGGTCGAGGACGCGGTGCGCTCCCTCCTCGCGCAGGCCGCGGGCTGCGAGCTGCTGGTCGTCAGCTCCGGCGGCGGCGACGTCGCCGCGCGCCTCGCCGCCGCCGACTGCGCGGTGTCGGTGCGCGAGATCGCGGCGCCGCTCTACCCCGGCGCGGCGAGAAACGTCGGCGTCGCCGCGACCCGCGCCCGCTTCGTCGCGTTCCTCGCCGCCGACTGCCGGGCGCTGCCGGGCTGGGTGGAGGGCCGCGCCGCGGCGCACGCCCAAGGCGCGGCGGTCGTGGCCAGCGCGGTCGTCAATCCCCACCGGCGCAATCCCTGCTCGTGGGCGACGCAGG
Organism: Acidobacteriota bacterium; assembly: GCA_050258075.1. Classification (GTDB taxonomy): domain Bacteria; phylum Acidobacteriota; class Thermoanaerobaculia; order Multivoradales; family JAGPDF01; genus JBLMYC01. Next base: position 7,556 of record JBLMYC010000162.1, read on the forward strand.
CCCTGCTCTTCGCCCGCCGCATGCCCGGCGTCCCGCCGCCGCGCGCGTTGCTCTACGGCTGCTCGTACGACCGCGATCTCCTCGCACGCTGCGGCGGCTTCCGCGAGGACCTGCGCGCCGGGGAGGACACCGAGCTGCACCAGCGCCTGGGCGGCCTCGAGGTGCGCTGGTGCCCGCAGGTGCGCACCGCGCATCGCCATCCGACGACGCTGCCCGGCCTCTTCGCCGATCAGCTGGCGCGCGGGCGGCGATCCGCCCGCGCCTGGGCCGATCTGGGACGGCCCGACCGCCGCGCCGTCGCACGCGCCGCGTTCGAGCGTCTGCCCGAGTGCGCGCGCCTGGCCTGGACGGCGGCCGAGCCTGGCGACCGGCCCTGGCTGGCGCTCGCCCTCCCGCTGCTGCCCTTCGCCGCGGCCGCGTATGCCCTCGGCGCCCTGCGCGCCCCACGCTCGATGGCCCCGGCGCCATGAACGTCCTCCGCCGGCTGTTCCCGCGACGGCGACCGGCGCGTCTCCTCGCCCTGCTCGCGTTCCGCGACGAGATGCGCTTCCTGCCCGACTGGTTCCGCAACGTCGCGCCGCAAGTCGACGGGGTGGTGGCGCTCGACGACGGCTCGCGCGACGGCTCGGGCGACTTCGTCGCCGGGCAGCCGGCTCTCGTCGAGCTGCTGCGCGAGCCGCCGCGGGAGCCGCACGTCTGGGACGAGCCGCGCAACCGCCGGCGGCTGATCGCGGCGGCGCTCGCGCGCGGTGCCGACTGGCTGCTGGCGGTCGACGCCGACGAGCGCCTGGAAAACGGCTTCCGCGCCCGCGCCGAGCCGCTGCTCGCGGCGCGACGCGGCGCGGCCTACTACCTGCACGTGCGCGAGCTGTGGGACGACCCGCTGCGCTTCCGTACCGACGGCGTGTGGGGCGGCAAGCGCTCGGCGCGGCTCTTCCGGGCGCGGCCGGGCATGCGGCTCGACGACCGCCCGCTGCACGGCCACTGGGCGCCGCTCGACGCCCAGCGGCGGGGTGACTTCCCGCAGGCCGACCTCGTCCTCTACCACCTGCGCATGCTGCGCGCCGCGGATCGTGCCGCGCGGCGCGCCAGGTACGAGCGTCTGGATCCCGACGGGCGCTGCCAGGAGATCGGCTACGCCTATCTGACCGACGAGCGCGGCCTGCGGCTCGCGCCGGTCGCGCCCGAGCGCGGCTACGAACCGCTGCCGGACCTCAGTGCCTGGCCTTCCAGTCCGCCAGGCGCTTCTTGATCTGATCGGTCGCCTCGGAGGACGCCTTGGCCTGCTCGGCGGCCTGGAGCGCCTTCTCCTCGACGGCGATCGCCTCCTTCACCTTGCCGGCGCGCTCGAGGAGCTGCGCCTTGAGGTCGTAGTTCGACCAGCTCTCACCGGCGGCGATCGCCTTCTCGATCCAGCCCATCGCCTCCTGCTGGTGCGAGTTGTCCTGCAGCGCGTAGCGCACCGCGGTGCGGTAGGCGCCGGCGTCCGGCGACTTCTGCAGCGCGGCGTCGATCCCCTGCCAGACGATCTTCGGGGTGTCGACCTCGACCTTGAACGCGACGCGCAGCTTCTCCCAGGACATCTCGACCGTCGCCGCGCCGTCGCTGTCCGGGCTGATCGTGAACTGCATGCGCTCGACGAACGGGCCCTCCTGCGGCTTGACCTGGAAGCGCAGGACGTCGTCGGCGTCCTTGTGGCTGAAGGCGCCCCACTGCTTGGGGTTCTTGTCGAGGATGAACGTCCACGCTGCCTTTCCCGGGATGGCGAACAGGGCGTACGTCCCGGCCGCGATCTCGTGCCCCTCGATGCGGAACGGGGTGCTCACGGCGAGGGTCGTCGCCTCGTTGGCGCCCAGGCGCCAGATCTGGTCGTACGGCACCAGGCCGCCCCAGATCGTGCGCCCCTTGACGCCCGGGCGGTGGTAGGTGATCTCCAGGTCGGTGACGCCGACCGCCTGCTGGACGGTGGCGGCCGGGCTGGCTTGCGGCAGGCGGACGTCGGCCGCGGCGATGCCCGCCCAGGCGGCGAGCGCCAGGCTCATCGAAACGATCTTGCGCATGTGGTTCTCCTCTCTGAGGGTGGACGACTTCGACGAGAATCGAGTCTATCGCGGCGCTATGCTCCGCCTCAGTCGTCACCATGGCCGCTGAGAAATCCAGTCGCCCACTTCTCGAGGACGGCCCCGCCGGCGCGGCGGCGGTCCTCGTCCTGGCGCACGGCGCCGGCGCGCCGATGGACTCGCCCTTCATGGCCACCATCGCGCAGGGGCTCGCCGCGGCCGGCATCCGGGTGGTGCGCTTCGAGTTCCCGTACATGGCGGCGCGCCGCGACGGTGTGCGGCGCGGGCCCGACCGCCCGGACGTCCTGCTGGCGACCTGGCGCGCGGTCGTCGCCGCGCTCGGCGGCGGCGCCCGCCTGGCGATCGGCGGCAAGTCGATGGGCGGGCGGATGGCGAGCCTCCTCGCCGACGAGCTCGGCGCGCGCGGCCTCGTCTGCCTCGGCTACCCGTTCCGCCCTCCCGGCCAGCCGCAGCGCCTGCGCACCGCGCACCTCGCGGAGCTGCGCACGCCGACCTTGATCGTCCAGGGCACCCGCGACCCGCTCGGCATGCCCGACGAGGTCGCCGGCTACGCGCTGTCGCCGGCGATCCGCATCGAGTGGATCGCCGACGGCGACCACTCGCTCGTGCCGCGCAAGTCGTCGGGAAGGACGCTGGAGCAGAACTTCGCGGCCGCGATCGCGGCGACCGCAACCTTCGTGACGGGTCTGCCGTAGGAAGCCTGACCCGGAGTCCCGGCGCCAACCGCCATGACCGACCTCGCCATCGAGATCCGCGGCCTGCGCAAGGCCTTCCCCAACGTCGTGGCAGTCGCCGGCGTCGACCTCGAGGTGCGGCGCGGCGAGGTCTTCGGACTGCTCGGGCCGAATGGCGCCGGCAAGACGACGACCCTCGAGATGATCGAGGGCCTCACCCCGCCCGACGCCGGCGAGATCCGCGTCCTCGGGCTCGACTGGCGGCGGGACGCCGTCGAGATCCGCTCGCGCATCGGCGTCCAGCTCCAGGCGACCAGCCTGTACAACAAGATCACGCCGCGCGAGGCGCTCGACGTCTTCGGCGCCTACTATCCGCGGCGGCGGCCGACCGAGGAGCTGCTCGACCTCGTGCAGCTGCGCGACAAGGCCGACGCGTACCACGTCACGCTGTCGGGCGGCCAGATGCAGCGTCTGGCGCTGGCCCTGGCACTGGTCAGCGACCCCGAGCTGGTGTTCCTCGACGAGCCGACGACCGGGCTCGATCCCCAGGCCCGGCGCTCGCTGTGGGAGATCGTGCGCCGCATGCAGAGCGAGGGCCGCACGGTGATGCTCACCACCCACTACATGGAGGAGGCGGAGACGCTGTGCGACCGCCTGGCGATCATGGACCACGGCCAGGTGCTGACGACCGGCACTCCCATGGAGCTGATCGCCGAGCTCGCTATCCCGAGCGTCGTCGAGCTGAGCTTCGTCGGCGCGGCGCCGGAAAGCGGCGGATTCGCGGCCGCGCTCGGCGCCGGCGTCGAGCGCCGCGACGACCTGTGGGAGATCCCCACCGCCGACCCCAAGGCGCTGCTGCCGCGCGTTCTCGACGCCGCCGAGGCGGTCGGCCTCGACTACCAGCAGGTCCACATCCGCCGCGCCACCCTGGAGGACGTCTTCCTCCATCGCACCGGGCGCAGCCTGCGGGACTGACGCCATGCGATCCGCCAACCTGCTGTGGCGGCAGTTCCTGCTGGAGTGGAAGCTGTACCGCCGCGACCGCGTGGCGATGTTCTGGACCTTCCTCTTCCCGCTGCTGCTGCTGTTCGGCCTCGGGGTGATCTTCCGCTCCGACGGGGGCCCCAGCCTGACGATCGTGCGGGTGGCGCCGGCGGTCGAGACCCCGACCGACGCGGCGCTCGTCCGCGCGCTGGCGGACGTCCACCTGACGGTCAAGACCATGTCGCCCGCCGAGGCCGAAGCGCGCTGGGAGCGCGGCGAGACCGCCGCCGAGATCGAGGGCGGGAACGGCGAGTACCGCCTGCGTCTGAACTCGTACCTGACCATGCAGGGCGAGGCGGCGGCGCTGCTCGCCAACCAGGCGTATCTGATCGCCCAGGCCCGCCTGCACGGCACCCCCGACCCGCAGCGCATCCCGGTCGTGCGCGAGAGCCCGGGCCACGCCCGGCCGAGGAGCTACGCCGCCTTCCTGCTCCCCGGCCTGATCGGCCTCAACCTGCTGTCGATGGGCCTGTTCAGCGTCGGCATGGTGCTCGTCTCCTATCGCGAGAAAGGGAAGTTCCGTCGCCTGGCGGTGACTCCGCTGCCAAAGTGGATCTTCCTGCTCGGCCAGATCCTGCACCGCACGACCGTGGTCGCGATCCAGACCGCGATCGTCCTCGCCGCCGGCTGGCTCGGGTTCGGGATCGCCAACCAGGGCTCCTACCTGCTGTTCCTGCTGGTGATGCTGCTCGGCACCGGCACCTTCATGGCGATGGGCTTCGCGCTCGCCAGCTTCGCCGAGACCGCCGAGAGCTACGGCGCGATCTCCAACCTGTTCTTCTTCCCGATGATGTTCCTCTCCGGCGTCTACTTCACGCTCGACGCGGCGCCGCGCTGGATGCAGAAGGCGGTGTACGCGCTGCCGCTGTCGCCGTACCTCAAGGCGCTGCGCGCGGTGTTCAACGACGGCGCGACTCTGGCCGGCCACGCCCTCGGCCTCGGGGTCGTCCTGCTGTGGGGCATCGCGGCGTTCGCCGTCGCCGTCAAGCGCTTCCGCTGGGCATGAGCGCCCGGCCGCGAAGAACGCGCCGGCACCGCGATTCGACCTAGAATCGACACCACTTCCCTGGGAGGCGTCGCATGCGCAATCGGTTCGCCGTTCTCGTCGTCCTCGTCGTGACCGCTCTCGCCGTTTTCGTGCCGGTCGGCGGCCGCGCCGCGGAGCCGCCGTGCGACCTGCTGTTTGCCGGCGGCAAGATCGTCGACGGCACCGGGGCGCCCTGGTTCCGGGCCGACCTGTGCGTGGTCGGCGACCGCATCGCGGCGATCGGCCGGCTCGGCGAGCGCCCCGCGACGCGACGCATCGACGCCGCGCAGCTCATGCTGGCGCCCGGGTTCATCGACATGCTCGGCCAGTCCGAGTACAACGTGCTGGTCGACAACCGGGCGGCGAGCAAGATCACCCAGGGCATCACCACCGAGCTGACCGGAGAGGGCTCCGCGATCGCGCCGGTCAACCAGCGCATGATCGACGAGGGCGCCGAGGTCTGGCAGCGCTACGGCGTGCGACCGACCTGGACGACGCTGCGAGAGTACTTCGATGCTTTCAGGAAGGCGCGACCGACGATCAACCTCGGCACTTTCGTCGGCGCCGGCGGCGTGCGCAACATGGTCATCGGCGAGAGCGACCGGCCGGCGACCCCGGCCGAGATCGAGAAGATGAAGGCGATCGTGGCGCAGGCCATGGAGGACGGCGCCTTCGGGCTCTCGACCTCGCTCCAGTACGTGCCCGACCGCTTCGCCTCGACCGAGGAGATCGTCGAGCTCGCCCGGGTCGCCGCGCGCTACGGCGGCAGCTACATCACCCACCAGCGCTCGGAGAGCTACGAGATCGACTCCAGCCTGGACGAGGTCTTCCGCATCGCCGCCGAGGCCGGGATCCCGGCCGAGATCTACCATCTGAAGACCGCTTGCCAGGCGAACTTCGGCAGGATGGGGCACGTGTTGCAGCGCATCGAGGACGCCCGCGCCCGCGGCCTCGACGTCTCGGCCGACCAGTACCCCTACCTCGCGGGCGAGAACGGCCTCGACGCCAACCTGCCGCTGTGGGTGCGCGAGGGCGGCGTCGACAAGGAGGTCGCGCGCCTGAAGGACCCGGCGCTGCGGGCGCGGATCAAGGCCGAGCTCGCCAAGAACGACCCGAGCTGGGAGAACCAGTACCTGTGCGCCGGAGGGGCCAAAGGCATCCTGATCGCCAGCGTCGTCAACCCGGTGCTGAAGAAGTACGAGGGCCGCTTCCTCGACGAGATCGCGCGCAGCGAGAACAAGGACCCGCTCGACGCGCTGATGGACATCGTCGTCGCCGACCGCGCCCACACCGCCAACATCATCTTCATCATGGACGAGGCCGACGTGAAGCTGGCCCTGCGCCATCCGCTGGTGTCGCTCGACACCGACGCCCCGGCGGTCGCCGAGGACGGCATCTTCTCGCAGGAGAAGTCGCATCCACGCGCCTGGGGCTCGACCGCCCGCATCCTCGGCCATTACGTGCGCGACGAGAAGCTGATGCCGATCGAGGAGGCGGTGCGTAAGATGACCTCGCTCCCCGCCACGCGCATGGGTCTCGCGGAGCGCGGCATCCTGCGCCCCGGGATGTTCGCCGATCTCGTCGCCTTCGACCTGGCGACGGTCGCCGACCGCTCGACCTACGCCGACCCGCTGCACTACAGCGCCGGCATTCCGTACGTCGCGGTGAACGGCCAGCTGGTGTGGACCAGGGCCGCATCACCGGCGCGCGCCCCGGCCAGGTGCTCTACGGCCCCGGGGCGCGGACGCGCTAGCGGATCACTTCTTGAGGTTCTTGCCGAGGAACTCGAGGGTGCGCTTCCAGGCGTCCTCCGCCGGCTCCTTCTTGTAGTTGGTGCCGGACGGGTTGGCGAAGGCGTGCCCGACGCCGTCGTAGATCTTGATCGTGGCGTTCTTGCCCGCGGTCTTGAGCGCCGCCTCGAAGTTGTGGACGTCGGCGACCGGGATCGCCTGGTCGGCGGCGCCGAAGATCCCGAGGATCGGCATCTGGAGCGGCTTGAGCTTCGCCGGATCGGTCTCCACCCGGCCGTAGTACATGACCAGCGCGGCGAGCTTGTCGGGCATCTCGAGCGCCCCCTGCAGCGCCCAGCCGCCGCCGAAGCACCAGCCCATGATTCCCACCCGCGGCGACTTCTGCTGCGTCGCGAGGTAGGCGTAGGCCTGGCGCAGGTTCTCGCGCGCCGCCGTCGGGTCGACCGCCTGCATGAGCTTCTGCGCCTCGTCGGGCAACGTCGTCTGGCGCCCGCCGTACAGGTCCACCGCCAGCACCATGTAGCCCTGCGCGCCCAGTCGGCGCGCGGCGCCACGGATGTTGTCGTTCAGGCCCCACCACTCGTGGATCAGGATCAGGCCCGGCCACGGGCCGCCGCTCGCCGCCGGCCGCGCCAGGTAGCCGTGCACGCGCTGGCCGGCGAGGGTGCCGTAGGCGACCTCGCCGCCGGGGACCTCGCTCGCCGGCGGCACCTGACCCATCTCGGTCGGCACCGGCGAGTCGTGCTGATGGGCCCTGGCCATGCTCGCCGCGTCGCCGCCGGTGGGCGGCGCGGGCTTCTCGTCGGCGAAGGCCGCCGCGAGAGCGACGACGGCAAGGCTCGAAGCGATCAGGAACGTGCGTAGCATCGAACACCTCCTCGGATGCGCCGGGCGCCACCCGGCTGGGATCCAGGCCATAGGCGCTCGGGGCGTTCGAGGCTATCACTGCACCAGCCGATCCACCCTCCCTTGTCATCGCGAGTCAGTACCGCTTCGCGGAGCCGGGTGAGGATGAAACGCCCCCATCTGTCGTCCCGAACGGGAGTGAGGGACCTGGGCGGGAGGGTGGCCTACTGAACCTCCGAGTACCCGGTTCAGCGCTCGCCCACCAGAACGACGTCGCTCGCGGGAAACCGGCAGCCGCGCACCGCCCGCCCACCCAGATCCCTCGCTCACGCTCGGGATGACCGGGGCCGGCGACCGCCGGCCCCGGTCAGAGCGGCTCGAGCTCGGCGGTGAAGTGGCGCAGGTGGGTGGACTGGTGGACGATGCGCAGGCCGCGCAGGGTGTCGCGGCGCTCGGCGACCCAGGTCGCCACCTCGCCGACGTAGTCGATGTGGCTCTGGGTGTAGACGCGGCGCGGAATCGCCAGGCGCACCAGCTCGAGCGGCGCGATGCGCTCCTTGCCGGTCGCCGGGTCCTTGCCGCCGAACATCAGGGTGCCGATCTCGACCGTGCGCACGCCGCCTTCCTCGTAGAAAGCGCAGGCCAGGGCCTGGGCCGGGAACTGCTGCGGCGGGATGCGCGGCAGGAAGGCGCCGGCGTCGACGTAGATCGCATGGCCGCCCGGTGGCCGCACGATCGGCATGCCCGCCGCCTCGAGCGCCTCGCCGAGGTAGCGGGTCGAGGCAATGCGGTAGCGCAGGTAGTCCTCCTCCACCACCTCGCGCAGGCCGACCGCGATGGCGTCGAGGTCGCGGCCCGCCAAGCCGCCGTAGGTCGGGAAGCCCTCGGTCAGGATCAGCAGCTCTTCCTCCTGCATCGCCAGGCGGTCGTCGTTGCCGGCCAGGAAGCCGCCGATGTTCGCCAAGCCGTCCTTCTTGGCCGAGAACGTGGCGCCGTCGGCGAGCGCGAACATCTCGCGCGCGATCGACTCGACCGAGCGCTCGGCGTAGCCGGGCTCGCGCAGCTTGATGAAGTAGGAGTTCTCCGCGAAGCGACAGGCGTCGAGGTAGAACGGCACGCGGTGATGGCGGCACAGAACGCTCGCCTGGCGCAGGTTCGCCATCGACGCCGGCTGACCGCCGCCCGAGTTGTTGGTCACCGTCGCGATCACGCAGGCGACCTCGCCCTCGCCGCCGCCGAGCAGGCGCTCGAGGGCCTGGAGGTCGAGGTTGCCCTTGAACGGGTGCTCCACCGACGGCACCCGCGCCTCGGCGATCGGGATGTCGATCGCCCGCCCACCGAGCGCCTCGACGTTGGCGCGCGTGGTGTCGAAATGGGTGTTGGCGACGACCACCTTGCCACCGACCGCCAGGCACGTGAACAGGATGCGCTCCGCGGCGCGGCCCTGGTGGGTGGGGATGATGTGCTTGAAGCCGGTCAGCTCGCGCACCCGCTCCTCGAAGCGAAACCAGGAGCGCGCCCCGGCGTAGGACTCGTCGCCCCTCATGATCCCGGCCCACTGCTCGCTCGACATGGCGCCGGTGCCGGAGTCGGTCAGGAGGTCGATCAGGATGTCCTCGGCCCGCACCTTGAACAGGTTCCAGCCGGCGGCGGCCAGGATGCGCCGGCGCTCGGCCGCGGTGGTCATGCGCAGGGGCTCCACCATCTTGATGCGGAAGGGCTCGATGATCGTACGGGCCAGATGTTCGGATCGCCGTTCGGACATGCCGGGACGGTAGCAGCCGGCGCCGCTCGTTCCACCCGCCCGCCGGGGCGGGCGGTCGCGGCGCTCAGGCGCTCGCCGCCTCGCGCACGACCGCACGCAGCCAGACCTGCGCCGGGTCGTGCTCGCTGCGCTCGTGCCAGACCAGCGTGAACGGCGTCGCCGGCAGGTCCACGGGAAGCGCGACGACCGCCAGCGCCAGCCCGCGGGCGGCGCGCCGCGCCAGGCGTTCGGGGAGGAATCCCAGCAGGTCGGTCGCGGCCACGAGGTCGGGGACCGCCGCGAGGTGCGGCACCGTCGCCACCACCCGGCGACGCTTGCCGCGCGCCGCCAGGACCGCGTCGAGCATGGAGGTCGCCGGCCCGCCCGAGTACGCCACCCGTAGGTGGCCGAGCGCCAACAGGCCGCGCACGTCGAGCCGCCGCCGCGCGGCGGGATGGCCGCGGCGCAGGACACCGACGAAGCGCTCGGGCCACAGCGTCGCGCCGCGCAGGCCGGTCTGCGGCGCGTACTGGGCCGGGAAGAACCCCACCGCGGCATCGACCGTGCCGCTCTGGAGAGCCGCCACCGGCGGCTCGAACAGGAACTCGCTGCGCTGCGCGGCGAGCGCCGCTCGCGGGGCGCGTGCCGAGAGCTCCGCCAGGACCGCGGGCACCAGCAGCAGATCCGCGTAGTCCGAGCCGGCGAGCAGGAAGGTGCGCTCCGCCGTGCGCGGATCGAACCGCGCCGGACCCTCGATCGCCAGACGCGCCTGGTGCAGCGCCTCGCCGATCGGCCCCGCCAGCGCCTCGGCGCGCGGCGTCGGCCGCACACCGTGCGGCGCGCGCTGGAACAGCGGGTCGCCGAACAGGCGGCGCAGGCGTGCCAGCGCGCCGCTCACCGCCGGCTGGCTGCGGCCGACCCGCGCCGCCGCCCGGGTCACGCTGCGCTCGGCGTACAGGGCGTCGAAGACGACCAGCAGGTTGAGGTCCACGGCTTCGATCTTCATTGATCAGAATGATATCTGCTATGCCAAGAATCCATTACGTAAATCGACAGCTTCGCCGCATACTCTCTCGACATGAACCGCTCGACGCTCGCCGCGATTGCCTTCGCCCTGCTCGCTAGCCTCGCAACCGTCTCCGCCGCCGCCGCCGCTCCTGCCGCGCCGCCCGATCTCGCCCAGAAGGTGCGGGCCTGGCGCCAGGCGCACGAGCCCGCGATCCTGCGTGAGTTCGTCGATCTCCTGGCGCTGCCCAACGTCGCCTCGGACACCGCGGCGATCGAGAAGAACGCCGCCGCGATCGTCGAGCTGCTGCGCCGGCGCGGCCTCGCGCCCGAGCTGCTGCGCGTCGAGGGCGCACCGCCGGTCGTCTTCGCCGAGCTGCGCTCGCCCCGGCCGCACGCCCGCACGGTGACCTTCTACGCCCACTACGACGGCCAGCCGACCGACCCGGCGCAATGGCACGGCGCGCCTTGGCGGCCGGTGCTGCGCGACCGGGCGCTCGAGGACGGCGGCAAGGAGATCGGCTGGGCGGCGCCAGGCGCCCGGCTCGATCCCGAGGCGCGGCTCTACGCCCGCTCGGCCGGCGACGACAAGGCACCGATCATCGGCCTGCTGGCGGCGCTCGACGCGTTGCGCGCCCTGAAGGTCGTCCCCACCGCCAACCTGAAGCTGGTGTTCGAGGGCGAGGAGGAGGCCGGCTCGCCGCACCTCGAAGCGTACCTCCAACGCTACGCCGATCGCCTGAAGACCGACGGCTGGATCCTCTGCGACGGCCCGGTCTTCCAGAACCGCCAGCCGCTGGTCGTCTTCGGCGCCCGCGGCGTCACCGGCGCCGAGCTCACCGTGTACGGCCCCAACCACGGCTTGCACAGCGGCCACTACGGCAACTGGGCGCCGAACCCGATCGTCGTGCTGTCGCACCTCATCGACTCGATGCGCGACGCCGACGGCCGCATCCTGATCGACGGCTTCTACGACTCGGTCAAGCCGCTCGGCGAGCGCGAGCGCGCGGCGATCGCCGCCGCGCCACCGATCGACGACCTCTTGCGCCGCGAGTTCGGGCTGGCGGCGACCGAGGGCGGCGGCGCGCGCCTGCTCGAACGCCTGGCGCTGCCTGCCCTCAACCTGCGCGGATTCGTCGGCGGCCACGTCGGCGCCCAGGCCTCGAACACCATCCCCACCGAGGCCCGGGCCTCGATCGACTTCCGCCTGGTGCCGGATCTCACTCCCGAGGAGGTGCGCCGCAAGGTCGAGGCCCACCTCGAGCGCCAGGGCTTCACGATCGTGCGCGAGACGCCCGACGAGGCGACCCGCCTCGCCCACCCGCGCCTCGTCAAGGTCGAGTGGGAGGCCGGGTACCCGGCCGGCCGCACGCCGATGGACGACCCCTTCGCGCGCGGCGTCGTCGATGCGCTCGAGCGCCTGCACGGCAAGGACCTGGTGAAGATCCCGATGCTCGGCGGCAGCATCCCGATCTATCTGTTCCAGGGCGCCGCGCGGACGCCTCCCACCCCGGTGGTCATCGTGCCGATCGCCAACCACGACGACAACCAGCACGCCGCCGACGAGAACCTGCGGCTGCGCAACCTGTGGGACGGCATCGACACCTACGCCGCCCTGCTGACCGG
>JBLMYC010000163.1:0-40325 GCA_050258075.1 Acidobacteriota bacterium
GGCGAGCGCCAGGTTGCGCGCCTGGTGCGCCCCGAGCAGGCGCAGCGCGAGCTCGCCGTCGAGCTCGCGCCCGCGCAGTCGTACCTGCTGGCCGGCGAGCCCGTTCGGCAGGGCACACAGCTCGGTCGTGTCGAGATTCGCGAAGCGCAGCGGTGTGCCGAGCCCGGCGGCGACCGCGCGCACCGTCTCCGCCGCCTCCGGCGCCTCCTGCCAGACGACCGCCGGGCGGCCGGCACGCAGAATCCCCGCCTTCTCGCGCGCGATCGCGGCCAGCGTCGAGCCCAGGTGCTCGCGATGGTCGAACGCGATCGGCGCGATGACCGAGAGCAGCAGCTCGGCGGCGTTGGTGGCGTCGAGCCGCCCGCCGAGACCGACCTCGAGCACCGCGAGGTCCAGTCGGTCCTCGGCGAAGAGCAGGAACGCGGCGGCGGTCAACGCTTCGAAGTAGGTCGGCGGCGAGGGCAGGGTCCGCGCCGCCGCGAGCACCGCCTCGACCGCCGCGCCGAGGCGCTCGCCGTCGACCGCGACGCCGTCGATCCGGCAGCGCTCCTCGACGTCCTCGAGATGCGGCGAGGTGTAGAGGCCGGTCCGATAGCCGGCCGCGCCGAGCATCGAAGCGAGCAGCGCCGAGGTCGAGCCTTTCCCATTGGTGCCCGCGACGAGGACAGCGGGAAATCGGCGCTGCGGCTCGCCGAGCTCCGTGAGCAGCCGGCGGATCGTCTCCAGGCCGAGCCGTACGCCGAAACGCTCGAGGGCGCCGAGCGCCGCCGCGGTGGGCGCGGGCAGAGACATGCCGTGCGACGCGGCCGGCTACTGCGCCAACAGGCGCAGGCAGCGCGCCACCGTCTCCTTGAGCTCGGTGCGCTTGACGACCAGGTCGAGGAAGCCCTTCTGCAGCAGGAACTCGCTGGTTTGAAACCCTTCCGGCAGGCTCTGGCGGATCGTCTGCTCGATCACCCGCGGCCCGGCGAAGCCGATCAGCGCACCGGGCTCGGCGATGTTGAGGTCGCCGAGCATGGCGAAGGATGCGGTCACGCCGCCGGTCGTGGGATCGGTCAGGATCGAGAGGTACGGCAGCCGCGCTTCGCGCAGGCGGGCGAGGGCGGCGGAGATCTTCGCCATCTGCATCAGCGACAGGATCCCCTCCTGCATGCGTGCCCCACCCGAGGCCGACACCACCAGCAGCGGCCAGCGCCGCTCGAGTGCGCGCTCGGCGGCGCGGGTGATCTTCTCGCCCACCACCGAACCCATCGAGCCGCCCATGAAACGGTAGTCCATGACCGCCAGGACGACCGGGATCTCCTCGACGTGGCCCTCGACGACGATCAACGCGTCGGGCTCGCCGACGGCCTGTTGGTACACGCGCAGGCGATCGAGGTAGGGCTTGGAGTCCTTGAAGCCGAGCGGGTCGGTGGGCTTGACCGAGCGGTAGAGCTCGGGCGGCTGCGGCTCATCGAGCAGGAGCTGGATGCGGGCCCGGGCGTCGATGCGGAAGTGGTGGCCGCACTTCGGGCAGATGCGGAGATTTCGCTCCAGCTCCTTGGCGTAGATGATCTCCTTGCAGCCGTCGCACTTCGTCCACAGACCCTCGGGGACGCCGCTCGGCCGTTGATCCTGACGGATCGCCTTCGGCTTCTTGTCTTTCGTGAACCACGCCATGCGCAGCCTCGCGGGGGCCCGAGCGCGGGCCCCCCGCGAACGGACTCGATCTGCCGGTGCGATGAGGCGGCGGGGGAGCCGCGTCGAGCCGACAGTGCCGCGGATCCGCTCCGCGGCTAGACCTCTGCCGCTTCCTCTTCCTCGGCGAGGTCGTTGGCGATGCCCAGGCGCAAGCAGGCGGCGTCGTACATCTGGCGCGCGGCCTTCTTGGCGTTCTGGAGCTCGGCAAGGCGGTCCTTGACCTTGGCCAACTCCTCCTCGATCTGGCGATCGAGATCGCTGATCTCCTGCTTGGTGACCTGCAGCGAGTTCTCGTAGAACTTTCTTTGCTGCTCCGTCAGCGGCATGCGTTCCTCCACATAGATCCGATTCCGAACCCCCGCGACGATCCGCGCCGCGTCACAGCCGGAAGGGGAAAGTCAGCTTGAACCACATCTTCACTCGCACACCGTCCTTGGTCGGCGCCCGAAACCGAGCCCCGCGTGCGGTGGCGAGAGCCTCGGCGTTGAACACCGGGTTGCCCTTTTCGACGCGCGCGTCCCGGACCTGGCCGTTCTCATCCACCAGGACTTCTACCACGACGTCGCCCTGGATCCTCCGCTCTTTGGCAAGAGGAGGATAGCTGGGTTGCGGCATGCTGACAAGCGTCGGCGGGATCACGCCCGCTCCCGGCTCGACCAGATCGCCCTCCTTGACGGAAGGCGCGGCCGGCGAGGGTACCGGGGGCGCCGCCACCGGCGAAGGCGCAGCCTGCGGAGTCTCGACCGGCACCGGCGAGGGTGTCGGCACCGCGACCGGCGGCGCCGGCGAAGCGGCGACCGACGCCACCGGGCTCGGCGCGGCGGCCGGCGCCTGGGCAGCCGGGCTGGCCGCCGCGCTCGCCGCCGGCGTCGTCTTGGCCTGTGCGAGCTGCTCGGCGAGCTTCTTCTTCTGTTCCTCGAACTTGCGCTGCAGGTCGGCCTCCTGCTTCTTCACCTGCTGGTCGACGAGCTGCTGCACGGCGGCGGGGCTGGCCGCAGCCGGGGCCGGCGAGGCCGCCGCGCCCGGCGATTCGCCTGGGCTCGCGCTCGCCGCGGCCGCGGGCGGCTCGCCGCCCGGCGCGGGCGGCGCCGCCTTGCGGCCCACCACGAAATAGATCCCCAGGCCGACGATCGCTACGGCCGCGATCGCGCCCCACAGGACCGCGCGGCTCTTGGCTTCCTCGGGGGCCGGGGTAACGCCGGTGACCGGCGAGACCACCACCGGCTCCGGGGCCTTCGCCGCCGGGCTCGCGACGCCCGCGACGGCGGGGCCGGGCGCGGCCGCCGCCGGCAGGACCGCCGCCTCGAGCGGTGCCGGCTCCTGGCCGCGCGCCTCGGGGCCGAACAGACGATGCATGTACGCCGACAGATCGGCCTGGCTCGGCGTGCGCCGCAGGCTCTGCAGCACGCGCTCGATCTCCTTCTGCATCGCGCCGGCGCTCTGGAATCGGTCGTCAGGGTCCTTCTTCAGGGCCTTGAGCACGATCTCTTCGACTTCGGCGGGAACCGTCGGCACGAGGTCGCGCGGACGGTCGACCTTGCAGTCGCGCACCGCCTCGAGCACCGAGATCTCGCTGTCGCCGGCGAACAGACGCCTTCCGGTCAGCATCTCGAAGAGCAGCGAGCCGAGCGAGAAGATGTCCGAGCGCGCATCGACCGGCTTGCCCCACGCCTGCTCCGGCGACATGTACTGCAGCTTGCCCTTGAGCGCGCCCATCTGCGTCTTCGACGCCTTCGACACCGCCTTGACGATGCCGAAGTCGCACAGCTTTATGTCGCCCTCGTAGCCGATCAGCACGTTCTGCGGCGACACGTCGCGGTGCACCAGGCCGAGCGCACGGTTGTCGAAATCGCGCTTGCGATGCGCATAGTCGAGGGCACTCGCCAGACGCGCCGCAATCAGCAACGCGAGCTCGATCGGCAGCGGCAGGTTCTTGCTGCGCCCGGCGTTGAGGATGCTGCGCAGATCCCGGCCCTCGACATACTCCATGGCGATGTAGTAGTCGTCGCCGATCTTGCCGAGGTCGTAGATGTGAATGATGTTGTTGTGGGTGAGCTGCGCCGCGAGCTTCGCCTCGTCGATGAACATGGTGACGAAGTCGGCGCTGTCGGTCAGATTGGAGAGGATCTTCTTGATCGCGACCGTCTTCTGGAAACCTTCGACGCCCTTCATGCGCGCCTTCCAGACCTCGGCCATGCCCCCGAGCGCAATGCGCTCCAGCAGCGTGTACTGGCCGAACTCGCGCGGCGTCTCCAATCGGTCGGGGCGGATCGCCTGCATGCGCTGAGTGCGGAACGCATCGTCCGCCACCGGTGGCGCGACGGGCCGTGCGCCGGTGCCGCCCTTGGTGCGCGGCCGCGCCAGCTCGTCGAGCTGCGAGAGGTCGATTTCGCCGGTGCGCCGGGGAGCGGCGGGCCGCGGCGGCGGCGCGACCGGGGTCGCAGCGACCGGCGGCGCGGCAGGCGGAACGGCCGCAACCGGAGGTGGCGGTGGCGTTACTGCAGGCGCAGTCGGCGGAGCCATCGCAACCGGAGGAGGCGGCAGCGGAGTTGCGGCGACGGGCGGCGGTGCCACCGGTGCCGGCGGGCTCGGTGCGGGAGGCGCGGCGAAGGGCGGCGGTGCCGGTTTCGGCGTCTCCTGGATCGCCGGCGGCGGAGCCGGTTTCGCCGGCCGGCGCTGCAGGTCCAGGCCAGACAGCGTGGCACTCAGCAGCTGGTCGACGTTGGCCGGCTTCTTCTCTCCCGCCGGCGGGCTCGCCGGCGGCGCCGCCGACTTCGGGCGCGCGAGGTTCAAACCGGACAGCGTCTGCTCGAGCTTGCGCGCCACCTCCTGATCGGACGCCTTGACGCGCGCCGGCGCCTCGTCCTCCACCTCGGCGAGGACGTCGGCGAAGATGTCGGCCGACGTCAGTTGCTTGCCAGACCTGCCGCCCGCGGCGTTCGGCTTGGCCTCGCGCGCCGAGCTGAGGGTGCGCCGTACCGTCAAGCGCAGATCCTGGTCGGTGAAGGGCTTGTTGAGCAGGTCGTCGGCGCCGAGCTCCTGGGCGGTGATGCGACCGGCCTGCGCCTCCGGCACCAGCGCCACGCTGCCCGGTCCGCCGCGGTGGCGGGAGAACTGGTCGAGCAGCTGGCCGGCCTCGCCGATGTCGATGCTGACCAAAACGAGCTGCGGAGCGGCGGCGGCGGCGGCCTGCAGCGCCGAGGAGCGACCGTCGACGACCTGGATCTGCCAGCCCTCGGCGGTCAGGACATCCTGGATGCGCTCGACGTAGCGGCCTTCCTGCTCAACCACGAGGATCAACGACATGGCACTCCTCTCGGCACCAAATGCGTCTGACGTTTTTAGCACCGCCTCACCGCGGAGTCAAATGAAGGACCTCGAATAGGAGGCTTATTTTGCATGCAGTTAGCCGTCACCCGTCCGCTACAATGGCAACTGCTTGCGCATCCTCGGCCTCGACCCTGGAAGCCTCCATACCGGCTACGGTCTGATCGACCGGCAGGGCTCGACGCTGCGCGTCATCGAGGCCGGCCGCATCTCCTGCCCGCGCGACCAGCCGTTGGCCGAGCGCCTCGCGCTCCTGGTGCGCGAGCTCGGCGACCTGCTCGATCGACTGGGTCCGGAGGCAGCGGCGGTCGAATCGCCGTTCCTCGGCCGCAGCTCCCGATCGCTGATCGTCCTCGCGCAGGCGCGCGGCGCATTGCTCGCGGCCCTCGCCAGCCGCGGCGTGCCGGCCCGCGAGTACTCGCCGGCCGAGGTCAAGGTCGCGGTGACCGGCAACGGCCGCGCCGACAAGACCCAGGTCGCGCGAATGGTGCGCCTGCTGCTCGCCCTGCCGGCCCGGGCGGCGAGCGCCGATACGACCGACGCCCTGGCGATCGCCATCTGCTGCGCCCAGCGCCAGCAGATGGAGCGGGTGCTGGCACGCTAGCGTTCCTTGACCCCTTTTTTTTCCGCGTGTTAGCATGCGATCCGACCTAATTCAGGCGGCGCATCGACGCGCGGATCCGCGACTTTCGGCCCGCCGGCGAGGTCCGCCCGAGGAGTTCATGGCTTTTCAAGGATCACTGCGCGAGCTTCCCCTCCCGGACATCATCCAGCTCGTGTCGGTTTCGGGTAAGACCGGCGTCTTCACGCTGAAGAACGGATCCTCCAGCGGCGACATCTACCTGCGCAAGGGCCAGATCGTGCACGCCGAAGCCGGCGACCTGCGCGGCGAGGAAGCGGTCTACGAGCTGGCGATCTGGCGCGAGGGCGAGTTCGTGTTCACGCCGGGCAAGGAGACCGACACGGTTTCCATCCAGAAGTCCAACACCAACCTGCTGATGGAAGCGGCGCGGCGCATCGACGAGTGGCAGGTGCTCTCGAAGCGCATCCCGTCGACCCGGCTGGTGCCGGTCTTCACCGACCAAGGCGTGAACACCTCGGTTTCGCTGACCCCCCAGGAATGGGCGGTGATCTGCAAGATCGACGAACGCCGGTCGATCGACGAGATCGCGACCGGCCTCGGCAGCAGCCCGTTCGAGGTCTGCAAGCTGCTGTACGGACTGATCACCTCCGGCCTGGTCACTCTCAAGGAGGACCTGGCGCAGATCAATCCGGAGCGGCTGCGCCGCCTGACGACCCCCGAGCTGACGCAGACGATCGATCGTCTGCACCGCCTGGCGACCGGCCTGCTCGCCAACCATGAGCGCGCCGGCGAGCTCGATCACGCGCTGCGCTCGAGCCGGGTGGCGCTCGAGGCCGGGCGTGGCGTCGACGCGGTGCTCGACCTGGTGCGGGCGCAGGAGAAGGCGGTCTCGGCGGCGCTCGGCCCCAACCAGTCCAAGGCGTTCCTCGACCGGGTCGGGCAGCTCCTCGCCGTCAACGCCTGACCGTCCCGGCGCGTTGATAGGATCGCGCGCCGTGCCCCCCTGGTTGTCGCGCGCTCTCGTTCTTGCCGCGCTCGGTCTCGTGGTCGCAGTGTCCGTGCCGGCGTGGGCGGAAGCCGCGGACGACGCCACCTCGGCACCGTCACCCACCACCTCATCCGGATCGAAGGGCGAGCCCGGAACGAAGTCGGCGCAGCCGCGCGTCGACATCCTGCTTCCCGACGGCGACTTCGACTTCCGCCTCGGCCGGCTGATCAAGAGCGCGCTCGTCGAGGGCCAGTTCCGCTACAACTTCGCGCGCGGCGACATCAACGCCTATCTGCGCTATCGCTACTACGGCCGCGACCGCACCTATCAGCTCAGCCTGTTCGACACCGTCTCGTTCGAGCAGATCCAGAAGCTCTCCAACGATTTCACGCGGGTGCGCGGCACTTCCTTCCTGATCACCTGGCCGCAGGACTTCTACCGCCGCCTGTCGCTGCTGACCGAGCTCGACAGCATCAACTCCAACCGCCTGTCGGAGCGCTTCACGACCGACAAGAGCAACACATTCGTCCGCCTCGGCTATCAGTACGGCACGCCCAACGACGAGCGCTCGAACGCGATCGTCGGCGAGAGCCGACCGCGAGTGCAGCGCCTGTTCACGGCCTACCAGGAGATCGGTCCGCAAGGCTTCGGTCTCACCGGCGCGCTGACCTCCAGCTTCGAGGTGCTGGGCAGCTCGTTCAGCTATCTGCGCGGCGAGCTCGAGGGGTTGAAACGCTTCAACTTCGGCAGCGGCCGCACGTTTCTGATCGCCCGTCTGCACGGCGGCACCTTCTTCGCGAAGAAGGTCGTGCGCAGCGGGCCGGACGTCGCTCCGGCCGACCGCTACGCGATCCCGATCGGCGATCTCTTCGCGCTCGGCGGCGCCGACAACCTGCGCGGCGTCAGCAGCGCAGTCTCCGGCACCGACGAGCTGCACGCGACGGCCGAGTTCTTCCTGCCCTGGTTCGTCGATCAGGACCGGCGCGCCCTGTGGCTCGACTGGCACAGCTGGTACTGGGTCGCGTACGCCGGCTACGGCGCCGCGGTGTTCTCCCGCCGGGACCTGGGCGAGCTCACCAACTACATCCCCGACGTGGGCATCGGCGTCGAAACCCATTTCACGCTCAAGCAGTTCAACTTCTTCCTCTCCGCCATCGTCGCTCAGCCGCTGAAGGGCTCCTTCGGCCCCAAGGCGCGGGTCTCTATCAAGTCCTTCCGCTGAGGCCACCCGGCTCGCGGCGGGCGGTATAGAATCTGCATATACCGGCGGACCGCGGGGCGAGAGAGGGTGACCCCGCCGGCCCCGCCAAGGTCTGGAGGGGACAATGAAAAAGACATGGTTGCTCCTGATCGCCGGCTGCCTGGCGCTGGCGCCAGCCGCCGTCGCCGGCGGCGAGGACGCGAACGCCGCGAGCTCGACCGGCGAGACGGGTTACTTCGATCTACTCTCGGCCGACACGGTGCCGCAAGGCGCCTGGTCGCTCGGTCTGTATGGCAACAACTGGGACCGGCTGTCGCAGAAGAAGCTGCCCGCGATCCGCGGCGGCAGCGACTATCTCGACTGGGACTGGACGCGCTTCTCGGCGAGCGTCGGCTACGGCATCACGGATCGCTGGGAGGTCAGCCTGATGGTGCCGTACGACGACTTCCGGCGCACCTACCAGCTGAGCGACGTGAGCGGCCTCGGCAACGCGCGGATCGCCACCAAGTTCCGCCTGTTTGGCGAAGCTGGTGACAACTCGCGCCTTGCGATCCACCTGTTCGTCGAGCCGCGCACCAGCGACAGCGGCTTGAACGACATCCCGGCGCCGGCGAACTTCCCGAGCGGGGTCGACAACCTCGCGGTCGCCGGACACGACACCGGTTTCGGCGGCGGCCTCGACTGGAACATCGGCAAGTGGGTGCTCAACGCCGCGTATCACGACCCCGGCAAGCCGCTGCCCAAGGCAACGATCGGCGGCATCGGCTACATCGGCAATGTCACCGATCGCTTCAACTGGATCACCGAGCTCGTCGCCACCTCCTACAACGGCGGCGACATCAAGACGCGCACCAGCGTCGATCTGACCTCGGGTGGCCGGTTGTGGCTCGGCGAGGCCCAGAACTGGGCGCTGTCCTTCGGTCTGCGCATGGATCTCAACCAGGTGCACGACATCGACCAGCACTGCCCGATCGGCGGCGTCGTGGGCCTGTCCTTCTTCCCGCGCCTGGCCAAGCACGTGGCTCCGCCACCGCCACCGCCGGCCCCGGCTCCGGTGACGACTCCGCCGCCCGCTCCGGCCCCGCCGCCGGCCCCGGCCCCGGAGGCCGCTCCCGCGCCCGCGCCGCCACCGCCGGCTCCGGCCCCCAAGCCCGAGCAGCGTGAGGTCGTGAACTTCGGCTCCGGCGGCGCCCGCCTGTCGAACATCGCCAAGGCGAAGCTCGACGAGGTGGCGCTCAAGATGAAGCAGGACCCGGCGCTGCGCGCCACGGTGCTCGGCTACTCCGACAGTCAGGGGAGCGAGGCCGCCAACCTGAAGATCAGCCAGCAGCGCGCCGAAGCGGTGAAGGACTACCTGGTGAAGCGCCACGGCATCGACGCGGCGCGCATCACCACCGAGGGCAAGGGCTCGGCGGACCCGGTGGGCGACAACGCGACCGCCGCCGGACGCCAGGAGAACCGCCGCGCGGTGATCATCCTGAAGGCCGAGTAGGTCGAGTCGGCCTCTGGCACTCCGCCCCGTCCGGCCTGCGCCGGGCGGGGCGTTCGTTTTCATTCAGCTAGCTCAGTTTTCCGGCGCCGGCGCGCCGAGGTTCTCGCGGCGCAGCGAGAGGATGGCGCCGACCAACCCGGCGGCTGCGCCGAGCGCCAGCAGGCCGACGATCTGCTGCCAGGGCAGGAAGTCGCCGGCCAGCATCCACGCGACCAGCGACTCCGTGGCGCGCGGACGCAGGACGCTGTGGGCCGCGAACAGGCTACCGACCGCCAGACCCGAGCCGAGAAGACCCTCGAGCAGACCCTCGGCATAGAACGGCCCGCGGATGAAGAACTCGGTGCCGCCGACCAGGCGCAGGATCGCGATCTCCTCGGCGTACAGGTACGCGGTCAGCCGGATCACGCTGCCGATCGTGAACACCGCCGCGCCGAGCAGCACCGCGCCGAGCGCCAGGCCGATGCCGCGCACGATGGCGACCGCGGTCTCGAGCTGACGCAGCCAGTCGCGATCGTCGTCGACCATGGCCACCGCGGGCAGCGCCCGCAACTGCGCCGTCCAGGCCGCGAAGGCCGCGGGATCCGCGCGCTCGGCGTCGAACGCGACCTCGAAGGACGGCGGCAGCGGATCCTCGGTCCAGCCTTCGACGAGGTCCGCCATGCTGGGGAACAGGCTGCGGAAGCGCTGCTTGGCTTCCTCCGCGGCGATCTCGCGCACGCTCTTCACCCAGGGCCTGGGCGCGATCGCATCGCGCACCGCCTGCACCGCTTCGGGGGCCGGCGCGGCGCGCAGATAGACGACCAGCCGCGCCTCTTCGCGCCAGGTGGAAACGACCCGCGCCATGTTGCCGCTGATCAGCAGGAAGGTGCCACCGACGAACAGGCTGACCGCGATCGTCAGCACCGCCAGGACGCTGACCCGCCAGCCGCGCAGCACGTTGAGGACCGCTTCGCGCAGAAAGTAGGAGATCGCGCGCCACAGGGTCACGTCGGCCCAGCCTCCGCGTCCGGCGCCGCCTCGACCGCGGCCTCGTCGAGGGTCGGTGCCGGCGGCAGGGACGCGGCGGGGCTCGCCGGCTGGTCGGCGACCAGATGCCCCTGTGCCAGGGTCAGCACCCGCCGACCCATCCGCTGAATGGTGTCGCGGTCGTGGGTGGCGAGAATCACGGTCGTTCCCCGCAGATTGACCTCGACCAGAAGGCGCAGGATCTCCTGCGAAAGGTCGGGATCGAGATTGCCGGTCGGCTCGTCGGCGAGCAGGATTTCCGGCTCGTTGATCAGCGCCCGCGCGATCGCCACTCGCTGCTTCTCACCGCCCGAGAGCTCGAGGGGAAAAGCGTTCATGCGGTGCGCGAGGCCGACCCGACGCAGGGTCTCGTAGGCCAGCTTGCGCTGGCGCTCCTTGTCCATCCCCAGGATGCGCGGCAGGTAGGAGACGTTCTCGAAAACCGTCTTACGGGCGATCAGGCGGAAGTCCTGGAAGACCACGCCGATCGCGCGCCGCAGGTAGGGCACCTTGCGGCGCGGCAGCGAGGAGACGTTGCGCCCGTTGACCAGGATCTGTCCGGTCGTCGGCACGTCTTCGCGGAAGATGAGCCGCAAGAGGCTGGTTTTGCCGGCGCCGCTCGGTCCGGTCAGGAACACCATCTCGCCGCGCGCGATCTCGAACGTGACGTCGTCGAGCGCGGTCTGGCCGCCCGGGAAGCGTTTGCCGACGTGGAAGAACTGGATCACCGCAGGTTCGCTGGGGGTGGAGGCTCTAGGCCGGAGCCGCGAGCTTGCGCTTGAGCGCCCCCTGCACCGCCGCCGGCTGCGCCCGCCCACCCGAGCGCTTCATCACCTGTCCGACCAGGAAGCCGAGCAGCTGCGCCTTGCCGGCCCGGTACTGCTCGACCTGACCGGAGAACTCGGCGATCACCTCGTCGGCCCAGGCCTCGATCTGGCCGCTGTCGCTGACCTGCCGCAGGCCCAGGCGCGCGACCGCCGCGTCGGGCTCTTCGCCGCTCGCCCAGATCGCCGCCAGCACCTCCTTGGCGGCGCTGTTCGAGATCTCGCCGCGATCGACCAGGGCGACGAGCCGCGCCAGGCGCTCGGGCTGGAGCGCCGCGTCAAGCCCGGTGCGGCGCTCGTTGAGCTCGCGCCGCACCTCGTTCGCCACCCAGTTCGCCACGCCCTTGGGATTGGAGCGATGGGCGGCGGCGGCGGCCTCGAAGTAATCCGCGAGAGCGCGGTCGCTGGTCAGCTCGCGGGCGTCGATCTCCGACAGCCCGTACTCCCCGACCAGGCGGACACGGCGGGCCCAGGGCAGCTCCGGCAAGCTCTCGCGCAGCCGCTCGAGGCGCTCCGCCGACAGCACCAGCGGCCGCAGATCAGGCTCGGGGAAATAGCGGTAGTCGTGCGCCTCCTCCTTGCTGCGCAAGGTGCGGGTCACGCCTTCGCCGGCGTCGAAGCTGCGGGTGTCCTGGGCGACGCGCTGGCCTGCCTCGAGCAGCGCGCGCTGGCGTTCGAACTCGTACTCCAGCGCGCGCCCGACGTTGCGGAAGGAGTTGAGGTTCTTCACCTCCGCCTTGGTGCCGAAGCGCGCCTCGCCGGTCCGGCGCAGCGAGATGTTGGCGTCGCAGCGCAGGCTGCCCTCTTCCATGTTGCCGTCGCTCGTGCCGGTATACAGCAGCACGCGATGCAAGGTCTGCAGGTAGTCGACCGCCTCCTCGGCGCTGCGCAGGTCGGGCTCGGACACGATCTCGACCAGAGGAACCCCGCAGCGGTTGAAATCGACCAGGCTCTGGCCCGGCAACGCGACTCCGCCCGGGGCCTCGTGCAGCAGCTTGCCGGCGTCCTCCTCGAGGTGCAGGCGATGGATCCGCACCCGCTTCTCGCTCAGGGTCAGCGGCAGGCTGCCGCCCTCGGCGAGCGGCTTGTCGTACTGGCTGATCTGGTAGCCCTTGGGCAGGTCGGGATAGAAGTAATTCTTGCGCGCGAAGACCGACGTCTCGCGCACCGCGCAGCCGAGCGCCAGGGCGAGCGTGACCGCCAGGTCGACGGCCTCGCGATTCGGCACCGGAAGAGTGCCGGGATAGCCCAGACAAACCGGGCACACCAGGGTGTTGGGCTCGGCCCCGAAGCGGTTCGGGCAGCGACAGAACATCTTCGTCGCCGTCTTGAGCTGGACGTGCACCTCGAGCCCGACCACCACCTCCCACGACATGCGCGGGAGTCTATCGCAGCGCAGCGGCACGCCCGGCTACAATGCCGCCATGCCTTCACCGCGGCCGACCCGGATCGAGGCGATGAGCGCCGCACCCGAGCTGCGCCACGGCTTCGCGGTCTGGGCGCTCCACTCGCACAGGGTGCGCACCGCTTTCGTCGGCCGCGGACCGAGCGCCGATCGCAGCGTCGCCCTCGCCGCCGCCAGCCCCGACGGCGAGCTCCCGCGTCTCGCCTGGCCCCGTCAGGTTCACTCGGCGCACGTGCTGATCGCGCGGCCCGGCGAGTGCGGCGAAGGAGATGCGCTGGTCACCTCCGAGACCGGCCTGGCGGTCGCCGTCGCCACCGCCGACTGCGTGCCGATCCTGATCGCCGGAGAGCACCGGCTGGCCGCCGTCCACGCCGGCTGGCGTGGCCTCGCCGACGAGGTGCTGGCCGCCGCAGTCGCGGCGCTCGGCGAACCCGCCACGAGCCTCCACGCCGTCATCGGACCGGCGATCGGTCCCTGCTGCTACGAGGTAGGCGAGGACGTAGCAGCGAGGGTCGCGGCGGTGAGCGACGCCGCGATCATCGTGCCGGGCCGCGGTGCCCGACCGCACCTCGACCTCCAGGCGGCGGCGGGGCGACAGCTCTGCCGGCTCGGCGTCGAGGTCGACTCGATCGCGCGCTGCACGCGCTGCCATCCGCGGGAGCTGTGGAGCTACCGGCGCGACGGCGCCGCCGCCGGGCGCAATCTGGCTTTCCTGTGGCGGACCGTCGAAAGCGACGTCAGAAGCTGAGGTTGCTGCGCCGGAAGCCACGCGGCGCGCGAGCGAAGGCGCGCAGCTGTCCACACGCGGCAGCGACGTCGTCGCCGCGGCGACGGCGCACCGTGGCGACGTAGCCGGCGGTCTCGAGCGAGCTGCGGAACGCCTCGATCGCGAGCTCCTCCGGCGGCGCGATGCGGTCTCCGAGCACCGGGTCGGGATTGGCCGGGATGAGATTCACCTTTGCGGGCAGCCCGCGCAACAGGCGAGCCACGGCCCGCGCATCGGCCGGAGCGTCGTTGAAGCCGCGGATCAGGATGTACTCGAAAGTGATCCGGCGGCCGCGTTCGAGCGGATAGCGGCGCAGAGTCGCCAGCAGATCGGCGAGCGGGTACGTGCGATTGATCGGCATCAACTCGCTGCGCCGCTCGTCGTCCGGCGCGTGCAGCGAGACGGCGAGATTGGGGCGGCGCAGCCAGAGCGCCAGCGCCTCGATCCCCGGAATCACCCCCGCCGTCGATACCGTCGTGCGGCGCGGTGAGACGATGCCCTGCAGGATCGTCAGGGCGTCGCCCAGCGCCTCGAGGTTGAGCAGCGGCTCACCCATGCCCATGAAGACCAGGTTCAGGGCCGGCCCGGTTGGCGGCTCGCCGAAACGGACCGCGTCAACCTGCGCCAGGATCTCCCCGGCGGTCAGGTTGCGGCCGGCTCCCCAGTAGCCGGTGACGCAGAAGGCGCAGGCCAGGGCGCAGCCGGCCTGCGAGGACAGGCACAGAGTGTGGCGCCCGCGGTCGGGGATATCGACCGTCTCGACGCTCGCCCCGTCGGCGAGGCGGAACAGGAACTTGCGCGTCCCGTCCGCCGAATCGCTGCGCGACTCGAGCACCAGGCGCTCCACGCGGTAGCTCGCCGCCAACCGCTGGCGCAGATCCTTGCCCAGCTCGGTGACCGCGGAAAGATCGGTGACACCTCGATCGTGGAGCGCGGCGAAGATCTGGCGAACGCGAAACGGCCGATCGACGACCGGGCCGAGCGCCGCGGCGAGGCGGTCGAGCGGCAACCCAAGCAGGTCGAGCTGGCGGGTCGGAACCGTATCCGCTGATTGCATGGTCTTCGAGCTTCGCAACGCGACGGGGCGAGGCGGACTCAGCCCGAGCGCCGCCGAACGCGCCGGGTCGGATCGATGCCGATCGAGCGCAGGAAGACGAGATCGTCGCCGTGAATGCGGAACGCCGGCGATCCCACCTTGATCGCGCGCCGGGTCGGCTCCGGTGTCGCCGCGCCGCGGCTGCCGTCGAGCACCAGATACAGGCTGTAGCCCTCTTCGCGCAGCAGACGCAGCTGCTCTCCGGCATCGGGCCGCGCCGCCACCGCCTCGGCGATGGCCTCGCTGATCTCGCGCAGCACCTGCCGCAGGCGCTCCTCGCTCAGGGTCCGATCTGGTTCGTTGCCGCTCAAGGCGCGGTCAAACTAGCGCGCCGCGGCGGGGGTGTCAACGCGGCGTCGCCGATCCGCCGTGCTAGCGTTCGGCCCCTGGTGTCCGGATCCCCCGAGCCCCTCGACCTCGATCGCCTGGCGACCTGGCTCGCCGCACACGATCGCGCCGCGCAACGCATCGAGCTGCTGCGCGGCGACGTGTCGCCGCGCCGCTACCTTCGCGTCCATGGCGACGGCTGGACGGCGATCGTCGCCTTCTACCCGCCGGAGGTGCGCGACGCCTGCGTCCGCTTCCGGGCCTCGACTGCGCTCCTCGCCGCGCGCGGCATCCGGGTGCCGCGACTGCTGGCGAGCGACTGCGACGCCGGCTGGATGCTGATCGAGGACGTTGGCCTGCGCACCCTCTACGAGCACCCGGCGATGGCCTGGCCGGAACGCGAGCGCTGGCTCGCCGCCGCGCTCGAAGTGCCGGACCGGCTGCGCGGTCTCGACCGTGAGACGGTCGCGGCGCTGAACCCGCCACTCGATGCGGCGCTGCTGCGGCGCGAGCTCGAGCAGACGACCGAGCTCGTGCTGCGGCCACGCGGCCTGGGCCCCGACGATCCTCTGGGGCGCCAGGTCCAGACGTTCTTCGATCGGACGACGGCAGAGCTCGGACGCGGGCCGCTGGTGCCCGCGCACCGCGACCTCATGGTGCGCAACCTGGTGCCGATCCCCTCCGGCGAGTTGGCGGTGCTGGACCACCAGGATCTGCGCCTGGCTCCTCCCGCCTATGACGTCGCCTCGCTGCTCAACGACAGCTGGTTCCTGCCGCCGGAGATGGAGGAGCGGCTTCTGCTGCGCTGTGCCGGGCTCGGATTCGGACGCCGGGACTACCGGCTGGCTGCCGTCCAGCGCACGCTCAAGGCAGCCGGAACATACGCCGCCTTCGCCCGGCGCGGCGCTGACCGCCACCTGCCGCTGCTGCGACCGACGCTCGAGCGCGGGCTCGCCCACTGGCGCGAGCTGGAGTCGGAGAGCGCACTGGCCGAAAGGGTGGCCGAGCGCTTGCTCGAAAACTGCTAGACTGCAAGCGCAGCGGGCGCCGTGTCCCCAGGCGCGTCCCCGCAGGAGGCAAAGATGTTCAACCTTGGTTTCCCGGAGCTGGTCTTCCTGCTGGTGATCATCCTCGTGCTGTTCGGCGGCTCCCGCCTCCCGGCACTAGGGAAGGGGCTCGGCGAAGGTATCAAGAATTTCCGCCAAGGCCTGCGCAGCGGCGACGACGAAGGCCCCGCCGCGCCGTCCGGACCGCAGAACAAGCAGAGCTAGCGCGCCGCCAGGATCTCGCTGGGCTTCGGCCCCGCCGCCTGGACATGGCTGCCGTATCGCGCCAGCACGCGCCGGACGAAGGCGCGCGTCTCGCGGTAAGGGGGCACTGCGCCGTAGCGCTCCACCACGGCAGGACCGGCGTTGTAGGCCGCCAGGGCCAGCTCCACGTTGCCACTGAACTGCTGGAGCAGAGAGCTGAAGTACCGCGCTCCGGCGTCGAGGTTGGCGGCGGGGTCGAAGGGGTCCTTCACGCCGTAGTCGGCGAGCGTCTCGGGCATCATCTGCATCAGCCCCTTGGCGCCGGCCGGCGACACGACGCGAGCGTTGAAACCCGATTCAGCCTCGACCAGCGCGGCCAGCAGCGCGCTGTCGAGCCGGTAGCGTTCGGCGATCTGCGTGATCACCAACCCATAGCGACCGCCGAGCAGCACCTGGCGGCGGGCCGCTTCCGGAAAGAGCTGAAACCGGTCAACCCGTGGAGCCTGCGCCTCGCTCCACAGTGGCCGATACCCCGAGCGGGTATTCGGGCTGCCGCTCGCCAGCCAGCTCGAAAGAGCCCGTTCGGCCGCAACGTCCCTCGGGCTGGGGACCACAATGGGCCTTTCTGGCACCGACGGGTCGGACGCCTTTGGCACGAGTGCCAAAGCGACCGCGGCCGCTACCGTTAACCATAGGCGAATTCCTAGAAATCGCAGTCGTCTCATACAACTCTCAAGTGGTTCCAAGGGATCCCCGAGGGACGGGGCACGAGAACTACGTAGGCACAGACCTACTGCGAGCACCGTGCCACGAGAATCAAGAAAAACTTGATTCACAAGATATGCGACTTGACCTGGGACTCTCCCCTCGCAGCCGAGCAGCGCCCGGCGGGGGCCCGTCGAGCGATCCTTCTGAGTCCTGGCTAGCGGCGGATGCGACGTCCGGCCTCGCGCAGCAGATACTCCTCGCTGCCGATGCCGAGATCGGAGACCTTGTTGCGCAGCGTGTTGCGGTGTACACCGAGGGACCGCGCGGAACGGCAGAGATTGCCCAGGTTGGAGCGCAGCGAAGCGACGATGAACTGGCGCTCGAACTCCCGTCGCGCCTGCTCCAGCGTCACTCCCCGCTCGACCAGCTCGTCCACGATCTGCAGCAATTTGCCGTTGAGGTTCTGTTTCATCACCGGCCTTCTCCCCAGCTGTACGTTGCGAAGGAACGCAGCATACACGACGCCCAACGACCCCGCAATCGCGGCGCGTCTCGGTGCGCGACTTGCCGCGGTGCGACTTGCAATCGTCGCACCACGGCGGCTGAGAGGAGGCTGCTCTCTACTTGAGCTGCAGCCGGTCGCCGACGTAGACCGGCGCCCGTGACTGCGTGACGCGGGCGACCGCGCTGTGCGGCCGCACCGCCAGCACCGCGAGCTCGCCGATCGGCACCGGCGGGAAGCCTTCGCGGTTCATGCGGTAGATCGTGAACGAGTCGCCGGGGCTCACCTGATCGTCGGCGCCGCGGTCGATGAAGACGACGTGGTCCTGACCGATCGTGATCTCGTCGCGGCTCGAGGCCAGGATCACCGGTGCGTTGGCGAGCGCCGCCGCGGGCGCCGGATCGCTGACCGGGCGCGGCAGGGTGCGGCGACCGAGCGGCACCGGCTCTTCTTCATACAGCTTGAGCGCCGCCCCGACATTGATCGGCTCGCAGGAGTGCACGATCTCGCCGATCGCCGTCTTGTCCTGCACCGACAGCACGCGGACGCGACCGAGATAGTGATACATCCGGCCGGCGATGGCACCGGTGACCGGATGCTTGACCAGCGCCCCCGGCTCGACGGCCACCAGCACCGTACCGGCGGTGAGCCCGCCCGCCTGTCCCCCATCGACATACACCACGTCGCCGGTGTCGAGGCCGAACTTGACACTGTCCGCCGCGCCATAGATGCCCTGCACGTTGCCGCGCGAGGCGGTGCCGCTCAGCTGCGGCGACTGCACCTGGTACTCGGAGCCCGTGAGGTGGTAGCCGAACGTCTCGACCGGGTCGCCGATGTAGCCCGAGCAGTCGATGTCACTCGTCGCACCGAGCTGCACCGGTGGGCCGGCGGCGGCCGCCGCGGTGAGCACTCCCGCCGGGCCTTCGGACGGCGACGGCTCGGCCGCCGGCTGCTCGCCCGCACCTGCACCCTGGGCTCCAGACCCCTCGGTCGTCGCCGCCCCCGGCCCTTCGCCGACCTGCTGCGCCGGGGCGACCTGGACTCCGCTCACCAGCGGGTCACCGGGGTAGATCCAGTGTGCGTCCTTGATGTACTGGTTCTTCTCCCAGAGCTGCGGCCACAGATACGGGTTGCCGTTGAACTTCTTCGCCAGGTCCCAAAGGGTGTCGCCCTTCTGGATGATGTAGATCTGGGCGTCGGCGGCCGGTGTGGGCGGCTCCCAGGCGGTCCAGTGATCGCCGACTTTGTGCAGCGGGTGGGGCGGTCGGTCGGACGCCGTCGCCATTCCGGCCGACGACGCAGCGACCACGGCGCCGGCGAGCACCAGCCGAGCGAGACCCGGGAGCAAGCGGAAAAAGCGAGGGTTCATACCGGAACCTCCTGCGCTGGACGCACTCTGGACAGAACGAACTCTCTCGGAGATGGTACCGGTTTCCCTTGCGTTGTCAAGAGTTAGCCTGCAACGCCTCAAGTATCGCTTGAGGCTCTGGACCCGCCTACCGAAGGGCGGCCAGCTTCTCCCGCGCCGTCTCGGCGGCCGCGCTCTGCGGGAATCGTCGGACCACGTCCCGGTAGCTCGCGCGCGCGCCATCCAGATCCCCCAGCCCCTGCAGACACTGGCCCGCCTCGAGCAAAGCATCGGGCACCTTGTTGCCGTCCGGGTAGGCATCCAGGACCTGGCGAAAGGCCGCCAGGGCCCCCTTCAGATCGCCGCGCGCGGAGCGGCACTCGCCGATCCAGAACACCGCGTTGTCGGAGAGATCACTCTGCGGATAGGCCTGCAGGAAGCGCTGGAAGGCCGCTTCGGCGTCGACGTAGCGACCCTGGTGGTACTGCGTGTAGGCCTCGTCGTACAGCGCCTGCGCCGCCGCGGGGACAGGTTGGTCGGGGCGCGCTCCTGGAGCTGGGGCAGGCGCTGGCGCGGCAGCCGGCGGCGCGGCGGCCGGCGGCAGGCCGGCGGGCTCGTCGAGGTCGCGGATCTCGATCGCCGGCGCCGGCGCGGCGGGCGGCACCACGGCCTCGCCCGGAGCCGGTGCGCTCGGCCGGGCGGCCGGTGCGCCCGCCGCCGGCGACTCGGCTGGGCGGCTGCTCTCGAGCGCGCCCACCTGCTGGCGCAAGCGCGCGATCTCGACCTCCGCCACGGCCGCCTTCCTCTGCAGTTCCAGGACCCGCGTCTTGAGAGCCTCGATCTCCGCTGCCGGATCGGCGGCGCCGGTCCCGGTCGAGGCACAGCCGGCCACCAGCAGTGGCAGCAACACGACGAGTGCCAACCCGCGCCGGCCGCTCATCCCTGCTTCCCCTGCGGCACCTTCTTCAGGAACTCGCTGTGCGGAAACTCGCTGCGCAGCTTGGCGAAGGTCGCGGTCGCCTGGTCCGGCTGTCGGGTGCGCTCGTAGGCCACCCCGAGCCAGTACAGGGCCTTGTCACGCTGCTGGTACTCCGGGTACTGCTGGAGGAGGTAGTCGAAGCGGTTGACCGAGGCCATCGGCAGGCCGTAGCGCAAGTAGAAGAAGCCGACGATGAACTCGTGCTCGGCCAGGTTCTGCTTGACGGCGCGGATCTCGGCGTCGGCCTGCGCCGCGTACTCGCTGGTCGGATACAGCCGTTTCAGGTCGCGGAAAGCGTCGAGCGCCTTCTGTGCCACGGACTGGTCGCGGTCGGGCCGTTCGATGCGCTGGGCCAGCGACCTGGCGATCTGAAACTGCACGTAGGCGGCGCGGTCGCTGGTCGGGAAGCGGTTCTGGAAATCGCGGTACTTCGCCTCGGCCTGGATCAGCTCGGTGCTGGCACCGTCGAGATACAGCGTATCGGCCGCGAGCAGCAGGCCCTCGCGCCCGGCGGAGGAGTTGGGCTCGGCCTCGAAGGCGTGGGTGAAGTACTTGCGCGCCTGGCTGTACTTCTTCTTGGCGAGGTACTGCTTGCCCTGGACAAGTGACTCGGTGGCCGACAGGTTGAGCAGCGGGTCCTTCGCCGGACTGCTCTTGCAGCTGGCGAGCAGGCTGGCGACGAGAAGGGCACCGCAGATGGCGGCAAGGCGGCGGGTCATGCGATCTCCTGGTTGGCGAGCTGGCGCAGCACCCGGAGCTCGGTGACCGGGTCGGCGGCGCCGAAAACAGCCGAGCCGATGACGCAGATTTCCACGCCAGCCTCGACCGCCCGGCGGATTGTATCGCGCCCCAGTCCGCCATCCATGGCGATCGAGGCCGACGCACGCCGCGCCGCGATCATCCCTCGCAAACGCCGTGCCTTCTCGAGCGCCTGCGGCAGGAAGCTCTGCCCGGAGAAGCCGGGGTTGACCGACATGACGAGCACCGAGTCCACCCCGTCGAGGACGTCGCTCAGGAATTCGACCGGGGTGGCCGGGTTCACCGCCACGCCGGCTCGCGCCCCCTTGCGGCGCACTTCCCGCAGCACGCGGTCGAGGTGGGTGGTCACCTCCCAGTGCACGGTCACCGCCGCGGCCCCGGCGTCGACGTAGGCCTCGGCCCAGGTGTCGGGATTGGAGATCATCAGGTGGACGTCGAGCGGCAGCCGGGTGCGGCGCGCGATCGCCGCGACGACCGGCAGGCCAAAGGTCAGATTCGGCACGAAGTGGCCGTCCATGACGTCGACGTGCAGCGCGTCGGCGCCGGCCTGCTCGCACAGCCGGACCGCACCGGCGAGGTCGGCGAGGTCAGCGGCGAGGATCGAGGGCGCCAGGCGGATGCTCACGTCCCCGCTCCTGCCACGACCAGCGCGATCGCATCGCGGCGGTGCAGCGGATGGCCCGGCAGCGGGAACTGACGCAGCACGACGCCGTCCGCGATCCCCTCGTAGGGCTCGAACTTCACGTTGCCGAGCTTGAACCCCCGCGGCTCGAAGAACTTCTTCACCTCGTCGTAGCCGCGATACACGAGATCGGGCATCACGAAGGTCTGGGCAGGGTCGTCGATCGACAGGTACAGGTCGACGGGCGCGGCGCGCGACACCAGGCTGCCGGCCGGCGGATTCTGCATCGCCACCAGGCCGGCGCCCTGACCGCTCGTGTACACCGACAGCGTCTGGCCGGGTTGCAGGCCGGCCGCGGCGAGTGCGAGCTGGGCCGCTTGCGCGGCCTGGCCGACCACGTCAGGGACGGCGACCCGCTGGGGGCCGCGCGACAGCACGACCTCGACGATCGCGCCGCGCTTCACCAGGCTCCCGGCGCCCGGGCGCTGGCGCAGGATCTTGCCCGGCGCGATGCGGTCGTCGTACGCGTTGTCTTCCTGGCGCACGCGCAGCGCCAGCCCCTGGTCGGAAGCGAGCGCCGTCGCTTCCTGATCGGTGAGACCGGCAAGATCCGGCACGTGGGTCACGCCGCTGCGGACGAACAGGCTGAAGGCGAAGTACGCGGTGAGCATGAAGACCACCAGCACCAGGCCGGCGTAGGCCACGGACCCGAGCAGGCGCAGCAGGCGGTTCGCCATCGCGCGCAGTCTAACAAAGCGGGGCCGCCGGACCGGGCGTCCAGCGGCGGGTGCGGATCAGTTCACCCAGCGATCGATCCAGCGATTGACGATGCCCTTGGGATAGCGCGCGGTCGGCCTTCCCTGCGCCCGCAGCATCGCCTCGATCGTGGGCAGCACGGCGGCGACGTCGCCCGCCGGATGAGCGATGTAGAAGAGCTTCTGGTCGCGTCCGACCGCGAACAAGCCGGGCGCGGTAGGAATCGCCGGCTGCCCTTCCACGGCGGCGGGCGCGACTACGCCGTACGCGGCCGCGAAATCCCGGTCATCGTGGAGCAGCGGAAACGGCAGCTTCTGCTCACGCTGGGCCTGCTTGAGCGCCGCGAGCGGCACCGGCGAGACGACCAGGACCTTGGCCCGCAGCTCGCAGAGCGCGGCGTGGCGCGCCGCCAGGGCGGCGAGGTCGCGCTGCGCCGGCGGCGCGGCGGGGTCCGCGGTGAAGTACAGCAGCACCGCGGTGCGCGGCACCTCGTCGCGCAGCTGGAGGACCACGTCCTCGGTCGAGGTGAGGTCGAAGTTCGGGGCTTCCTGGCCTACCTCAATCATCGCGCCGCTCCGTTCCGGCCGCCGGCCGGCATCAGGGTTTCCCCGACAGCCCCGGCAGAGTCTTCACCAGGTCGAAGTACAGGACCATCACCATCAGCATCACCAGCAGCAGGAAGCCGACCTGCGCGATGCGCTCCTTGACGCGCAGCGACAGGTCGCGGCGCAGCACGCCCTCGATCGCCAGGATGAAGATGTTGCCGCCGTCGAGGATGGGCAGCGGCAGCAGGTTCAAGACCGCGATCGACATGCTGAGGAAGCCCATCAGAAAGGCCAGGCTCTTCCAGCCGCTGCGCGCCGCGGCCCCTGACATCGCGGCGATCTCGATCGGCCCGGAGAGCGCCGTCTTGGCGGCGAGCTGGCGCGACAGGATCTTCTCGATCACCGCGAAGGTCTGGGTGACGATGCCCCAGTTGTAGCGCACGCTCTGCACCACTGCCTCGGCCGGGCCGTAGCGCTGGTAGACGCCGATCGAAACGCCGATCTTGCCCTTGCCGCCGGCGCGCGCCTCCGCCGCCGGCACCACCGTGATCACCTGGTTGCGGCCGCCGCGGGCAACCTCGACGCGGGTCTCCTGGCCGGCGCGAGACTCGATCGCGGCCACGAAGTCGGCAGCATCGGTGATCGGCTTGCCGTCGACCGCGCGCAGCTCGTCACCGCGCTGGAATCCGGCCTTCTCGGCCGGGCCGCCGGCCACCACCTGCGCCACCCGCGGCAGCACGATCGGGAACATGCCGGCGGTGTCGCCGTACTCGTAGCGCGGCACCTTGCCCGGCGTGACGGTGGCGGCGAAGCGCTCCTTGCCGCGCTCGACCCGCACCACCACCGGACGGTCCGGCGCCGCCATCAGCTCGAAGCCGACGTCCTGCCAGCGGGCGACCGGCTTGCCATTCACCTCGACGATGCGGTCGCCCGGCTTCAAGCCCGCCGCCGCCGCCGACGAGCCAGCCTCGACCGTGCCGAGAACCGGCGGGATGCTCTGCAGGTCGGGGACCTCGATGCCGATCATGAACAGCACCGCGATCAGGGCCACCGAGAAGACGATGTTGGTTAGCGGCCCGGCGAAGAACACCACGGCGCGCTGCCAGCGCGGCCGGCCGAGGAACTCGCCGGGATCGCCGGTCGACTCGTCGGGGTTCTCGCCGAACAGCTTCACGTAGCCGCCGAGCGGCAGCGCCGAAACCCGGTAGTCGGTGCCGCCGCGCTCGAAGCCCCACAGCCGCTTGCCGAAGCCGAGCGAGAAGGTCAGCACCCGCATGCCGAATGCCTTCGCCATCATCAGATGGCCGCCCTCGTGGACGAAGATGATCAGTCCCAGGGCGACGACAAAGGCGAGAGTGTTGGTCAGCAGGTCCAGCATCATCCGCCCACTTTACTCGAAAGCCGGCTGGCGCCGCACCGCGCGTCGACCGCTACAATCCCGCCTCATGCTCGACCGCGCCGAGGATGCCGCTGCCGCAGGCCCCACCCTGGCGCTCCTCCTCCGCCTGGGGCGGGCGCTGCACCGCTACGGCTATCCGGCGCCGCATCTCGAGGCGGCGCTGACCCGCGTCGCCGACCGCTTCGCGATCGCGTCGCAGTTCTTCTCCACCCCGACCTCGCTGTTCTGCGCGTTCGGCCCCGACGACCGCCAGCACACCTACATGCTGCGGGTCGAGCCCGGCGAGGTGAACCTGGGCAAGCTGGCGGCGCTGCAGCGCGAGATCGAGACCGTGCAGGCCGACGCGTCCCAGGCCGCCGCGGCGGCGCGCCGCGTCGAGGCGATCGACGCCGCGGGCTCACCGTACCCGCCGCTGCTGGTGCTGCTCGCGGCCGGCCTCGGCTCCGGCGGCGCCGCGCTGTTCCTCGGCGGCGGTCTGCGCGAGCTTCTGATCGCGACGGGCATCGGCCTCGCGCTCGGCGTGCTCGGCGTCGCGTTCCAGCGCCAGGCGGCGCGGCTGCGCGGCCTGCTCGAGCCGGTGGCGGCGGCGCTCGCCGCGTTCCTGGCCGGCGCCGGGGCACACTGGATCGGCCCGGCCTCGATCTACATCGCAACCCTCGCCGGGCTGATCGTGCTGCTCCCCGGCTTCACGCTCACCGTGGCGCTGACCGAGCTCGCCACCCGCCATCTGGTCTCGGGGACGGCGCGGCTGATGGGGGCGCTCACCACCTTCCTCACCCTGGGCTTCGGAGTCGCGGTCGGCAAAGGCCTGGCGCTCGCCCTGTTCGGCGCCAGCGACGCCGCGCCGCCCTGGGAACCGCTCGGCGCGGTACGGGCCCTGGCACTGGTCGTCGCGCCGCTCTCGTTCTGCGTATTGCTGCGCGCCGCGCCGCGCGACGCACCCTGGATCCTGCTGGTCAGCGTGATCGCGATCGAGGGCGGACAGCTGGGCAGCGATCTCTTCGGGGTCGAGCTCGGCGCCTTCGTCGGCGCCTTGGCGGTGGGGATCGCGAGCGATCTCTACGCGCACTTCCTGCGCCGGCCGGCTCTCGTCACCCTGGTGCCCGGCATCCTGCTCCTGGTGCCGGGCTCGATCGGCTTCAGAAGCGTCGCCTCTCTGCTCGACAAGGACGTCGTGTTCGGGGTCGAGACCGGCTTCCGCATGGCCTTCGTCGCGATCTCTCTGGTCGCCGGCCTGCTGATGGCGAACGTGGTCGCGCCGCGTCGGCGGCCCGCCGCCTGAGGCCTAAGCAAGCTCGAACAGCGGGTCGCCGCCGTCGACCGCCTGGCCGGGGCGGACGAAGACGCGACCCACCACGCCGGCGCGCTCGGACTGGATCTCGTTCTGCATCTTCATCGCCTCGAGGACGACGACGCCCTGGCCGGGCTGCACCTCGTCGCCCGCGGCGACCAGGACCGAGACGACACGGCCCGGCATGTACGCGGTGACGCGCTGCGGCCCGTCCGCGGCGTCGCGCCCGGCGCCCTGCTGCGCCAGGCGGGCGAGCGGGTCGAGCACCTCGACGCCCAGGATCTCGCCGTTGGCGGTGACTCGATAGCGGCCGTCGCCGTCGGCGTAAACGGCCACCTCGCGCTGCCTCCCGCCCACCAGCAAGCTGCGCAGCAGCGCCGTACCCACCGCCGCCGACTCGACCAGGTGCTCGACGCTGCCGATGCGCACGCTGTAATGGCCGCCGTCGCCGCGGCGCTCCACCACCACGCGCTCCTCGCGCTCGCCGATCCGGACGACCAGCTCCATCAGCTCCTCCGCAGCCCTTCGCTGCGGCCGGTCGCGCGCCACACCGCGCGCCGCGCGCCTTGCGCGATCGGCGCCGCAGCGCGGCGATGGCTGCGCTCGTAGTGCTCGATCGCCGCCGCCAGAATCGGCAAGTCGTCGTCGGCCACCGCGCCCTCGGGCCTCGCCGGCCGCAGCTCACCCGCCGCCAGGCGGCGGTCGAGCCAGCCGATATCGAAGCGCCCGGCCAGGAAATCGGGGTCGGCGAGCAGCGCCTTGTACAGCGGCTGGGTGGTGCGGATGCCCTCCACCCGCAGCTCCTCCATGCCGCGCGCCGCACGGCGCAGAGCGTGAGCGCGGTCGCTGCCCCAGAAGATGAGCTTGGCGAGCATCGGGTCGTAGTGCACCGTCACCTCGCCGCCCTCGTACACGCCGCCGTCCACCCGCACCCCCGGCCCCTGCGGCCAGCGCAGGAAGCGGATGCGCCCCGGCGAGGGCTGGAACTTCTGGTAGGGGTCCTCGGCGTAGAGGCGGAACTCGATCGCGTGGCCGCGCGGCTCGATGCCCTCGAGCTCGGGCCCGACCGGCTCGCCCATCGCGACGCGCAGCTGGGCGATGACCAGATCGACTCCGGTCACCTGCTCGGTGATCGGATGCTCGACCTGGAGGCGGGTGTTCATCTCGAGGAAGTAGAACTCGCCATTCGGCGCGAGCAGGAACTCGCAGGTCCCGGCGTTGCTGTAACCGACCGCCGACGCGGCGCGGACCGCGGCCTCGCCCATGCGGCGGCGCAGCTGCGGCGTGACGACCGGCGACGGCGCCTCCTCGATCACCTTCTGGTGGCGGCGCTGGATCGAGCACTCGCGCTCGTTCAGCGAGACGACCTTGCCGTAAAGGTCGCCGAGCACCTGGATCTCGACGTGGCGCGGGTTCTCGATGTACTTCTCGAGATACACCGCGTCGTCGCCGAAGCTCGCCTGGGCCTCCGAACGGGCGGCGCGGAAGGCGGCGGCGAGGTCGGCCTCGCCGGGCACCATGCGCATGCCCTTGCCGCCGCCGCCGGCGGCTGCCTTGATCATCACCGGGTAGCCGATCTCGCGCGCGAACGCCTTCGCCGCCTCCAGGTCGGGCAGCGGATCGCGCCCGCCGGGGACGACCGGCACCCCGGCGTCGATCATCCGCCGGCGGCACTCGACCTTGGAGCCCATCGCCGCGATCGCCTCCGGGCGCGGGCCGATGAAGGTCACTCCGGCGTCCCGGCACAGCGCCGCGAACTTCTCGTTCTCGGACAGGAAGCCGTAGCCCGGATGGATGGCGTCGGCGCCGATCTCGCGCGCCAGGCGCACCAGCTCGTCGCCGCGCAGGTAACTCTCGCGCGACGGCGCCGGGCCGATCCGGTACGCCTCGTCGGCGAGCAGCACCGGCAGGCTGAGGCGGTCGGGATCGGAGTACACGACGGCGCCGCTGATGCCCATCTCACGCAGGGCGCGCAGCACGCGCACCGCGATCTCGCCGCGGTTGGCGATCAGCACCTTGCGGATGGGCCGGGCCGGCACGTCGACGGGGCTCAAGACCTGCCCAGTCTAGCAGTCCCTCAGGGCCCTTCGGGCCGGGCGCGGGCGACGAAGAGCAGCCCGAGAGCGCCGAGGGCCGCGAGAGCGAAGCCCCAGCGAAGCGGCGTCCGGTCGACTGCGAGGGTCACCCGATGGCTGCCGGGCGGCACCTCGACCCCCATCCGGTAGAGGTTCGCGGCGAGCAGCGGGACCTCGGCGCCGTCGAGACGGGCCCGCCACAGCGGCAGGTGGGAGCGCTGCACGACGAGCACGCCGCCGGCGGGCGCTTCGACCTGCGCGACGAAGGACTCGGCGTCCTGCCGCTCGACCACGACCGTCCCGGGCGCGACGTCGCGCGGCGCGCCGGACCCGGGGAGGACGGCGAGCGGCCCGGCGGCGGGATCCCGGCGGGTGAGCGCCGCCACCGCGGCGTTGATGTCCGGCGCGTAGCGCACCCGTGTCGCCAGGAAGGCCGCGGGCCAGGGCGACTCGACCGCGTAGACGTAGAGCTCGCGCCCGTAGCTCGGCAGCCCGCGCACCAGGCGCGCATGCCCGTCGGCCGGCGGTTCGAGCGGTCGATCGAGGAGCAGCCGCCCGACCCCCCAGGCC
Source organism: Acidobacteriota bacterium (assembly GCA_050258075.1). GTDB lineage: Bacteria > Acidobacteriota > Thermoanaerobaculia > Multivoradales > JAGPDF01 > JBLMYC01. Next base: position 27,499 of record JBLMYC010000163.1, read on the forward strand.
TGGAGGAGCAGCATCCGGCGCTCGTCATCGAGCTGCGCGACCGCGCCCTGGGCAACTCGGGCGAGGAACGAGTCGAGGCCCTCCGCCGAGCAGTCGAGCTCGTAACGGCGACCCCACAGCGTGCCGGCGGCCGGGTAGAGCTCGGCGAACGCCCGGCGCTCGACGAAGCGCAGGTCGGGCTCGGCGAAGCTGCCATCGGTGATGCGGTTCTCGCCGAAGAGATCGAGGAAGCTGCCCTGGACGACCGGCGCGTCGCCTGGCACGTCGGCGAGGAGCGCCGGCGGCTCACGGTACGGCGCCGCGTCGTCCATCGGGTAAAGCGGGCGCAGCAGCCAGAGCTGCGCAGCGGCGTGCGCGGCGAGGAGCAGGCCCGCCCAGGCGGGACGGTGACGCGCGAGACGCAACAGGCCGAACAGCGCCGCGAGAACGACGAGCGAGATCAGGCACAGCCCCGCCCAGCGCAGACGCTCGTGGGCAACGAAGGCATCGGGGAAGGACGCAGGCACGACGCGGCGCAGCAGCGCCTGCATCGCCTCCGGACGCAGGGCCAGGGCCAGCCAGAGGAGCGCCAGGAAACCCGCCACGGTCGCCAGAGCCACGTTCTGCCGACGCCGCGCACCCGCATCGTCCGGCGCCGCGGTGCGCTCGTAGCCGATCCCGCACAGGACCGAGCCGCCGATCGCGACCAGCAGCCAGAGCTTGATCGGATAGCGCAGCGCGCCGGCCCGGAACGCGAACGCAGCCAGCGGATTGAACCGGCCGAGGGCGAAGAAGACGCCGACCGCGACACTCGCCCACGCCCACAGCGCCAACCGCCGGCCGGCCGGCCGCCCCGCCGCCGCCAGCCAGCCGAACACCAGCAGCCCGGGGTAGAGCGCCAGGTAGTACGGCGGCCGGCCGGTGTAGAACTGGCTGCCCCAGAACATGCCGGCGCCCAGCGAGTCCAGGCGCCCGAACGGCAACGGCAGCAGCCACTCGAGGACCTGGCGCGGATCGAACGACTCGACCGTGCTGCTCGCGGCGCTGTAGCCGAAGTGGCCCCGGAACGAGAGCGGCAGGATGCGGAGCAGCTCCACCCACTGCGGCGCGGCGAGCAGGGTGCCGGCGAGAATCGCCAGCGCGAGCCCGCCGAGCGCCCGCCATTCGACCGGCCGGATCCAGAGCGCCCCGAGCGCCAGGAGCAGCGCCAGCCCGGCGAGCAGCGGCTCGCCGGCGAGGAGCAGCAGCGCCCACAGCAGGCCGGTCAGGATCAGGCCGCGGCGCGGGCGCTCGCCGGTCGCCTCGAGCGCCGCGGCGATGAGCGCCGGGGCGAGCGCCACGCCGGCGATCAGGTTGTAGAAGTTTAGGTTCGACAGCACGTAGCCGCTCGTCCCGTACACGATCCCGGCGGCCCACGCCGCCTCGCGGGCGAGACCGAGGCGGCGCGCCAGCCAGGCCATCGCGAACGGCGCGATCAGCAGGTGGAGCCAGAAGTGCGCGTTGAGCGCCCACAGGTCGCTGGCAAGGAGGTAAAGCACGTTGTCCGGGTAGAGCGGCACCGCGTTCGGGTTGCCGAGCAGGGGTTGACCGCCGGCGCGGTAGGGGTCGACGAGCGGCAGCCGCCCGGCGCGCAACGCCTCGGCCTCGGCGTGCTTCATCGGCAGGTGAGTGTTGAAGACGTCGCGCAGGAAGAGCGTCCTCCCGCCGCCGACGAGCGGCGCGATCGCCAGCGTCAGGACGAGCGCGCCGGGGAGGACGAAGAGGAGGACGAAGCGTCTCATCGTCGCGCCGCCAGCAACGCCGCGCCCACCAGGCCGAGCGCCGCCAGGAGCGACGCCACTTGCTCGGGCCGATCACCGACCCGCAGCTCCACCCGGTGCTCGCCGGCCGGCACCTCGACCGCGAGCAGCGCCATGTCGGCGATTCGAGTCGGGAGCGTCTGGCCCTCGGCGCTCGCCCGCCACAGTCGGTGGTAGGCCCGGCGCACGACGACGACACCACCCGGTCCACGGGTCTCGAGATCGATCGCGTCGGGCTCCATGCGCAGGACCTTGACCACCCCTCCCGGACGTTGCTCGACCGGAGCCGAGAGTGCCGGGCTCGCAATCGGGTCCGGTCCCTGCTCGACGACCGCCGCAGCAGCGCTCGGATCGGCGGCGAAGACGACTCGCTCCGGCCACCACGCGGCGGGGGCGGGGTGCTCGACCGCGAGCAGATGCGAGGTCACGCCCAGCCGTTCGGCCTGGGCGATCTCTTTCAGGCCATCGACCGCCACCTCCTCGTGGGTGACGATCGCGTCCACCCCGAGAGCCCGCAGCCAGCGCACTCGCGCCGCCCACGACGCATTGGAGACGCGGGCCATGACCAGGGCCTGCAGCGGCGTGCCCATGCCCTCGCTGTCCGGGCGCAGCGGATCCGCAAGCCCGAAGCGCACGCCCGGCGTCGGTGCGAGATCGGCGGCCTGCGCCCGCAGCAGCAGACTGCGCGGTCCGGCGACGCGGTAAGCCGGCACCGGGCCCCACGGCGGCTGCGACAGCGCGACGTCATGCACCGCAAACCCCGGCAGCAGCTTCACCCACTCCGCCGGCTCGCGGTACGGCCCGACCTCGTCGCGCAGCAGCAGCGGCCCGAGCTGCAACAGCCCCACAACCTGCAGCGCGACCAGCGCGGCGCCGCTGCGCCGCCGCGCCGCCAGCGCCGCCAGCGCGAGCAGCAGCGCGGCCAGTCCGAGCGCCAGGGCCGCCCCGCCGGCCTGGACGCCGAGCATCGTCCGCGCCGCCGCGTCGCGGGCCTGGTCGAGCAGGATGGCGCGCAGCAGCACGGCGGCGGCGGCCGCCGCCAGACAGAGGCCGGCGGCCAGCCCGGGGCCGAGGCCGCGCCGGCGCTCGCCGCCGAGCACCTCCTCGGTTCCCGCCGCGACCAGCAGCGCGGCGCCGAGCGCGGTCCAGAACAGCGCCTTCTCCGGATAGCGCAGCAGCCCGGCCGAGAACGTCACGAGCGCCGGCCCCGCCCAGCCGCCGGCGACCCCGATCACGATCCCGCCGAGCGTCAGGGCGGTGGCGCCCCGCGTCCGGCGCGCGCCGACCGCCGCCAGATACAGCCCGACGATTCCGAAATAGAGGCTGAGGAAGAGCGGGCCGCGCGGCGCCAGCGCCGTGCCCCAGAAGCCGTACGGCCCGACCCAGGTCGGGCGTCCGAGGGGCAGCGGCACGACCAGCTCGACCAGCCGCCCTAGGTGGAGCGCGTAGGAGCCCGGGACAATCTCGCCGGCCCGCGCGGCGAAGCCCACGATGCGCGCCGTCGCGACGATCTGCGGCAAGGCGACGACGAGCCCGAGGCCGACGATCGTGCCGCCCACGACGAGCGCCTGCCGAACCCCGTGCCGGTGCAAGATGAGCGCGAGCGGCACCACGCCGAGCAGCGCCGTCACCGGCTCGCCGCCGAGCAGGGCGAGCCCGAGCGCGACTCCGCCGAGCGCCATGCCGCGGCGATCGCCGCGTTCGGCGCCGAGCAGCACCCACGGCCACCACGCCGCGACCGTGACCAGGTTGTAGAAGGTCAGCGCGCCGAGGAACCAGCCGCAGCCGGCGTAGGTGATCGCCCCGGCGAGCGCCGCGGCGGGCGAGCGGCCGCGGGCGCGCAGCAGCGCCAGCATGCCGAGCCCCGCGAGCCCCCAGTGCAACACGAAATGCAGATTGAAGGCCCGCCAGAACGGCAGCAGGCGATACAGCAGGTTGTCCGGGTAGTACGCCAGCGCGGCGGGATTGCCGCGGAACGGCTGGCCGAGGCCCGCGGTCGGGTCGAAAGCCGGCACCCGACCGGCTGCGAGCTCCGCCGCGCCAAAGGCCTTGACCGGGAAGTTGTTGCCGAAGACGTCGCGGAAGCAGAGCGTCTCGCGCCCCAGCGCCAGCGGCACCGCGATCCACAGCCAGAGGGCCGCGATCGCAGTCACCACCGCCCACAGCCTCAACCCCTCGCCATCCCGTCTCGCGTCGATCACGTGCTCCCGGCTCTCCAGCCCCGTAGAATACCCGCCGTGCTCGTGCCCCTCGTCCGCTCGCTGCGTCCCGCCCAGTGGTCGAAGAACGTCTTCGTCTTCGCGCCCCTCGTCTTCGCACAGAAGCTCCAGGACCCCCACGCCCTGCTGCGCGCAACGCTCGCCTTCGCCGCCTTCTGCAGCGCGGCGAGCGCCGTGTACCTGGTCAACGACGTGCGCGACCGCGACGAGGACCGCCGCCATCCGCTGAAGCGTCACCGCGCGATCGCCGCCGGCACGCTCGGGGTCGGCCCGGCGCTCGTCGCGGCAACGCTGCTCGCCGTCGCGGCGGGCGTCGCCGCCTGGCGCCTGGGCCCAGCGTTCACGGCGCTGCTCGGCGGCTACGTGCTGCTCAATCTGACCTATTCACTCTACTTGAAGCAGCGCGTGATCCTCGACGTGATGGCGATCGCCGCCGGCTTCGTGCTGCGCGTCGTCGCCGGCGCGGTCGCGGTGCCGGCGCCGGTGTCGAGCTGGCTGCTCCTGTGCACGATCTTCCTGGCGCTGTTCCTCGCCTTCTCCAAGCGCCGCCATGAGCTGACCCTGCTGCAGGACGGCGCGGCCGACCAGCGCCGGGTGCTCGAGCACTACTCGCCCGCCTTCCTCGACCAGATGATCAACGTGGTGACGGCGTCGGCGGTTGTCTCCTACGCCCTGTACGCGGTGGCACCGGAGACGGTGCAGAAGTTCCACACCGAGCACCTGGTCTACACCGTGCCACTGGTGCTGTTCGGGATCTTCCGCTACCTGTACCTCGTGTACCAGAGCCCGGGGGCGCGCAACCCGACCGAGGCGATCCTGCACGACCCGCCGTTCCTGCTCAACATCGCGCTGTGGGGCCTGGCGGTGCTGTGGATCGTGTATGGCCTCTGAGGCCGCGGCCCGCGCCTCGACTTGGCGCCGCATCTATCCGTTCGAGATCGCCGCTGCGCTGGTGGTCGCGAGCGCCGTCATCTTTCTGCGCGCCCAGGGCCTGCGCATCGACTGGCACACGGTCGGCTACACCATCCCGCCGATGCTGCCGATCACCGGCAAGGCGCTGCTCGCTGGAATCCCGCTGGTGCTCCTGTACCGCGCGCTCAGCCGCCAGTCGCTGCGCGGCTACCTGCGCGAGGTCGCGAGCTTCTCGTGGCTCCAGCTCTGGGCCCGGCTGTGGATCTCCTACATGGCGATCACCTACGCCTACTTCTGGCTCAAGGTCTCGGTGCCGCTCGTTCACTGGCGGGTGTTCGATCCAGAGGCCTGGCGACTGGACACCCTGCTCCACCTCGGCGTCTCGCCGAGCGTGTTCATGGTCAACCTGCTCGCCGGCACCCCGCTGCTCCGCTGGCTCGACGTCTGGTACGGGCTGTGGCTGAAGACGGTGTTCTACTCGATCGCCTTCTTCTCGGCGTTCCCCGATCCGGTGCTGCGCCGCCGCCTGATGCTCTCCTCGGTGCTGATCTGGGGCCTCGGGGCGTGGATCTACACCGCGTTTCCGGTGCTCGGGCCGATCTACGCCTACCGCCAGCAATGGGCGGCGGTCGAGGGGCAGATGCCGATCGCCGAGGGGACCCAGGCGATGCTGGCCGAGAACTACGCGCGAGTCGTCGCCGGGCGCGACGGCACGCTGCGCGCCTTCAACCCGACCCGCGGCGTCGCGGCGATGCCGAGCCTGCACGTCGGCGTCCTCTGGCTGCTGATGCTCTTCGCGCTGCGCTACGCGCGACCGCTGTTCCTGTTCTTCGCGCTGGCGACCGCCGCGACCTTCGTGGGGGCGCTGGCGACCGGCTGGCACTACGCGATCGACATCTACGTGGGGATTGCCCTCGCCCAGCTCTGCTACTGGCTGGCCTGCCGGCTGGAGGTCGAGCCCGAGGCGGGGGGCGAAGCGACCGGCGTGGCGGCCGGCGGCAGCGCGCCGCCGAGCTCGCTCTGACGGCGGGCGCGCAGCGCCTCCGGCACCCGGTACAGGCGCCAGCGCGTGCCGCTGGTGACCGGCACCAGACCGGCGCGCTCCACCAGATGGCGATGAATGGCCTCGTCGCCGCTCGCGATCACCCAGTCGAAGTAGGCGAAGTCGGAGATGCGCACCCGGTTCGGCAGCCATTCGAGGCCCAGGGTCCAGGGGCCGCTGCGCGGGGTGCGATAGACGACCAGCGAGGGGGCGAAGTCGGCGAACGAGAAGTTCAACTCGCCGCCCTTCATCACCTGGGCGTACGCAAAATCCTGGATGAACGGGTTGCCCCGGATGATCAGGCTCTCCGGGTAGTAGCTGAGCCCGAGAACCCGCGGCTTCTCGGGCAGGGCGGCGACCGCCGGCGCCAGTCCGTCCAGCTCCACGCTGGAGAACGCGATCCAGTAGACGCTGGTGCCGGCAACGAACAGCGTCAGCGCCGCGACGGGCAGCCAACGCACGAGCGCCGCTGGCAAGCGCGGCGCCGGCGCCGCGAGCAGCAGCGCCACGACCGCACAGGGCATCCAGCGCTCGGCGAGGTGAATCGTGTTCTGCGCCTCCATCGGCAGCACGGCGGCCGGCAGGAAGAGGACCCCGGCGAGCAGCAGCAGGCGCGGCGACCAGGCCGCCCGTCCTTCGGCGCGGTGCTGCCAGGCGGCGAGGAGCAGCCAACCGAGCACCACCAGCAGAAACACCGGCTCGAGATTGCCGCGCAGCCCGCCGAGCACCGCGTCTTTCAATCCCGACGGGCCGAAACGCGCCCAGACGCTCGCCGGCCAGTAGACCGGCGAGTCGAAGCCGCGGCGCCCCAGGGTCGGATACCACCACAGCGCCAGCAGGCCGACCGGCGAAACCGCAAGGCCACGCAGGAACTGCTCGCGCCACGGCAGACGTGCTCGCCACCCGTCGACGACCAGCCACAGACAGCCCATCGCGAACCACAGGACATGGCTGAAGTAGAGCAGCGCGGCGCCGCCGAGGAGGCGCGCCGCCGCGCGCCAGTCGCAGCGCGCGTCCGGCTCGACCTCGGTCAGCCGCAGCCAGACGACGAAGACCACCCAGCCAAAGAGGAAGCTCAGGAATCCCCAGTACAGGGTGTGATTGAACACCAGCGCCGACGCGAGCACCGCCGCGCTCGCCGGGCGGCGCAGTCGGACGGCGAGCCAGTGCACGGCGCCGACCCACAGAGCGACGACCAGCAGGAAGCCCAGTCGCCCGGCCCACGCCGGACCGCCTAGGAGCCAGCCGACGGCGGGCAGGACGTAGGACAGGCCATACGGCGTCAGCCACTGGATGCGATAGAGATCGGCGTGCTCGCCGAGCGCCTCGCCGAACAGTCGGATCTGCGCCGCGTGCTGCGGCAGGTCGGTGATCGGCGGGAAGCGGACGAGCAGGAAGGGGACAACGACCAGGACGATCGCGACCGCGGCCAGGCCCAGCCGGCCGCGCTCGGAGGTGCTGGTCGACGGCTCGGCGCTCATCGGGGCCCTAGAATAGCCGACATGTCGCGCCCGATTCGCCGCGCCCGGTGCTGTCGCCGATGCGATTGACCGAGGTCGTCGTCCGCTTCCACCCCTACGTCGGAGGGGTCGAGACCACGGTGTACGAGCTCGGCCGTCGGCTGGCGCGGCGCGGCCACGCGGTCGAGGTCGTCTGCGCCGACGTGCCGGCCGGAGCGCCGCCCGAGGTCGCGGGCATCGCGGTGCGCCGGCTGCCGGTCTTCGGCCGCATCGCCGACACTCCGCTGTCGCGCGGCGTGGCGCGCACCGTCCGCGCCACGCGGCCGGACGTCGTGCACGCCCACATGACGCCGCCGTGGTGGTGCGACGGCGCAGCGCGCGCCGCGCGGGGGCTGCGCGTACCGCTCCTCCTCACGTACAACAACGACGTGGTCGGGCGCGGTCTCGGGGCACTCGTCGCCGGGCTGTACAACCGGCTGTTCCTGCCGGGCCTGCTGCGCGGCGCCGAACGCGTCGTGCTGCCCAACCCGGCTTATCGCGATCTCTCGTCTTGGCTGCGCGCGTCCCCGGCCCGTTTCCTGAGCATCCCTTGGGGAGTCGACACCGAGCGCTTCGCTCCGGTGGCGCTGCCGAGCGAACCGGGCCTGGTCCTGACCTTTCTCGCCGTGCTCAAGGCTCAGCACGCCTACAAGGGCCTCAGCCCGCTCCTCGCGGCGCTGGCGGACGCACGCCACGCCGGAGCGACGGCACGGCTGCGGGTCGGCGGGGCCGGCGATCAGCTCCCGCGCTACCGCGAGGAGGCGGCGCGGCTCGGTCTCGGCGACGCGGTCGAGTTCCTGGGCTTCGTCCCCGACGCCGAGCTGCCGGCGTTCTTCCACTCCGGGGACGTCTTCGTCCTGCCCTCGACGACCGCCGCGCAGGAAGGCTTCGGCCTGGTGCTGCTCGAGGCGATGGCGAGCGGCCGCGGCGTGCTGACGACCCCGGTGGTCGGCATGGCGGCAGAGATCCGCGAGGCCGGCGCGGGCGTCCTCGTCGCCCCCGGCGAGGTGGCCGCGCTCGCCGACGCGATCGTCGCCCTGGCCGCCGATCCGGCCCCGACCCGCGCCCGGCTCGCCGCGATGGGCGAGCGCGGACGGCGGCTGGTCGAGCGCCGCTTCGACTGGGAGCGCGTCACCGACGCCTACGAGCGCCTGCTCCAGGAGCTCGTCGCGGCGCGGGTCTGATACCCTCCCGTTTCGACTTGAGCGAGCCAGCGCGCCCCCGTTCGCCGGAGCCCGAGCTCGAGGTCTCGGTGGTGATGCCCTGCCTGAACGAGGCGGCGGGGGTCGGGGTCTGCGCGGAGAAGGCGCGCGCGGCGCTCGCGAAGATGGGTGTCGCAGGCGAGGTCGTAGTGGTCGACAACGGCTCGACCGACGGCTCGCCGGAGATCGCCGCGCGGGCCGGGGCGCGGGTCGTCCACGAGCGCCGGCGCGGCTACGGCTCGGCCTACCTGCGCGGCTTCGCCGAGGCGCGCGGCCGCTACCTGGTGATGGGCGATGCCGACGACACGTACGACTTCACCGCCATCCCGGCCTTCGTCGAGCCCCTGCGCCGCGGCTGCGACCTAGTGATGGGCACGCGCCTCAAGGGCGAGATCCTGCCCGGCGCGATGTCCTGGAGCCACCGCTGGATCGGCAATCCCATCCTGTCCGGCATGCTGAAGCTGTTCTTCAAGACCCGGATCTCCGATTCGCACTGCGGCATGCGCGCCCTCACCCGCGACGCGTTCGAGCGCATGGATCTGCGCACCACCGGCATGGAGTTCGCCTCGGAGATGGTGGTCAACGCGCTGCGCGCCGGGCTGCGCATCGAGGAGATCCCGATCACCTACCGGCGCCGCATCGGCGAGTCGAAGCTGGCCGGCATGCGCGACGCCTGGCGGCACATCCGCTTCATGCTGCTCTTCTCGCCGGCCTGGCTCTTCCAGCTCCCCGGGGTGCTGTGCCTGCTGGTGGGTGGCGTGCTCAGCGCACTGTTCGCGACCGGGCCGCGCGTCGTCCTCGGGCGCACGTTCGACTACCACGTTCTGTGGCTGGGCGTGCTGCTGCTGATCCTGGGCTACAACCTGGTGCTGTTCGACGCGCTGGCGAAGACCTTCTCGATGGGCGCCGGCTTCGCTCGCCCGCAACAGTGGCTGCGCCGGTTCCTGAACGTGTTCACGCTCGAGCGCGGCCTGCTCTGGGGAGCGCTGCTCTTCCTCGCGGGCGTGGCGCTCGAGGCGAAGATCGCCTTCGACTGGGCGCACGCCGGCTACGGCCCGCTCACCGCCCATCGCGGCTTCATCCTCGGGATGACCGCGATGGTCATGGGCGCGCAGACCGTCTTCGCCTCGTTCCTGATCGACCTGATGCTGATCCGGAGGCGTTGAGCCCGATGCCCGGCATGCTGAGCCGCTTTCTCGAGCGCACATTCCGCTCGACCGAGGAGGCCAATCGCCGCGCGATCTTGGCGCTGGCGGATCCCCGCCCCGGCGGGCGCCTGCTCGACTGCGGCTGCGGCGACGGCAAGTTCTCGATGGCGCTCGCTGCGCGCCTCGAGGCGCGCGAGGTACACGGCATCGAGGCCGTGCCGGATCGGGTGCGCTCCGCCGCCGGCCGCGGCATGATCGTCGCGCAGGCCGACCTCGAGGCCCATTGGCCGTATCCCGACGGACATTTCGACGTGGTACACGCCAACCAGTTGCTCGAGCACCTGCGCCAGAGCGATCATTTCCTGCGCGAGCTTCGGCGCGTGCTCGCTCGCGGCGGCTACGCCTTGATCTCGACCAACAACCTGGCGAGCTGGCACAACGTCGTCTCGCTCATGCTCGGTTTTCAGCCGCCGCCGATGCACGTGTCGAACGAAGTCGTGCTCGGCAACCCGCTCGACCCCTTGCGCGGCCATCGCTTCGGGGCGCCCGAGGACAGCCACCTGCGCATCTACAGCTTTCGCGCCCTGCGCGACTTCGCCGAATACCACGGGTTCCGGGTGGCAGCGTTGCGGACGGCCGGGTACTACCCGCTGCCGCCCGCGCTGGCCCGCATGATGACCAGGCTCGACCGCCAGCACGGCGTTTTCCTGATCGCCAAGCTCGCTCCGTCCGGACCGCCGGGCAGCGAGCCCTAGACGGGCTTCAGTGGTTCGAGTTCGAAATACAGCTCGTTCGCGGGAAGCATCCAGCAGAGGAATCGCTCGTAGAACAGAGGGAAGCGATTGATCAACCAGGTGAGCAGTCGCCCTGGGACCTCGCGTTTCTCGTTCTTGATCCAGTAGAAGAGGATCTGGCGGCGCCGAATGCGGAAGCGTAGATCGGAGTAGAAGTTGTAGACGCCGTCCTCCGTGAAGTAGTCGAAGCTGTGGTAGCCGAAGAAGCGGCGGTGCGTCGGGTCGGTGTAGGCGCCGAAGAAGGACAGATGAGGAACGGTGATCCGGATCACCGCTCCGGCGCCCGCTATCCGCCAGAGCTCGCGCAGCAGCGGCAAGAGGTTCGTGACATGCTCCAACGTGTGTACCGCGATGACCTCGTCGAACGTAGCGCTGCGAAACGGCAGCGGTCTCTCGAGATCGGCGATCACGTCGACTCCCGGCACCCGCACGACGTCCAGATTGACATAGCCGCTGCGGCGATCGCGGCCACATCCGAGATTGAGCCTCCTCACCGCGCTCGAATATAGCAGCCGGGTGAGACGCGTGACCGACACGAGACGCCTGATCGTGCGCTGGTTGCCGTGGTTGGTAGCTGGCGCCATCGTCGCCGCCCTCTTTTCGCGTGTCGATCCGCAAGGCCTCCGCCAGGCTTTTCGCGGTGCCCCTCTTCTGGTCCTGATCCCCTACGTAGTGCTGGAGATCCTCGCCGCCTGGCCGCTCGACTCCCTTGCCACCCAAGCCGCGTTTGCCGCGGCGCAGATCAGGCGGCCGTACGGTGAGATTCTGGCGATGCGGGGAGCGAGCTACATCCTCGGCCTGTTGAGCTACGCCCTCGGCCAGGGGGGCACCGGCGTCTATCTGGTGCGCACCGGAGCGCGGGCCTCGCGCGCGGCGGCGGCCGTGGCGCTGCTGCTGGTCGTGAACGGCCTCGCGCTGGTCCTGTTCAGCGCCGCCGGCCAGTGGGCTCCGCAGGCGGGAAACTCGGCCTACCGGATGCTCGCAGCCGGCCTGACGATCGCCGCGCTGCTCTATCTGCTCCTGATCGCGGCCCTCCCGGCGCGTCACGTGCCCTTCCGCCTCCTCGTCCCGCTCTTCGACGCCGGTGTCATGGGGCACATTCGAGCCACGGCGGCGCGCGCGCCGCACGTCGCTCTGCTCGTCCTCCTGCACTGGGGTGCGTTCAGGATCTGGGGGATCCAGCTGCCGTTGATCCAGGCCGTGATCTGGATCCCCTCGATGATCCTCGTCGGAGCCTTGCCGATCACTCCCTCCGGGCTCGGCACGGTCCAGGCACTGCAAGTCCTGCTCTTCTCGAGGTACGCGCCCGGTGCCACGGCGGCGGCCCGCGCCGCCGACGTGCTTGCCTTCAGTCTGGTGCACCAGCTGCTGGCGATCGTCGCGCAGGCCGCGCTCGGCCTCGCCTGCCTGGCCAGGCTGCAGCGCTCCGACAGATGAGAATCGCTCTGCTCTACGACTGTGTCTACCCGGAGAGTCTCGGCGGAGTCGAACACCGCAACCACGAGCTGGCGGCCGCTCTGGGCGAGCTCGGGCACGAGGTCACGATCGCCGGCTTCACGGTGACGTCACGCGACGTCGCCAAGAACGCGCGAGTCCTGTCGCTCGGCCCACCGGGGAAGCTGTACGACCGGCAGGGCAAGCGGCGCGCCGCGGAAGCCCTGCGATTCGCCCGGGCCTGCTCGCGCCTGGACGTCACTGCGTACGATCTCGTCGAGACGGCGAACATCCCCTACGCTCACCTCCTGCCACTCGCCCGGCGCTGCCGCCGTGCGCACCGACCGCTGGTCGTCACCTGGCACGAGTACTGGGGATCGTACTGGCGCCGCTACGCCGGCCCACTGCGCGGCACCGCCTTCGCGCTCGTTGAGCGCGCCACCGCCCGGATCGGCGCGGCGATCGCAGTCAGTCGACTGACCGGCGAGCGTCTCGCCGCGCGCCGCGGTCGGCCGGTCGAGGTCGTGCCGAACGGCATCCCGGTCGCTCGCATCCGCGCCGCCGCCGCACGGGCAATTCCCGGCTCGCCGCTCTTTCTGGCCGGCCGCCTGGTGCGCGAGAAACGCGTCGATCTGCTGCTCGCGGCGGTCGATCGGCTGCGCCAGGAGTTCCCGGCGCCGCTTCTGGCGATCGCCGGCGACGGCCCCGATGCCGAGCGGCTGCACCGACTCGCCGCACCGCTCGGGCCGCACGTCCGCTTTCTCGGCCGTCTGCCGACGAGCGACGACGTCTGGCGCGC